>JAQWRY010000086.1:300000-600000 GCA_029243485.1 Candidatus Binatia bacterium | reverse complement strand
GGCGGCGACGACGGTTGGCGCCAGAACGATACGTCGCTCGCACGGCATCAGAACCCGGACGCGGCAACCTCGACGGCTCACCTCGCGGTCGACGTAGCCTGGGGGACCGAAGATACGCTTGCGCCCCTCCGCGTGTCCGCCTCGGGTGCGGCGGTCCACCTCCTCACCGCGCTGCGACCTCGGGCAGACGGCGAACCTCTCGCTCGAAGCGGCTTCTCTCAGTCCGGTACCGTGTTCGAAATCCGTGTGCCCTCCGGCGATACCGTCGTCACACCGGTGTCCTGATGTTTGAATCGTCCGACCTGCTCCTACGGCGCGCGGCGGCCATACTCCCAAGTCAGGCCGGGTACGCGCTCACCCGGCGCCTGACTCCCGTGCTCGGCGGGGACCGTCGGCGATGGCTCGGCAGCGTCGTCACGCAGAAGGCCCGCGACCTCCTCGGCGACGAACACCTCGCCGCAGCGGCCGGCGACGCCTTCGTGGCCGAGATGGCCTGCGACGATCTCGACGCAGTGACTTCGGTGGCCTGGAGCGACTCCCGCCGCCTGGCTTCGACGCGGGTCGTCGGAGCCGAGAACCTCCCGGCCTCAGGGCCGGCAGTGGTGACGTCCTTCCATTTCTCCGGCGGCTTCCGCGTCTTCGACGTCCTTCGCGCGCGGGGGTTCACGCCGACGTTCCTTCACGTTCCTCCGCGCGAGCGTTTGAAGGGTTACGACGCGGCGATGCAGAACATGCGAATGCGCTACCTCGAGCGGCACCTGAGCCCACCGTTCATCAAGCCCGGCCCGCGCACTCGCGGTGCGCTCGACCGCCATCTGGGCGACGGTGGAGTCGTCGTAGCCCTCCTCGATGTCTCTCCCGCCGCGTTCGAGCTTCGCGATCACACGTCGGCCACGCTCCTCGGCCGGCCTCTTCAGCTTCCGGTAGGCCTTCTACGGCTCGCGGCGAAGCACGACGCGCCGGTGATTCCGTACGACGGCCGGATCGAAGACGATCGGCGCGTACTGGAATTCCATGCCCGCGCTCGCGGCTCGGAACCGGAAGCTCTCTTGGCGGACGTTCTACAGACCTGTGAGAGGGTGATCCGGACGCGCCCCTGGACCTGGCAGGGCTGGCTCGACGCTGATTGCCTATTCGCGGAGGCCGCGGAGGTATAGACCAGACATCGAACCTTTTTCCTCGAGACAGAGAATGGGGACGACTTACAATTCGTCAAGCATCGGAAGAGACGCGCCATGACCGACGAATCCACCGCAGCGACAAGCGCAACTGGGACCGCCGGCGAACGCCGACGGAGGCAATTCATCGAGATCGCGCAACAACTGATCGTCGAGGGAGGTGTCGAGGCGGTCCGTGTCCCCCGCGTCGCCGAGATGGCGGGCTGCGGACGGACGCTCTTCTACCGGTACTTCCCGCGTCGCGAGGATCTCCTCATGGCGGTTCTCACCGAGTACTACCGGCAGATGGGAGCCCTCTCGGCTGAGCTGATCGACGAGGGCATACGAGGGTTCGTCGAAACTCCGGAAGGCAAGATCCCGCCTGCCTCGCGGGCGCTGACGGCTTTGATCTGGGAGGGCCTCGACCTGATGGGTCCAGCGGGCCTCATCCTTCGGTCGACTCCGAACCTCGGCCGCGAGATCAAAGACCACGCAAAGACGTTTCGTCAGGAGTACGACGTGCGCTGGCACCAGCCCCTGCGAGCCATCGGCATGACGAAACTCGAGGCGGACGTGGCAATGGAAGCCGGTCTGTATCTCCTCAACACCCTCCACGCGCGCGTGCGCGCCGGCGAGGTCGAGCGCGAAGAAGCCATCGACGTGTGGCTGCGCGTGCTCTCCACGGTGACCCGCGGACTACGGTCGAACCGCTAGCGTCACGAGCCGCGGGATCCAGAAACAAAAATGGGGGACGCACCGAAGTGCGTCCCCCATTTTCTTCAGATGCGTCCGATCAGGAGCCGGACTGCTTCGCCTTCTCGATCAGCGGAACGAACGCGGTGATCGGCTGCGCCCCGTTCAGGAACTCGCCGTTCACAAAGAAGCCCGGCGTCCCGGAGACGCCCATGGACTGGCCGAACTTCATGTCCGCATCGACCTTGGCGGCCTCGGCTTTGTACTCGGCCGAGTTCGTGTCGCCCGCGCACTTCTCCCAGACAGCAACGTCGACCTTGCTGCCCTTCAAGTAATCCTTGCTGTTGGCCACGACGTTCTCGGGCTTGAGCGCCTTCTGGTTCTTGAAGTAGGCGTCGTGCAGAACCCAGAACGCTTCCTGGTCCTGGTTGCCCGCGCAGTTCGCAGCGATTGCGGCGGGCTTGGCCCACGGGTGGAAGTTCAGCGGGAAGTGCTGGAAGACGAACTTCACGTCGTCCGGGTACTTCTCGAGGATCTGGTCGACCGTGTTGGCACCGCGCGTACAGTACGGGCATTGGAAGTCGGAGAACTCGACGATCGTGACCTCCGCGTCGGCCTTGCCCCGGAACGGACGGCCCTCGAGCGAAGCAGCGAGCTTCTGGGTGCGCTCGGCGGCTTCCTTCTTCTTCTCCTCCTCGCGCTTTGCGAGCGCGACCTTGATCTCTGCCTCACCCTTACTCACGTCCATGGCGTCGCCTTGGAGGAGCCACAGCTTCTTGTCGTCGGAGGTGACGAGGAAGGTGTACGGGCGGCCACGCACGGTGAACGAACCCTGGTCGAGGCCTTCGATCCCACTCGGGGTGATGGCGCCCATCTCCGGGGTCATGTCCCCCAGCTGAGGCATGTTGAGTTTCAGATTTCCGAGGATCTTCGCGTTGCGATCCCCCTGGGCAGCAGCCGGAGTAAACGACAGCGCAGCGACCATCAGGCCAGCGCACGCGGCGATAGCCGTCGAACGAAACGTGAGCTTCATGTGCTTTTTTCCTCTCAAACAGGGCCCCGGGCACCAATCCTGATGCTGGTGCTGGGCAGAAGTCGGCCCGCCGAGCGGCAGGCCACCGATCCAGGCAACCTACCCGGGCTCCCGACCTTCAGCAACCGGGTAGTCCGCCCCTCGCCAGACCAGCCAGCGGTCCGCCGGCCGGAGGGCATAGGACCCGGTCACGAGCGCCAGAACGATCAGCCGCGGCAGCAGATCCGCTGGCGCGTCCCCGTTCAGATAGGTGGGAGGCGAGAGCCCCCGTGAGGTCGAAAAACAGCCCAGAATAGCACCATTCTTTGATCAGGGGGAGACCGGGCGCGAGCAGCACCACCGCCGCCCGGAGCTTCCAGACACCCAGAATCGTCGCGACGTAGGCCGGATATCCGAGGGCGGCCAGGCCCTCCATGATCTGCTCGGCTCCCGTCAGACCCATGATGCCCGAAGCACCCCAGGAGACACAGACGAGCCCGGTCAGGGCCCCGTAAACCTTTTGCATTTCAGAGCTCCTCTCGAGGGGACGTTAGCTCCTCTCGAGGGGAGGTTGGTGAGTCGCGGTGGAACTTCGGCTTGGTTTGGGAGGTTCGGCGCTCGCGACTAAACGAAATTCGCGAGACTAACCAACGTCCCCTCAGAAGCGTGCTCGCTCAGATCCGAGGTGCGAGCCGCTGCCGCGAGGTCGTCGTCCGCGTGGGCTCGCAGCACGACAGTGCAGCCCCGGCGTGGCCGGCGAAGAACGTTCGCGCGCGCTCCAGGACTTCCTCGGCGGCGAGACGCGCGCCCGGGCCGCTCGGACGCTTCCATCGCGCGAGCCTAAGCGGGAAGCACCGCCGCCCACAACCGCCTCGCGAACACGGATGAGGAACTACGAATCGGAGGGCTTGTCGGTCTCGGGCTTCACACCCTTCTGGGGCGCAACCGCCTCGTCGCCGTCCGCATCCTCTTCGGCGAGCTCGGGGTCGGGCTCCTTCGCCTTCACGACGATGACACCCATCTCGTACTCGGTAGTCGGGCACTTCGCGGGCGCCGGGCCGACACCCCCGCCGTTCGGATCCAAACGAAGTCGACACGTCTCCCACGGACCGTGCCGCTTGCCGGCTTCGAAGCAACCACGCTCTTCGACGAGACGATCGGGGAAGGAAAGAACCCAGTCACACCCGTGGGCCTGCCCCTCCGTGTTGAACGGGCCCCAGCCGAAATCTACCCATTTGCCGGTGTGCGCCTTGTAGGCGACTGCCCCGTCGACCGTATCCCCTTCGCTGAGAGGGACCGTGCACCGCTCCCCGGCGATGTCCACGGCACAATCGAAGCTCTTCACGGCCGGCGTCGGTTCCGCCTCGGGCTCGGCGCCGTCCTCGCCCTCCTGCAGTGCCTCGGCAACCCCGGCAATCGGCTCGGGCGCCTTCTCCTCTTGCGCCAGAGCGGGCGGAGCGAGCAGTACGGCGAGGGAAACGAGCAGGGCGTGGTGCGTGATCTTCATGAGAACCATCCGATGGGCTGTCCCGAACGGGAGCGGTTTAGGAAGAGCTAGGTACTACGCGGGTACCCGTCCCGTCGACCCCTGGAAAGCGAACCTCCCAGAAGCGAAGATCCATCCATGGAACTCACCGAAGAATTGAAGGGCAAGCTCAAGAAGTCCCTCGCCACCGGCATCCCCGCCGTCGCCCGCACCGGCATCGAGGTCGTGGAGATCGACAAGGGCTACGTGAAAATGAAGATGCCCTTCGAACCGAACATCAACCACGTCCAGATCATGTACGCGGGCTCCCTGTTCACGTTGGCCGAGCTGCCCGGGGGCGCGATCTTCGCGACGTCCTTCGACGCAACGCGCTTCTACCCGATCGTGAGGGACATGAGCATCCGCTTCCGTCGCCCAGCCAAGACCGACATTACGGTCGAGGTCCGGCTCGATCCGAAGGACGCCGCCGAAATTGCCGAACGAGCCGAGCGCGACGGCAAGGCCGACTACGAGTGGGAGTGCGAACTCAAGGACGAAACCGGCGAGGTCGTGGCGATCACGAAAAACATCTACCAGCTCCGGCGCATCGGGAGCTAGCAGCCCCCAGCTTACCAGCTCTCGCCGTACGGTCGGACGTCGAGCTCGAACGTCCAGGCCGACTTCTCCTGGTGAGCGACCTGAAAGAACGTCTCGGCGATCGAGGCGGGTGCGAGGAATTTCTCGTCGGGACGATCCGGCATGAACTGGCGCGTCGTCGGCATGTCGATGACGCCGTCGACCACCACGTACGCGACGTGCACTCCCTTCGCGCCGAGGTGACGCGCCATCGACTGTGCGAGAGAACGCTGCGCGGCCTTGGCGGGCGCGAAGGCCGCGAACATCTCACCCCCGCGCAGTGACGCGGTGGCACCCGTGACTAGGATCGCACCACTTCCTTGCTCGACCATGTCCCGGGCCGCTTCTTGGCCACACACGAGCAGAGCGAGGCTGTTGATCCGCCACGCCGCCTCGAACTGGTCCTCGCTGATCGTCGAGAAGTCACCGAAGCTCGCGTTGCCCGCGTTGTGGAGGAGAACCTGGATCGGTCCCATCTCCTTGCGGATCTTCTCGAACGTCGCGCGGATCGCATCGGGATCCGTCACGTCGGTAGGGTACGCCCGGCTGCCCGCGACCTCGGACTCGAGCTCCCGGAGCCGCTCCTCCGACCGCGCGAGCATCGCAACGGCGTACCCTCCTTTGGCGAAACGACGACACAACGCCGCTCCCGTCCCCGGCCCGACACCCGTAACGACACAGACTCCCGCTTTCGATTCCGACACAGCTCGCTCCTAATTCAGATCGGCGAGAAGCACCGGTCGAACCGCCTCGGTCCAAATCGCGTAGCCCTTGGCATTCATGTGCAACCCGTCAGCAACGAAGAGATCTTTGTTCAACTTCCCGTCCTCATCGAACATCGGCGTTGCCACGTCGATAAACGTGACCTCCGGATCCTCTTCCGCCAACGCAGCGATGAGGGCGTTGGCTCGGACCGACTCTTCCCAGAGATGCGCGCGCGCAATCGAGGGCTTCACCGCGAGGATGTAAATCGGCACACCGGGCTTCCCGGCATGGACCTTCTCGACGAAGGCTTGCATGTCGAGCAGCACGCAGTCGGCGCTCATCCCAAAGGCGAGGTCATTGTCTCCCTCGTACAGAACGACCGCACGGGGATCATAAGGAAGCACGATCCGTTCGACGTTGTGCGTCGCCTGGCGCGTCGCCGAGCCACCAAAGCCTCGGTTCAGCACCGGCAGCGGTGCCATGTCGTCCTTCACCGTCTGCCAGAAGACGATGCTCGAGCTGCCGACGAAGACAACGGGGGTCGAGGCCGTTGGGTTCTCCGCGTCGCCCCGCTCGAAACGATCCATCGTCTCGTTCCACACATCCAAGCCCGCTCGCTCATCTGCGACTTCGTTGCGCACACACGCAACGGAATCGAGAATCGACGGCTCGCTCGTCACGGTCGTGCGAGAACACGCCGGCGCGAGAGCGAGCACGACGAGAAGGACTATCCGACGCATCGTCGGAATCTGCCACCGCCGAAGACAAGAAGTCCAGCAAGACCTGTGTCAGCGGTAGAGGAACTCCTCGATCTCCGCGGCGTACTGGTCCATGGACTTCACACGTTGCGACGCCTCGGTGGCGCCCGCCGCCAAGGCGGGAAGGAGCGCCGGTTCGTCGATCAGGCGCGCGAGGGCCGCGGCGAGTGCGGATGGATCTTCCCCGGGGAAGATCAGACCATCTACACCGTCGCGCACCGATTCGGGCAGGGCCCCGCGGTCGCTGGTGACGACGGGACGCCCCGCAACGAATGCCTCCCGCGTCGCCAGACCGTACGTCTCCAGACAAGTCGACGGCACGCACAGGACGTCGACGTCGCCCAGCACCCGGGAAAGCTCACCATCAGCGAAGCGGCCACGATGGGCGGCGCGGGGCTCGTTTTCTAGGAGCCCGGAAAAGCCCGCGTCGTAAGAATGATCCGGCCAGCGCTTCCCCCAAAACTGCACCTCGATCGGCCGCCCGGGCAGCAGGCGAAGCGCTTCGAGGAGAACGTGCGGGCCCTTGTGATGAAGGGAGTGACCCACGAAGCCCACGCGGAGAGGACGCTCCTCACGAACCGGCAGATCCGCGGGGGGCGTCGGCGGCGGGAAACCCTCCCGGTCGACCGACAGGGCGATCACCCGCGTCCGATTGATCGGGAACGGCATGCCCTGGCGCGCGAACTCCTCGACGACGAAGTCCGCACACGTATCCATCCGCTCAAACGTCGCGAGTGCGTCGCGCAACGCGCGAAACCGATGACGATTTGATTCGGGACCCATCGCCGCGACGTCCGCCGACGTCGTACGGAGGCGGTCGCGGGTGCGTTCGAACCACCCTCGCGCCGGAGCGGATCCGCCGAGGACACAGTCGACACAGCTCTGGTGCGCCGGCCCGCCGCACCGCGTCCCGTCTCGATGCTGGAACATGACGCGCTGGCAGACGTACCAGTAGTCCAACACGCTCGCGACGACCCGAGCCCCGTGCGCTCGCGCGATCGCTGGCAGATCCGCCGACAGCCCGATCAAATGCTGGAAGTGGACGATCTCCGGATCGACTTCCTTCAGGTACTCCCCAAACCGCTCCGCCACGCCCGCACTCAGGTAGTGATCGCGAAACGCTCCGGCCTTGAAGTCGTTGACCACGCTTCGAACCGGGGTGCCGTCCACCTCTTCGTCGACGATCGAGCCGTCCACCTGCGCGAGGTCACTGAGGCGCGTAAAGACCGACACGTCGTGCCCGCGCTGACGCAACGCCCCCACGACGCGATAGGTATGGAGCTCGACCCCGCCGTAGGCACGATGCGGATAGCCGTTGGAGACCTGAAGGATTCGCATCGGTCGCTCAGAGGCCGAGGAGGCGCAATTTCCGACCGAAGAAGCCCGCTCGCTCCCACCCGTCCAACTCGGAGTGAATGTCGCGATGCAGATCGGCGAGCGGGTTTTCGCGGATGAACTCCTGCACCCGCTGATGATACGTGGGGTACATCTGGCCGATCACGTCGTTGTGCGCCTTCTGACGCTCGCTCGTCTCGCCGCCGAAGGAGGCGCTTCCGCTATGCGCGACGAACAGGTCGTCGCAGAGTCGAATCCGATACCCCGCCTCGCGCGCGCGCTCGCTGTAGTCGTTCTCTTCACCGTAGCCACGCGGAAAGTTCTCCTCGTCGAGAAATCCGATGCGCGCAATCAAGTCGTGACGAACGAACATGCAGAACCCAACTGCGGTCACGAGGTCGGGGCGGCGGCGGCGGCTCGCACGCTCGATCAAGATTCCGAACTGGTCCACGGTGAGCGAAGCCGGGATCTCGTTGTCCTCCATGAACCGCGGAACACTACAAACGGTTCCGTTGTTCGTGAGAGGGGAAACGATGCCCGTGACGTCGTCCTCGTAGGCGCAGGCGGTCAGCTTCGAAAGAAAGCCGCGGGTCACGATGGTGTCGCTGTTGAGCAGCACGACGTCGCGGCCATCCGCGTGGCGCAGGCCGCGGTTCGCGCTGACGACGAAACCTTGATTGACGTCATTGCGGAGCAGGACGACCCGGTCCTGCTCGCTCGCAATCCGGTCGAGGTCGGCGCGCAGCTCCGGCGTGGGGCTCGCGTCGTCTACGATCACGAGACGAAAGTCGCCTCCCGCGTGCCGCAGAACACTCGCGATGCAGCGCCCCACGTGTTCCCGCGCCTCGAACACGGGCACAACGACGTCGACCCCAGGCCTCACAGAGGGGCATTCTAAGAGCCGACCGAGCGCGGTGCCACTGCGGCCCGCGAGGCTAGTCCTCCTGGATCGAGCGAACGTACTCGGTGATCAGGAGGATCTTGCCGCGGATCTCGGCCTGCTGGGTGGGAGAGCCTCGGGTCTCCGCTTTGAAGACCTCGCCCCAGACCGGCATGGCCGGATCCCCGTGGGCGCTCACGTCCTGCGTGCCGTCGATGAAGCGCATCGTCTTGTGGAACGGGAACTCACCGCCGTTCGCCTTCGCGAGCTGGGTCAGGTCGGCCGGCTTCTTCTTCAAGAAGCCGGACATGACACCATTCCCGGTCCCCTCGGGTCCATGGCAGTTGCCGCAGTAGCGCAGGAACATCGCCTGGCTCTCATGCGGTCCGCCTTCCGCCTGGCAGGGGAAAGGCGCGATCAGAGAAAGCCCGAAGACGATCGATGCCGCTCGCAGGAGCTTCATGGGCGCGGCCTACCACGCAACGGGCATGGCGACCAAGCCCGTTCAGCCCGGCGACCGCACATGGTAGGAACTCACGACCATGGACCTGACGATCGAAGTCCCGCTCCAGAGCGCCAGCGGGTTCGCCGACCTCGGCGTTTGGGTCGCGACGGCGCTGGCGATCGCCGTTCTCGTCCTGGTCCTCGTCGGCTCCATTCTCGAAAGTACGAGACGCGTCTCTGCGACCGCGAGCACCATGCTTTTCCTGGGCCTCACGATCCTGCCGATCTTCATGATGCTCTTCGGAGCCTTCGCGAGCATCGAGCAGGCCAAGTCCGTGGAGTTCTGCCACTCCTGCCACACGGCGATGAACCCTTACGTCGCGGACATGTTGGATTCCTCCAGCACGACCCTGGCGGCGGTCCACTCGTCGGAGCGCTACATCCCTCGCGATCCCTGCTACCGCTGCCACGCCGATTACGGAGTCTGGGGCGAGGCGGAAGCGAAGTTCCGCGGATTCGCCCACCTCTACCACTGGCTCCTGGCCTCCCCGACGGCGCTCGGACTCGAGCAGATCGAGACCTACCAGCCGTACACCAACGGCCCGTGCCTGGAGTGTCATTCGGGCGCAAAGAGCTTCCTGGAATCCGGCCAAGGTGTTCACCGGACCATTTCCGACAACCTCCTGCAGCTCGACGAGGACACCGGCGCACCCGTGACCTCGTGCCTCGTCTGCCACGGCCCCGCGCACCCGAAGCTCGCCGACATCGTCGTCGAGGTCGTCCCCGAAAAGGGCGAGGGATGAACGCGCCCGATCTCGTACGCCTCCCCGGCCAGCGCCTGCGCGGACGCGTGCTCCTCCTTTCCAAGGTGCTGATCGTGCTGGCTGCGATCCTGACGCTGGTCGCGGTGAACATCTGTACCGCTCTCACCCTCTCGCTGTTCCTCATCATCGGGCAGGCCGCGATCGTCGCGGGCGCCTCGCTCGCCCTCTTCGTGGCGGCGACCGACTTCCTGCGCACGCGCGGCACTTCGGAGGTTCACTTCGACGCCGGGGAGACCGTCTTCCGCCAGGGGGACACGGGCGATCTCGTTTACGTGATCGTGACCGGCGAGGTCGAAGCCATCCGCGAAGATCCCGACGGGGAAGACCAGGTTCTCGCAACCATGGGCGCCGGTGAGTACTTCGGAGAGATGGCGCTTCTGAGCGACGCCCCGCGCACCGCCACCGTCCGCGCCCGCACCGACCTCGATGCGATCGTGATGGCGCGAGCCGACTTCACGACGCTCTACGCCTACCTTCCCAACCTACGAGTGAACGTGGAGAGTGTGATGAACCAACGACAAGCTGAGAATCGAGAGCGCCTCGGATCCAAGAGCGTGTTCAAGGCCCTGGTGGCCGGCGCGACGTCTCTCCTCCTCGCGCAGGCGGCCTACGCCGCCGGCGACGCCGCCGCCGGAAAGACGCTCTACAACAAGCACGGCTGTGCGCAGTGCCACGGCATACAGGGCAAGGGCGACGGCTACCTCCTGCCCATGTTGAAAGAGAAGCCCGAGATCCGGGATTGGACCGCGCCCGGCGCCATGGACGGGGTCACCGACGAGTTCATGATCGAAATCACTGAAAAAGGCGGCGAGGGCGTGGGCAAGTCCGAGATCATGCTGAAGTACGGCAAGAAACTCACGAAGGGTGAGATCATCAACATCGTCGCGTACATTCGTTCGCTGCAATGATGCACCGACGATTCCACTCCCTTCTCACATTCCTGGTCCTCGCCGCGCTCGCCACCGTCGCTCCCCGAGCGATCGCCGCCGAGCCCACACCGGACGGCGAAGACGGACCCCGCAAGGCCAAGGTTCTGCTTCTCGGCATCGACGGCCTCGACCCCGAGCTCGTCCGCAGGTGGACCGCCGACGGCTCGATGCCGAACCTGGCGAAGCTGATCGACCGCGGCACCTTGACCGAGATCGAATGCGTCGTCGGCACGTCGTCTCCGGTCGTCTGGACCACCGTCGCAACCGGCGTCCCGCCCACGGTGCACGGCATCACCGGCTTCAGGATCGGCGACGACCCGGTCAACTCGAGCCACCGGAAGCGACCGACG
The DNA here is from genome assembly GCA_029243485.1 of Candidatus Binatia bacterium. Taxonomy (NCBI): domain Bacteria; phylum Candidatus Binatota; class Binatia (SeqCode); species Binatia bacterium. The sequence continues at coordinate 588,812 of JAQWRY010000086.1, read as the reverse complement.
TTCTGGAACATCTTGAGCGAACGAGACATCGACCTCGCGACCGTCGGCTGGATGGTGACCTGGCCCGCGGAGAACGACGTGGGGCTCATGGTCTCCGACCGCGCCTGGCGTGGGCAGTTCAAGAACGATGTGACGCCCCCGGGCCTCTTGAAGCCGCTCCGCCACGTGCCGCACATCCGCCGGGACGAGATCCTCGACAAGTTCACCACCTATGAGTTCGACAGGGAATGGAAGAGCCTGGACGAGGACGACCCGCGCTACTCCGTTCACTACCTGCTCCAGAACCGCCTGCTGAACATCTTCCGGCGAGACTCGATCTATTCGGGCAGCGCGCTCGAGATCGCGCGCAAGCGAGACCTCGACGTCCTGGCCGTCTATCTGCAGGGCACCGATTACGTCGGGCACGGCTTCTGGCAGTGGTTCGAACCCGAACCGTTCCAGAAGAACCGCTGGGAGATCCCCGCCGAACAGATCGAGGCGCTCGGCGACGTAATCCCGGCGTATTACCGGCACGTCGATGAGATCGCGGGCCGGCTGCTCCCGCTGATCGATGAAGACGCCCTCGTAATCCTGCTCTCAGACCACGGGTTCCGCGCCTCCGCGAAGAAGCGAAGCGCCGACGACTACTCGGTCGAGGCGCGTTTTCTCTCGGGTGGACACCGCAAGAATGCCACGCTCATCCTGTCCGGCCCGCAGGTCGACAAGGGTGCCCAACCCAAGCGGGAGATCACCCACTTCGACATCCTCCCCACCCTGCTCTACGCGCTCGACCTGCCGCAGGCCCGCGACCACCGGGGCCGGCCGCTCACCGAGCTGTTCACCGAAGAGTACGCAGCCGGCCGCACGAAGCAGACGATCGAAACCTACGCGACCAACGACGACGAAAAGAAACCGGTCGCGCGAAGCGACCTCGACGGTGAAATCATCGAGGAGCTTCGCTCGCTCGGATACGTGCGCTGAAGAACGGGCGTCAGCTCGCAGCGGCGCCCTTCTCCTGGAAGAGGTGGACGTCGGTCTGCGGGAACGGGATCGAACAACCCGCCGCCTCGAGCTGCTCCTTCAGGTTGCGCAAGAGATCGGATCGCAGCGCCGCGTAGTCCGTCGCGTTGCACCACGGTCGGACGACGATGTTTACCGAAGAATCCGCGAGCTCGCTCACGGCGATCACGGGAGCCGGCTCCTTGAGAACGCGCGGGTCCGCCTCGACCACCGTCTGAATGGTCTTCATCGCAACGCCGATGTCGTCCGTGTACGCGATGCCCATCACGATGTCGTTTCGACGCGTCGAGTTGGCGGAGTAGTTCTTGATGATCGTTCCGAAGATCGACGAATTGGGAACGGTGATCTGCACGTTGTCGGGCGTCGCGAGGACCGTCGAGAATATCCCGATCTCCCGGACCGACCCCGCGGTACCGGCGACCTCCACGTAGTGCCCGGGCCGGAACGGCCGGAAGATCAGCAGCATCATCCCGGCTGCGAAGTTCGAGAGCGTTCCCTGCCATGCGAGACTGATACCGACGCTCGCGCCGCCGAGGACTGCGATGAGAGACGTCGTCTCGATGCCAAACAACCCGAGCACCGCGACCAGCGTGACGATGATGACCAGGTAGTAGACGACACCCGAGAGGAACGGCTGGAGCGCTGCGTCGATCGCGGCCCGCTCGAGGCCACGCACCACCCCTTTTCGCAGACGCCCGGCAACCCAACGGCCCACGATGAGAACGGCGATCGCGCCGACCACCTGGACGCCCCAATTCGTGACGAGCGTGACCAGAGTGTCTGCGCCGTCGTTCAAATACTTGGTGTAGTCTTCCATATTCTCCTCCAAGGGCGGCCTTCCCGGCCGCGGGTGGGCCTCAATTGCAGATTTGGGGACCAGGTTCGAGGCCAGGGCCCCGGGAAGATGCTCGATTGAATGCTCCCGGGCCCGTCGGTAACCTCGCGCAAATGGCCACCTTCATCACCGACGAATGCATCAACTGCGGCGCCTGCGAGCCGGAGTGCCCCAACACCGCGATCTACCAGGGGGGCGTCGAGTTCGACGGGCTGGACGGGGCCAAATACGGCGCGATTTCGGACGACTTTTTCTACATCGTCCCGGACAAGTGCACGGAATGCGTGGGCTTCTTCGCCGCGGAGGCCTGCGCGGCCGTCTGCCCGGTCGATTGCTGCGTGCCCGACCCGAAGATCCCCGAGACCGAGGCCGTCCTGTTGGAGCGCGCCAAGCAGATCCATCCCGAGGAGACCTTCCCCGAGGATTTCCCGTCGCGCTTCAAGGAGGCCCCGCCGGCCCCCGAGGGTGCGGAGCCCGCGGGGGATGCGCCGGGCGCAGCAGCAGCCGGAGCAACCGCGCCGGCCGCGGGTGCGGTATTCGCCGCGATGAGCCCCGAGGATGCCCTCGTCGCCAGCGTCCCCGCACTCCAGGACTGGGAAGTGCCGCTCGACTGCTTTCGCTGCAGCGGGCAGTTCGAGGTTCCATTCCAGTTCATCAAGCCCGGCACCGTTCTCCACTGCCCACATTGCGGCGGTTCGTTCGTACCGAACACGACGATGTATCAGGCAATCACGGGTCGCGTGACGCGCTTCTACGACGCGTGGACCGCCGAGCTCGGCAAGATCCGGAAGCGCCGCCAAGACGAGCTAGACCTCTTCGAAGAGAAGCTTCGGACCGGGCTCGATGGGCTGAAAGCCGAGATGCGCGGCGGCGGCGGGTCCGAGCTAGCCGGCGCGCCGCAGCGAGACCGGGGCATGTTCGGCTGATCCAGAGCGGCACCCCGACGCATCGGATTCTCCCCTTGGCGTGGCGGTCGTGATAGCGTCGCCGCGATGGTCCTGGACGAGCCCAGGTTCGGAGAGCGACTGCGGAAGGTACTCGAACCGTTCGGGGCGAGCTTCAGCGGTTCGCTCGGGCGCGGAGACCTCGTCATCCCCGAACACGAGATCGAACGTCTCGTGCGCGAGATCCTCGGAGCGTCGCGGCGGAAGAACAAGACGACGTGTCGCTGCATCAGCTCTTCCAGTTCCTCTCCGAGACCCGGCGTCCCGGGTCCGTGCAGGACCAGGACGAGCGCCTCCGCGCACGCTTTCGCATTCGAGATCGCCGGAGCTGAGGCCGCCTGAATGAAGCGCACCCTGGTCGTGCTGGCGGGCGGGGCTGCGGTCCTCGTACTCGCCGGCCTCACGAATCTTCTCGGCATCGCCGAGCTCCCGTTCTACACCAAGGGTGAACCCCGCGAGGCCGTGGTGGTCTGGGAGATGGCGCACGACGGCGGGCTCGTCCTCCCGATGCGCAACGGCGACGAAGTGCCTTCGAAGCCGCCCCTCTTCCACTGGCTCGGACTCGCGAGTTCGAGCGCACTCGGCCAGGTGAACGAGCTCTCGACCCGGCTCCCGTCGGTGGTTCTCGCGGTCGCGATGACGCTCGCCGTGTTCGCCTTCGCCGCGAACGCGAGCCGTATTCGCTGTGGATGGCTCGCCGCGATCGCGCTCACGTTCAGCTTCGAGTGGCTCCGCGCCGCGCGTACGGCACGCGTCGACATGACGTTCTCCGTCTTCTTCGCCGGCGCGCTACTCCTCTACGCGGTCATGGATCGATCCGGGGTGACACGCACGAGATCGGTCGCGTTCTACGCGGCACTTGCCGCCGCAACGCTTACCAAAGGACCAATCGGCCTGCTTCTCCCCATCCTCATCATCCTCGTTTACGCTGCCACGTCCCCCACGTCGGCCACGTCGGTCGATCCCGAACAGACGACGACGCGAGTGGGCAACGTCCGGCAGACGGTGCGTGACCTGCACATGATCCCTGGTGTCGGCGCCGTCTTCGTCGTCACAGGCCTCTGGTACGCCGCCGCATGGACGACCGGGGGCGACGCGTTCATCGAGACGCACGCGCTGCGCGAGAACGTCTTCCGGGTCCTCGATGCAGACCGGTTCGGCTCAGGCCATTCGCACGGGCCGTTCTACCTGTTCGGCCAGTTCTTCCTGGGCGCGTTTCCGTGGAGCCTTAGCCTGCCCGCCGTCGCCTGGTGGCTTTGGCGCGGAAAACCGCTCGACGACACGCAGCGCTTTCTCGTCGTCTGGTTTCTCGTCGTCTTCGCGTTTTTCCTCCTTCCGGATTCCAAGCGCGGGGTTTATCTGCTCCCGGCCTACCCTGCGGCCGCGTTGCTGTTCGGCCTGGTGCTGGGCCCCGGGCCGGAGGGTGATGCCCAACGGAGACTCGCGTCGTGGGGCTGGCTCATCGGCTGCCTCGTGCTCGGCATCGTCGGGGTGACGGGCCTCGTCGTTGCGAGCGGACTACCCATCGATTCCCTCGTACTGCCACGGCTCCGACCGCACGAAGCCGTCGAAGTCGCCGCATCCTTCTCGGTCCTCCGGTCTCAGGCGCTCCTCACCGCAATCGTCAGCGGGACGGTCCTGATCACGAGCGCGTTGGCCGCGGCCAACGCACCCGGCGCGCACTGGCTTCGCGCGAGTGTACCGCTCGTCGTCGCGCTGGCTCTTACATTCGGCGGTCTCGTCGCGCCCGTCGAACGCGCGATCGCGAACGTGCGGACCCTCTCCCCGTTTCTGCCCCGGGTAAACGAGATCGTCGGAGACGAGCTGCTCGCCTTCGACCAAGGGAGCTTCGACTACGGAGCGCTGTTCTACGCCGAACGTCGAATCCCGCGCGACGATGCGTCCCGGGCAGACGCGACGTATCTGCTCACGTTCGAGCGGCGCGATGGCCGGGTACCCGACGGCCAGGTCGTGTTGCGAAGCGAAGGCACCGGCGCGCGCGGCCGCGCCCGCCTCCTACTGGTTCGTCGCTAGGCTAGTTGCGCCCAGCGAACCAGCGTAAGCCGATCGGGGCGACGTTGATCAGCGCGACCAACTCGCTCGCCCGAATCAACGAGAGGGGGATTTCGAGCGCAACGAACCCCGCGCCGACGAAGACGGCGCCGTAGTTCAGCACGCCCGCGACGTGCCCCGTCGCATCGGCCCAACCGCGCGACGAGGTCGGCGCCTCCCCGGAGCTCCGGCGCCCACCCCAGACGCGCGCCAATGCGAGGAGCGAGAGAGCCGCGGCAATCGGCAGCGCCACAGACAGCACGCCGGCCCACGCGAGCGCCGTGAGCCCCGTGAGGACGAAAACCGCGTCGCAGACGACGTCGAGGACCGCGCCCCGGTCCGACCCCTGGCCGAGGCGCCGAGCGAGCCGCCCATCCAGGAAGTCCGTCGCGGCGGCGAGGCCGGACACCACGAAGGCTCCCGTGGGTGCCCAGAACAGGAGCACCGCAAACAGCGGCCCGAGCACCAGTCGCGACCCGGTCAGCAGGTCGGGCAGAACCGACCGGGAATCGAACCCGTCTCCGGGGCACCGGGGCGCGCCCGGGGCGCTGACTCCGCGAGCCATGGAAGACCCCTACGTCTTCTCGATCGAAGCGACAAACCTGCTACTTTCGCGCAGATGTCCATCAAGTTCTGTCCGGAATGCGGAACCGCCGTCGAACCCGGCGCCGGCTTCTGCGGCTCGTGCGGCCAGCCCGTCGGAAAATCGTCGGGCGGCTCGAATCCCCTCCCCCTCGCCGGGATCATCACCTTGGTGGCCCTGCTCGCGCTTGGTGGTGGCTTCTGGCTGTACTTCCGTTTGGCACCGGAACAGGCCCGCCCCCTGAAGCCGGGCGAGCGGGCTCCCGGCGTGATGGCGAACGCTCCCGCCGGGGCACCTGGCGGGGTGCCCGGCCAGAATCACCCACCGCTCGAGCTCCCGGACGACATCAAGACCTACATGGCCGACCTACAGCGTGAGGCCGACAAGACCCCCGACGACAAGGAGAAGTGGACGACGCTGGCCGGCGTCTACTACCGCGCCTCGCGCCTGGACAAGAGCTACACCGCAAAGGCAAACGACGCGTTCGAACACCTCATTTCCGTCGACGAGAAGGACCTCGATGGCCTCCGCGGGCTCGGAAACCTGGCCTACGATCGCCAGGACCGAGAAAGCGCCATCAAGTACTACGAGCGCTATCTCGCCGCCTCCCCGGCGGACTCCGAAGTGCGGACCGACCTCGGGACGATTTACTACCAGAGCGAGCAACCCGACCGCGCGATCGCCGAGTACGAGCGCGTCATCGCAACGAGCCCGACGTTCTACCAGGCCCACTTCAACCTCGCGGTCGTCTACGACGCGAACGGAGACCGCGCGGCATCCCACGCCGCGCTCGAGAATGCGCGCGATCGGTCGACCGACGATGCCGTGAAACAGCGCATCGGTGACCTCCTCGAGATCGCGCAGGACCAGAACCTATCCCTCACCGATGCCGCCGCGGCGCTCGGGAGCCAAGCTGGGGCCGGCGGCACCGCGCCGGGTGCTGCACCCGGCACGGCGCCGCCGCAGGGCCAAGCTGCGGCCGCACCCGCCGACACCTTCGAAGACGCCGTCGAGCAGCTCTTCCGCGGACACCGGATCGCCGGGCCGAAGGTCGTCGACATCGAATGGCCGGACGCGACCACGGTACGGGTCCTCATGGCGAACTTCCCGATGGATCAGATGCCCGAAGTCATGAAGATCGGCTACATGGGGAAGATGTCCGACGGAGTGAAGGCAGCCCAGGAACGCTTCGACGTCGAAGGCCCCGTCAAAGTCGAGCTCGTCGACAAGCCCACCGGAAAGGTGATGGCGACGGTCGACCCGACCAGCGCTGAGCCGTAAGCCCGACCGTTTAGCCGGAGACCAACCATGTCCAACGCCCCTCAACTGAAGAGCAACCGCCCGATCGGCATCGTCGCGGACCCCATCCTGCGGTTCGCACAGCTAGAGAGCGCCGGCGCGATCCTGTTGCTCCTCATGACAGTGCTCGCGCTCGTCTGGGCGAACTCGCCCTGGGGCGAGTCATATCATCACCTGTGGAGCACCCCGGTGTCCTTCGGCTTCGGAGAAGCCGTCCTCTCGCTCCCCCTCGAAGCCTGGGTCAACGACGGGCTCATGGCGATCTTCTTCTTCACCGTCGGACTCGAGATCAAGCGAGAAATGGTGCTCGGCGAATTGTCCAAGCTGTCGCGCGCAATGTTGCCGGTCATGGGCGCGCTCGGTGGGATGATCGTTCCCGCGGGAATCTACGCCTCGATTCACCTGGGGGGGGCCGCCGCGAGCGGCTGGGGCGTTCCGATGGCGACGGACATCGCCTTTGCGGTCGCTGCTCTGGCCGTGCTCGGGAAACGCGTCCCTCCGCCGCTCAAGGTCTTCCTGCTCGCCCTCGCGATCGCCGACGACCTCGGAGCCGTGACCGTCATCGCCGTCTTCTACACGGAAACCATTTACATGAACGCGCTGTTCATTTCGTTCGGCCTTCTCGGACTCGTGTTCCTCATGAACGTTCTCGGCGTCCGCGCCTTCCCGGCCTACTGGCTCGTCGGCGCCTTCGTCTGGTTCTTCATGCACGAGTCCGGCGTGCACGCAACGATCGCCGGCGTGCTTCTCGGTATGCTCACACCGGCAACGTCACGTACGGAGCCGGGCGAGTCCTTCTCCGAGCGCATCGACTCGGTGGTCGACAAGTTCCGCGGCCTGGTGAACATGCCGGACGAGGAAGATTACGGCGGCCACAAGAAGGCGCACGTCGTCGACGACGTCATGGTGATGTACACGACCGCCCAGTCGCCCCTCGACTACCTGCTGCATCAGCTCGAGCGCTTCGTCGCGATCGTGATCATGCCGGTCTTCGCGCTGGCCAACGCCGGTGTCGTCTTCGACTCAAACGTCTTCGGCAACGAGATGAGCATGATGGTCGCGCTCGCTGTCGGGACGGGACTCTTAGTCGGCAAGCCGATCGGCATCACGCTCTTCGCCTGGCTCTCGGTCCGGCTCGGATTTGCCGTGCTGCCGACCGGAGTCAATTGGGCCGCCCTCGCGGGTACCGGGTTCCTCGCCGGGATCGGTTTCACGATGGCTCTGTTCGTGACGAACCTAGCGTTCACCGATCCCATCCTGGTGTCCGGCTCGAAGATCGGGATCTTCGCCGGCTCCCTGGTGTCCGCCACGATCGGCCTGATGATCCTCGGGAGGGCGCTCCCGAAGGCGGCGGCGAGCGACTGAACCGGGACGACTACCAGCCCAGGCGGGCGCGCAGCTCGCGGGCTTGCACGCGAGAGAGTTCTACCTGACTGGACTGCTCGTCCTTCATGACGAGACGGTAGCGACCGCCGAACCACCGCGCGATCTCCTTGACCTGCTCAAGGTTTACGAGGCGCGACTTGTGAGCACGAAAGAAGATCTCCGGATCGAGGCGCTCTTCGAGTTCACGCAAGGTGAAGTTGGTCATGTACGCGCGACCGTCGACGTGCGCGTAGACGAGGCGTGATTCGACGGCGAACCAGAGAATCTCGTCCACCGGCAGCACGAGAATCTTGCGCGCGGTGTGCACCGGGATCTGCTTCGCATACACCTTGTGGGGCTCGGCGAGGCGCGCCAGTGAAGCTGCGTCGGCGCGGGCCGCGCCTTCGTCGATACGCTGCCGAACCCGTTCGATCGCATCGGCGAGTCGCGATTGCGAGAACGGTTTCAGGAGATAATCAATCGCCTCGACCTCGAAGGCCTTGATCGCATACTCGTCGTAGGCAGTGGCAAAGATGACGTGGGGCGGATCCTTCAAACCACGAAGAACGCTGAAGCCATCACCGCCGGGCATCTGCACGTCGAGCAGAACGAGGTCGGGATTCTCCTTCTCGATCAACTCGATGGCTGTCGCGCCGTCTTCCGCCTCGGCGACGAGTTCGACATCCGACATCTTCGAGAGAAAGCCCTTCACGCGGTCGCGCGCAAGCTTCTCGTCATCGACGACGATCAACCGAACCATGGCTCAGTGTACCACAGTCGAACTCGAAATCTCGGACGACACGAGCGGAACCCGGAGGGTCACCACCGTCCCACTCCCCGACTCGCTATCGATCCTCGGCGCGTAGTCGTCGCCGAAGAGTTGAACGAGGCGGTTGTGCACGTTGCGCAGGCCAACGCCTCCCGCCGAATCGTGGGAGACCTTACCGACCATGCCGACACCGGTGTCGCGAACGACGACGCGAAGATCGTCGCCCTGCAGATCTGCCTCGATGCTCACGCGACCGCCGCCCACTTTCTGCGAAACGCCGTGTCGAACTGCATTCTCGACCAGCGGCTGCAGGATCAGGGTCGGAACGAAACGATGGCGCGCCTGGTCGGCGACGGAGAAGTCGACGACGAGCTTCGCACCGAAGCGCGCACGCTCGATGTCTAGATACGCGTCGACGATGGCCAACTCGTCGGACAAGGTCACGAACGACCGGTTCTCACTGCGCAGCAGGTACCGGAAGATCTCCGCCAGCCGCCCGACACATTCTTCAGCGCGATCGGGGTCAGACGAGATCAGCTGCGAGATCGAGTTCAGACTGTTGAACAAGAAGTGCGGATTGATCTGGGCTCGCAGCGCCTCGAGTTGGGCCAGAGCCGCCAATTCACGCGCCTGATGCTCGCGCTTCTCGAGCAGGAAGATCTGCCACCAGCTCTGGTTGAAGCCGACCACGACCAGGAGCGCCGCCGGAACAATCGGGAACGCAAAGTAGATGTACGGGCTCCAGGCGATGCTCGCTGCCGGGATGACGAGACTGACGTCTCCACCGAGGTACGGCGAGAACATCGACTTCCCCTCGGACAAGAACAGAAACCCGTTCACGATCAGAAAGGACGTGGCGGTCATCGCGATGAGAGCAATTACGGCCTGCATAACGAACCGCGCCGCTGGGGATCGCATCCGGATCTTCGGGAAAACGGTCTGCCATAGGGCCAGCGATACGACCCCGAACATCAAGCTGGTGGTGACCGATACGATCAGCGCAGAGCGGGAGCCGAGCAGGTACGACTGCAGTAATCCGAGCTGGAGTCCCACCGCGAGCGCGGTGCCGAAGACGAGCTTCGCTTGGCTGCCGATGCGGCTGCTGGGTTGATCGGGGGTCGTGGCCATTTGGATGAGTGGCAGTAAGGTGGAGAATTCGTACCTATCATTGCCACTGAGCCCAGAGCACCCGCCTGCGGCCCAACCTGGGCCGAACGGACGGGATCGCTCGCGATCGGATCCATGGTGGTCCCGAGGGGTAGAGGCCCAACGGCCGTCCCACCTCGACCGCCCTCCCTCCATGGGCTAGGAGCGTGACCCAGCCATGGATCTCAGCGCCGCCCAGATCGCGGAAGCATGTGCCGGGCGCCTCCTTTCGGGCGACCCCGACCGACGGTTCCACGAGATCTCCATCGACTCGCGCCGCGTCCCGCGCGACTCCCTGTTCGCGGCCCTTCCCGGCGCCCGGGTCGACGGCCACGACTTCGTCCCCAGCGTCTTCGAAACCGGCGCGGGCGGAGCTCTGGTCAACCGACCGGCGGGTGCGCCGGACGACGCCGTCCAGATCCAGGTCGAAGACACGACAAAAGCGCTGCAGGCCCTGGGTGCGTTGTGGCGCGACCGCCTTACGGGCACCGTGATCGGCGTCGCGGGCAGCAACGGCAAGACGACTACGAAAGAGACGCTCGCCGCAGTCTTCGCACGCGCCGGAACGACCTGGGCCACCCCCGGCAATGCGAATAGTCAGGTCGGCGCACCCCTCGCCCTCCTCGCGACGCCTCCCGACACGCAGTTCGTGATCCTCGAGTTGGGGACCAGCGAGCCCAGAGAGCTGGGCCGCCTCGCTCGCATGGCGCGACCGCATCACGCGATCATCACCGCCGCCTTCGCCGAACACCTCGAGTGGCTCGGAAGCGTCGCCGGAGTGATCTCCGCGGAGACCGAGATCCTCGACTCGCTTGCGCCGGACAGCCTCGCGCTCATCGGATCGGCGGAGCCGGATCTGGTGAAGGCCGCGCAGGAACGTGCGGGTCTGCGCATCTGCCCGCTCGGTCGGCGGCCCGAGGACACATGGCGCCTCAGCGATCTGCGCACCTCACGCAGCGGATCGCGGTTCCGACTCGCGGGGCCCGGCCACGAGCAACGCGAGTGGCATCTGCCTCTTCTCGGCGAGCCCGCCGCCTGGGCGGGCGCCTTCGCGGTCGCGATCGCCACCGAGCTCGGCATCTCGCCCGACGTGATCCAAGCCGGGCTCGAAGACGTACATCCCGCCGACCATCGCCTCGTACCCCTGCGCCACGCCTCCAAGCCGCTGCTCGTTCTGGACGACTGCTACAACTCGAACCCGGCTTCCTGCATCGCCGCGATCGACACCGCGGCCGCACTCGCGACGGGGTCCGGGCGGCTGATCCTGGTCGTCGGCGACATGCTCGAGTTGGGCGACGCGACCACCGCGTCCCACGAAGAAGTCGGTAGGGCCATCGGCAATCGCTCGACAGAAGTCGACGTCCTGATCGCCGTCGGACCGGAATCGAAACGCATCGCCGAAGTGGCCGCGGGCCACGGCGTCGACGCGCGGCACGTCGATGACGCCGCAGAAGCGACTCAGCTCGTGATCGAAGTTCTGGCGGACAGTGGGCCGGCTACGGTTCTCGCGAAAGCCTCGCGCGGCATCGGGCTCGACCGGATGGTCGACACCCTCATTCCGGGGTAGTGCCGGCGCCGGTGAGCGCGAAGAACACGAGTAACACCACCCCAAACACGATCCGGTACCAACCGAACGGACGCAGCGAGTTCGTTTGAACGAACTTCAAGAACGCCCGGATGACGAAGACGGAGCTGATGTAGGCGGTGGTCAGACCCACTGCCATCCCGAGCCCGAGCTCGTCGGCGAGGTGATCTCGAGCCTTGAAGATCGTGTAGAAGCAGGCCGCGTACATGGTCGGTAGGGCCAGGAAGAACGAGAACTCGGTCGACGCCGCCCTCGAGAGTCCCGCAACCAGCCCGGTCACGATCGTCGCGCCCGAGCGCGACACCCCCGGCATGAGGGCCAGACACTGGCCGAACCCGATGGCGAGCGCCTGAGCGAACGTCATCTTCTCCAATTCCTCGAGCCCTCCCCGGTCCCCCGGGCGGTCGATCAGGAGGATCAGCGCCCCTCCGGTCACCAGCATGGCCGCCACGAACTGCGGGTGGAACAAGTACTCCTCGATCATGTCGTGGAAGAGGAAGCCCACAGCAGCCGCCGGGACAAACGCGAGGCCCACCTTGAACAGGAAGGGGCGCCCCTCCGGTCGCAGGCCCAGATTGCCCGATAGGGCGAGAATACGGTCGCTCGTACACCAGGTGAGCGCCAACATGGCCCCAAGCTGGATGATGATCTCGAACTCAGAGGAGCCGTAGTGAAGGAAGTGACCTGCAATGATCAGATGGCCCGTCGAAGAGACGGGAACGAATTCCGTCAGACCTTCGAGAATGCCCAACAGAGCCGGTTTCCAGAGTTCGATCAGGTGGTCCATGGTGCCTCAGATCTCGATTGCGTCCCCATATGGCATCGGGTAGCGTTCAGGGAAAGCGTATGAACCGAAAGCAGAAGTTCGCACTCGGCTCGTTCGTGATCGTGGCTGCTGTCGCCACCCTCATCTACACCGCGGCGCGTGAAACGTCGGCGTACTTCCTCACCATGGACGAGTACGCTGCTCAATCGCGTGACCACGAGGGACATCAGCTTCGCCTTGCGGGACGAGTCACCGATGGCAGCGTGGAATGGAATCCGCGCACTCTGGATCTCGCTTTCGAGATCCAGTCGATCCCGCCTCGTGCGGACGCAGAAGAGGCCACGCCCGTGGCGGTGGTCGAGCCGGTCGAGATCCCGCCGACGCTCGTGGTGAAGTACAACGGAATCCTCCCCGACATGTTCGCCGAAGGCCGCGACGTCATCGTCGAAGGACAGGTCACGAACGAGGTCTTCGTTGCCGAAACTCTTCTCACGACGTGCCCGTCGAAGTACGAGGCGGAAGTCACCCCGGACGGGTACGGTGACGAGGCCGACGCATCCGGCCAACTCAGGAGCGGCTAACGCCGGCTCCGGGACGGGTCGAACATGAGTGAGATTGGACGCCTGGCCATCGTGCTGGGCTTCATCGTGGCCATCTGGGGCACGGCCGCAAGCATCCTGGGCGGCCTGCGCCGCGACCAGAAGCTGATCGCCAGTGGCACTCACGCGGCGTACGCCTTTTCGGCTCTGACCGGCATCGCCGTGATCGCCCTCCTCCAGCTTCTCCTGACCCGCGACTTCAACGTCGAATACGTCGCTTCCTACAGCTCGAGCACCTTGCCGCTTTGGTACACCATAGCGGCGCTGTGGGGCGGGATGAAGGGCTCGCTGCTCTGGTGGACCTTCATTCTCGCGGTCTGCAACGCCGTCGTGCAGGTTCAAAACCGGCGGAAGAACCGCGACCAGATGCCCTACGTCACCGCCACGATGCTGGTGACCGGCGGCTTCTTCCTGTCTCTGCTCGTGTTCGTCACCGATCCGTTCGAGCGGCTGCCGTTTACGCCGAGCGAAGGTTCGGACTTGAACCCGCTCCTGCAGAACTACTGGATGACGATCCACCCCCCGGCGCTGTACATCGGGTTCGTCACCACCACGGTGCCGTTCGCGTTTGCCGTCGCGGCCCTGGCCACCGGCAAGCTCGGAGCCGCCTGGATCCGCACGACCCGCCGCTGGGCGCTCTTCTCCTGGTTCTTCCTGAGCCTCGGGAACCTGTTCGGCGCGGCGTGGGCATACGTCGTCCTCGGCTGGGGCGGCTACTGGGCGTGGGATCCGGTCGAGAACGCGGCCTTGATGCCCTGGCTCACGGCGAGCGCCTACCTGCACTCGGTCATGATCCAGGAAAAGAAGGACATGCTGAAGGTCTGGAACATGGTGTTGGTGATCCTCACCTTCTCCCTGACCATCTTCGGCACGTTCCTCACGCGCTCCGGTGTCATCTCCTCGGTTCACTCCTTCACCCAATCGGGCCTGGGCCCCTTCTTCTTGATCTTCCTCGGCTTCATCCTCGTCGTGTCGCTCGGGCTGCTCTTGTGGCGGCTGCCGATGCTCAAGAGCAAGAACGAACTCGAGTCGGTCTTCTCGCGTGAGGCCGCCTTCCTCTTGAACAACCTCCTGTTCGTGGGAATTGCGTTCACGGTGTTCTGGGGTACCGTCTTCCCGGTCCTTTCCGAGTGGGTGCGCGGTGTGAAGATCACCGTCGGGCCACCGTTCTTCAACCAGGTGAACGCGCCGCTCGGACTCGCTCTCATATTCCTCATGGGCGTCGGCCCGGCCATCGCATGGCGGAGCGCGAGTTGGTCGAGTCTCAAGCGAGCCTTCGCGGGTCCCGTATTCGCCGGTGTCGCGACGGGCGTGATCGCGCTCGTGATGGGCGCCGGAAACTTCTACGCGATCGTCGCCTTCTCGATCGCGTCGTTCGCACTCGCCACCGTGTCCATCGAGTTCTGGAAGGGCATGCGCGTCCGCCAGGCGATGATGGGCGAGGCACCCTGGACGGCGCTCTCGCGATTAATCGGCAAGAACCACCGCCGCTACGGCGGCTACATCGTGCACGTCGCAATGGTCATGGTCTTCATCGGAATCGTCGCCTCGTCCGTCTTCAAGATCGAGAAGCAGATCGGGCTCGAGATCGGCCAGTCGGTCGAGGTCGGCGGATACGAAGTGCGCTTCGATGGCGTCGAAGACGAGAGCAGCGAACACGTGGAGATTCGCAAGGCGCGACTCGCGGTGTTCGATGACGGCGAGCAGCTCGGCTTCGTCTTCCCCGAGAAGCGCTTCTACAAGAAGCCCCAGCAGCCGACCACGGAAGTCGCGATCTGGTCCACTCTGGGAGGCGACCTCTACACCGTCCTCGGCACCTACGACGCCGAAACCAAGGTGGGCGTGTTCCAGATCTTCCTGAACCCGATGATCTCGTGGATGTGGATCGGCGGCTTCGTGCTGTTCCTCGGAACCATCGTCTGCATGTGGCCCTCGTACGCCGAGCGTACCGCGGAGGCGACCTCGCGGGTTCCCGCAGGATCGCGACCGGCTTCTTGAGAACCTGCGCACCAATCTGGGTCCTGGCGCTCCTGCTCTCCGCGATGGTCGGAACGTTCTTCGTTGCACCGGTACGCGCCGGGGTGCCGACCCAGAACGCGGTCGAGTCGAGCCTCACCTGTCAGTGCGGCTGCGGCCTCACCGTCCATTCCTGCAATCACGTGAATTGTGGCTCTGCGATCCCGCTCAAGAAAGAGATCGGGGAACAGATCGGTGAGGGCCGCGACCTTCCTGAGATCCTGAGCCACTTCGAAGAGAAATACGGCGAGGTGGTCCTGTCGGCTCCTACCATGCGGGGATTCAACCTCGCCGCGTGGGTGATGCCGTTCGTGGTCCTCGGTCTGGGAGGCCTCACGGTCGGTGTCGTGTTGTGGCGCTGGCGCGGTGCGACCCGCTCCGACCGCTCCGAGACGCCCCCCGTCACTCCCGCCCCATCCGACGCCGAGAGCAAGCTTCGCGAGCGCCTCGAGCGCGAGCTCCGGGACCGGGACGTCTGATGGTCATCACGAGCATCGGATTGTTGATCGCGGTGCTCTCGGCGATCTACATCGCTTGGCCCCTTCTCTCGCAAGCGGCGCCTACCGGCGTGATGGATGCGCTGCCCGAAGCGACAGCCCTCGAGAAACAGAAGGAAGCGGCGCTCGAAGCCATTCAAGAACTCGACTTCGATCTGCGGGTCGGCAAACTCTCTCAGGAAGACCACGCATCGCTACGAGCCGATCTCGAGAAACGCGCCCTCGACGCGATGAGCGCCCTCGACGACGCCCAAGAGGGCGACTCGACGATACATGCCGTCGACGGCGGCTGCTTCTGCCCCTCGTGCGGTAACCGATTCAAACGCGACGCACGCTTCTGCGTGAGCTGCGGCAAGAAGTTCCCCAAGGCGGGGAGCGGCCGTGGACGTCGCCGCGCCAACTCCTGATTGAGGAACCAATGAGCGACACCGAAGAGAAAACCGAATCTGAGCAGATCTCAATCGACGATTTCGGAAAGGTCGATCTTCGCATCGGCACAATCCGCAGCGCCGAACCGCATCCCAATGCGGACCGCCTGCTCGTGCTGAAGGTCGACATCGGAGAACCCGAAGAGCGCCAGCTCGTCGCAGGCATCCGCGACACGTACGACGTGCGGACTCTGGTGGGTCAGCAGATCGTCGTCGTGGCGAATCTGAAGCCGGCGAAGCTACGCGGCGTCGAGAGCTGCGGAATGCTGCTCGCAGGACGCGACGAGACGGGCCTCTCGGTGCTTGCACCCGGGAAGCGGCTCCTGCCCGGCACACGGGTCAGCTGAACAGCCCCGTCCCGTTCCCCTAGGTGTCGCCCCGCGTGCGACGTCGCCGGAGCAGCGACGCTCCAACGGCCAGTGGGTAGCCGACAGTCATATACGCCGCGCTGAAGAACGTCAGGTCCAGGCGGCCGAGCCCTGACATCGCGACGATCGCCGAGACCGCGATGTTCCTCGCCGAGAACTCGATCAGAAACGTGAAGCGATCGGCGGCATTCAGGCCCAGGAGCCGGGCGGTCGTCCATCCGATCGCCATCGCGCTGAGGGTCCACACCGCAGCGGCGACCAGCGCCGTCGCGCTCGCGGAGACCTGCACCTGCTCTTCCTCCGCTAGCGCGAATCCGACCGCAACGGTGATGACGATTGCCGCCATGCCGAACCGTTGCAGCCGGGGGCCGAGCCAATCCGCCCAATCGGGACGACGCGCGCGGATCCACATTCCCAGCGCGATGGGCGCGAGCAGCATGAAGAAGAGCTGGACGACCAAGGTCACGACAGGGATCTCGACCTCGGTCCCCGAGTCGAGAAAAACCTGCATACCCAGGGAGGCGATCGCCGGCAGAGTGACGACGGCCAGCACCGAGGCGATTGCCGTCAGCGTGACCGAAAGCGCGGGGTTCGCTCGCGCGACGGCCGTCAAGATGTTCGAGATGCCGGCGCCCGGAGCCACCGCGACCAGGACGGCGCCCGCACCGAAGACCGGATCCAGTTCGAAGACGGAGACCACGGCCCACGTCATGAGCGGTAGCAGGATCAACTGCGCGAGCGTGCCCCCGACGACCGCGCCCGGATTCTGCGCAACGCGACGGAAGTCGGCAACCGTGAGTTCGAGGCCCACGATGCTCATCAGCAGGAAGAGGACAATCGGTCCGCCGATCTGCGTAGCGTCCATCAATCGTCCTCAGAACTGAAAGTAGATGAAGGGCTCATACTCGTTCGCGGCCCAGGGGAGCAGGACTGCGACCAAGACTCCGTAGCCCAGGGCAAACACACCGGCCGGCAAGCGCGCAACCGGGGTTTCGAGCGGCCACCGCGACAACGCTGCGTGCACCAGCCCAAACGAGAGCAACACAACCCACCACCCCGACCAGACCGCGAAGCGCCCCGCGTCCCCTCCCGGGATCAGCCCGGACAGAAACACGCCCGCTGCAGGCAAATCCGCAGACCGGAAGATCACGAAGCCGCAGCTCACCACGAGCAACACGTACACGTGCCCGAGCAACGGCGGGAGACGCTTCAGGGGAACCAAGCGCTCGAGGGTCAAGAACACCCCGTGGTAGATGCCCCACACGACGAACGTCCAGGCAGCTCCGTGCCAGAGGCCGCACAGCAAGAAGACCGTGCAGAGATTGATCGCGAGGCGAACCGAGCCCGTACGGTTCCCACCCAGTGGGATGTACAGATAGTCGCGGAACCACGTCGTAAGCGTGATGTGCCAGCGGCGCCAGAATTCCTGGATGGTCTTCGCCAGGTACGGGAATCCAAAGTTCTCGGGGAGGTGGTACCCGACCATCGCAGCCGTCGCGATCGCCATGTCTGAATAGCCCGAGAAGTCACAGTAGATCTGCAGGCTGTAGAGCAACGATGACAGCCAGAGGCTCACCGTGTCGTAGGCGGCCGGGTTGGCAAAGACGGGATCGATCGCCGCGGCGATCTGATCGGCAATGCACGCCTTCTTCACGTAGCCGAGAAGGAAACGCATCAGTGGCGTCCGGAACCCGACGTCGGCGAGACGTCGCGTCTTTGCGAGCTGCGGCAGAAAGTCGATGGCGCGAACGATCGGGCCGGCGACGAGTTGCGGGAAGAAGGACACGAACAGCGCGAAGTCCGCGAGGGATCGCGTCGGCTGCAGCCGCCCCCGATAGACGTCCACCGTGTAGCTCAGCGTCTGGAAGGTGTAGAAGCTGATCCCGAGCGGCAACACGACCTCGAGCGCCTGAAGCGGCAGTCCTAGCCCGAGCCAGGACGTGAACTCCGCCGCAGAGGTCGCGAAGAAGTTGTAGTACTTGAAGAACCCGAGAATCCCGAGGTTCCCCACGAGACTGACGGCGAGGAGCCCGCGGCGTCTCGAGAGCTCGGTGCTCCGTTCGAGTCCGCGGCCGACGCTATAGTCGATCAGGGTCGACGCGACGATAAGCGACAGGAAGCGCCAATTCCAAGCCGCGTAGAAGGAGTAGCTCGCGGCCAGCAACCAGAGCTTGCGCGATCGATTGCCGGGCAGGAGCCAGTGGACGGCGAAGATCGCCAAGAAAAAAGCGGCGAAGCGGAACTCGGTGAAGACCATGCTAGTTGCGCTTCTTCGTCGGCTGGAGAATCAGCGGTGCGAGCTGCTCGGCGATCTTCTCGCTCATCATCCGCGCGCCTTCTTCGTTCATGTGCTCTCGATCGAATCGGTTGTCGGCGTCGAAGAGCTCCGGGTGAAGCAACGGGTTCTTCAGATCGATGAGATGGGGAATGACTCCTTCGCGGGCGAGTGCGGAAAAATCGGCGACCGGATACAGGAGCGGCGGTACGAGATACACCGGAGTGACCCCGCGGGAGTCGACGTAGCGCACCTGGTCCTCCAGAGAACCTCGATCGTAGCGTTCGAGCGCCGCTGCGGCGACCGGCGGGCCGGCCTCAGCCAGCTTCCGCAAACGCGCCACGGCCGCTTCGAACAACTGCGGATTCGACAGGAACTTGGCGCGCCGCCGAGCGCCCTTCGCGACATGTTCATCCAGCGGCTGGTAGCCCTGGAGCTGGCCCCAACCCAGAACCAAGCGCTCCCAGACCGGGTCCTCGCCGAAGTTGAACCGGTAGACTGTCGCGTAGTTGGACGAACGCATGAGGAAGAAGCGGAGTGCTCGCCAGGAGAGCTCCAGCCTTCTCCAGATCGACACGCCCTGACGCCAGATCGCCCGCAGCTCGAGCCACGTCGCACGGGCGTCGTGCCATTCGACGTAGCGCTCGGTGAAGTCATGGCGCGGTGCCAACTCCGGCTCCCAATCCGGGACCTCGATCACGAGAAAGCGAAGGCGCTCGGGTTTCGAATCGAGGACCTGCCGAATCAGCCAATCCGCCTCGAAGCTCCGCATCCCGGCGATGCCGAGGTTGAACGAACGAAACGGGTGCTTCGCCGTGGACACACGCTCGTCGATCACACTCGGGGACACGCCACGTTGCACCCGGCTCGATCCCACGAAGACCGCGTCGATGTCGTCCTTCTCCGCGAGGAACGCCTCGACTTGCGCGCGCAGCGTGGGGGCTTTCAGAGGCCCCTGGATGCTGCGCAGAACAACGGTCGTGCCGACGAAGGCAACCGCGGCCATGGCGACCAGTCCCAGGCGGCGCCGGGCCGCGCGCCGTGCATCACACGCAGCGGGGGCGGGACTCATGGCGGCCCATTCTAGCACGCGCCGACCCGTGGAGCAGACCCCGACACCGTCAAGACTTCGCGGCCGCGGGCTTGGGCGCGGAAGCGGCCTTCAGGTGCTTTAGGTTTCGTTTGAACAGAGGGTTGTCCGGCTCGAGGGCGAGCGTCTTCTCGACGGCCACCATCGCGGCAGCCCTATCGCCCATCAGAAAGGCCACGTTCGAGCGGTACTGATAGACGGGGCTGTAATCGGAAGCGGCCTGCTGCGCCTGATCGAGGAGCTTCATCGCTTCATCGCTTCGTCGTAGCGTCCCTTGCGGGCCGCGAGGCTCGTGTTTCGAGAGGGCTTCGCAGCAAGCCCGGTGTCCAGATCGTCGATCGCGCCGGACCCGGCCAATCGCCGCAGCGCCTTGCGCGACGGTTCGTAGCCCGCGCCGATCCGGCGATAGCTCTCGGCCGTCGCCCACGCCCACTTGAAGTGGCTCAGGTCGTCGTCGAACTCCAGGGGGCGATCGAAGCTCTCCTTGCCCACGGAAACGAACGGCTCGATGTCGGTGTAGGTCGCGACCCCAGGCGCACTGAAGGAGAGCGTCGCGGCAGCGAAGAGCAGGGCGACCAAAAGCGGCCGGCTGGAAGCGGCGGCCGAGGTCCTTGGGTGGGGCGGCGGGCCTCCCGCCCGCCCCACCCAAGGAACGATCCTCAGAATTCGATGACGGACCGGATCACCTCACCGGCCTGCATGGCGCGGAAGGCTTCGTTCACGTCGTCGATCTTGATGCGCCGGCTAATCATGCCCTCGAGATCGAGCTTGCCCTGACGCCAGAGGCGCAGGAGGCGATCGAAGTCGGTGCGGACGTTCGCGCTGCCGTACATCGAGCCCTTCAAGTTCTTCTCATTGAAGAAGAGCTCGAACGCGCTGAACTGCACCATCTCGGTCAGCTTGCCGACACCGACAATGACGGCCGTGCCGCCGCGACGAACCGAATCGAAGCTACCACGGATCGTGGCCGGGTTGCCGATGCACTCCAGAGCGTAGTCGAATCCCTCACCGCGCGTGATCTCCTGCTTGGCGCCCTCGAGATCCTCCGGCTTTACCGCGTGCGTCGCACCGAACTTCTTGGCCATCTCGAGCTTTGCGTCGATCATGTCGACGGCAACGATCTCCGCGGCGCCCGCGATGCGCGCACCCTGAATCGCCGAGATACCGACGCCGCCGGCGCCGAAGACAACGACCGAGGTTCCCGGCCGGATGTCCGCGGTGTTGATCGCCGCACCGACGCCCGTCATGACGCCACAACCGACGAGAGAGACGACGTCGAGCGGAATGTCGTCGTCCACCTTCACGGCGGCGGCTTCGGGGATGATCATCTCTTCGGCGAACGTGCCGCAGCCCGTGAAGCCCACTACCGGGTTTCCGTCGATGATGAAGTGCGGCGTGCTCGCCATCACGCCCATCATCTCGCAGAGATTCGACTCGCCGCGCAGACACGCGCGGCATTTCCGGCAGGCCGGAGTGAATGAGACGATGATGTGATCACCAGCCTTCAGGTCCGTTACGCCGTCGCCGACCTCCTGCACGATGCCCGCGCCCTCATGCCCGAGAACGCACGGCGTGCCGGAAGGGATCGTTCCGTTCTGGGCGGAAAGATCAGAATGACACACGCCGCTCGAAACGAGCTTTAGGTGGACATCGTCCTTGCCGAGCTCACCCAGCTCGACGTCGTCGCGGATCTCAAGATCCTTGTTCAGCTCCGTCAGAATTGCTGCTTTCATCGTGGCTCCTCGTGAAGGTTCGGTGGGTAACGGGCGGAGCAAAGCATAGGGGGCGAAGCGCGCAAAGGGTGGCTGGCCGGCTGGGCAAGGCGTGCTAGGACCCGGTCAGGGAAACCACAATGAGCCGCCATCTCGGCCAAATCCGACAGAACGACTGCGTCGTCCGCTACATCGAAGCCGCGATGAAGCACTGGGCGGAAGTGCTCGGCGGCGGGCCCTTCTTCTACATCGAGCGCGTCCCGGTGGAGGACTTCCGGTATCGCGGCGCGCAGTCCGACGTCGACATCAGCATCGCCCTTTCGAGCTCCGGCCCATTGCAGATCGAGCGGATCCAGCCGCGCAACGAGGCGCCGTCTCTGTGGAGCGACTTCCTCATGGCCGGGAACGAGGGCCTGTAGCACGTGGCTTACTGGACGGAGACGATGGACGCCGAGACCTGGGACGGCAGCGAGCCCATTGAGCACATCTAACCACTCGCACGACAGGAGGAACCATCATGCCACGCATCGACTATCCCAACCTCGACGAACTCCACCCGAAAGTCCGCGCGGCACTCGACGGGCTCCCGAAGCCGCTCAACATCTTCAAAATCTCGACGCTTGCCGAACGCAACTTCGAGCCCATGATGCGACTCGGAGGTACGATCCTCAGTCGCCAGCAACTCGCCGGCAACCTCCGTGAGCTCGCGATCCTGCGCGTGGCTCAGCTCTCGAGCGCCGAGTACGAATGGGTGCAGCACGTTCCGATCGCCGAGATGGTAGGCTGCACGAAGGAGCAGATCGCCGCCCTCGAGATTGGTGACGCGACGGCGTCCTGCTTCGAAGACAAGGAACGCGCGGTGCTCGCTTTCACCGACGAGGTCCTGAAGGACGTCCGCCCAACGGACGACGCTCTGACCGCGCTCAAGGCACACTGCCCCGACCGCGAAGTCATGGAGCTCACGATCGCGATTGGTTTCTACATGCTCATGGCGCGGATCATGGAAGTGTCCGGCATCGAGACCGAGGCACCGGTCGGCGATCAAATTGTTCGCGCCGCGAGCGACGGAACGAATTAGGCGTCAGGAGGCGAACTCTCATGCGCCGCCGTTTCAGTATTGAGGTCACGTCCACCGAAGAAGGCGCGCTCGGTGGGGTCGCGACTCGCATAGAAGTCACCGCCCACTTCGGTGACGCCGCGGACGGTTCCGCGGTGGGTTCGACCCCACACAGTGCCTACCACCGAGCCTGTGCCTGCTCCGCCACCTCGCGTACGCAGCGTCGGACTCGACGCGGCCCGAGATTCTGCAGCCGGACGGGAGCTACGGCGCGACGAGCGAGACCTTCGCCGTCACCTGCCCCATTCTGCAGACCTTCTACGAGGAGGTGGCTGCGAGCGGCGCGCAACCGGTGATCGTGCTCTTCCCGAACGGCCGCGACCTGCAGAACCGTCGGCGCGGGAAGCCCTCGCGCTACCTCGCGCTGAGGGAATGGCTCACTGAGGCCGGCCTCCGGTGGGTCGACGTTCAAGACGGGATCGACCGCTGGGCACCGAACGCGCTGAAGACCGCTCTGCCCGGTGGCCGCTGGCATCACTCCACACCGAGAGCGAATCGGATCGCAGCTCGGACCGTGCGCGACTTTGTCGTGTCGCAAGGATGGGTGCACAGAGCCCCGTGCAGAACGAAAACGGGGCGCCCACTTTCGTGAACGCCCCGTGTCCCCAATATCGCTGAGTCGTCGACTCAGATCTTCTGCAGCGAGTTCTCGTCGGTGTGATGCATCTCGGCACCACCGTGGGATGCCATCGCGAGGATCGTGTCCTCTTTGTACGAGTAGTTGCCACCCGAGAGATCGACTTCGAGGTTGTACCCGGTGCACTTCGCCGCACCATCGTAGAGGTACGAATTCGACAGGATACCGTTGGTCGGCGAACCCTGCTTCGCGGAAAGCTTGAAGCTCGTCGCGTCCGCGGCGGCCTTACCCTCGGCGACGATCGTCGTGGAACGCGGGACCATGAAGCAGCGATGCAGCGTGCCCGTGCTCGGCTCCCACAGCCAGTAGCCGACTTCCATGTGGAAGAAGTCGTCGGCGCCGATGCGCCAGGCCTTCATGCGGTAGTCGAGCGCGAACATCGACTGCTTCCCGTTGTCGACCGGACCGAAGGGATCGAACGTGATCTCTTCGCGGTAGAGGTTCTCGGTGTCCTTGTTCTCGCCGTAGGAGAACGAGAAGTCGCGGCCCTTGTCGCCGGCCCATTGTCCAGCGAGCTTGGCCAGGGGTCCCCAGCGCTCGTCTACATCGGTGAACGCGGCCATGTGGGCCGGCGGGCCAAACGTCGTTGCCATGGTGATTCCTCCCTCTTGGTCGGTTGCGGGTCGTGTTGGAGTTCCGAGTGGAACGTCTTGTTCCTAGCTAGAACGCGGGAGCGGTCAAGGCCGGCCAAGCGGCTACCAGCCGGCATCCCCGCTCGAGACGGGGCCACCCGCCGCGGTCCCGACCGTGGCCGCGGCCCGCCGGAGTGCCTGGGCGACCTCGCCGAGCACCTCGGCGTCGGTGGGCCCGTCCTTCACGAGCTTCCCTGCGAGCCGGAGAGCCGCGTCGATATGGGCCTCCGCCAGATACCCCGGGGCCTCCGGAAAGTCCGGGCGGAGCTTCAGAGCAGTGCCGTATGCCCGGAAAGCGCCGTCGAGAGCGCCCGTCTTTCGCAGGCAGTACCCACGAAGGTTGAAGGCGTCCGCATCGGTGGGATCGATTGAGAGCGCATGGTGGACGAGCCAAAGGGCCTCCTCGTATCGCCGCTCCCGGGCAGCCGCCTCCGCCTGGGCGAGGGAAGAGGCCACCTCCTTCGCCGGAGGCGACATCGCCCTCTTGCGCCCCCCAGGACATGGCACCGTGCCCGTCCCCACAGGCCAACGCTACGAAGAACACCGCCAGCACAACGCTATGCATGAGACGTTCGTCACATGTCTCGCACGGGTTGCAACTCGGACAGGCTAGCGCGGGCGCTCGATGCCCATCGCCTTCATGCGTGAAGCGAGAGTCGTCGGCTTCACCTCCAGCAGGACCGCGGCCCCTGCGGACCAGACACCCGCCACCGTGCCTCGGTCAGCGCCGCTAAAATCGCCCGCCGTTCGACCCGCCTGATCTCCGGGAACATCACGGGCCCCGGGCCCATAAGAAGGTACGACGCGTTGGGAGCCCTACCACCGGTGGACAACGCGGCGTCGAGACGCAGTTCTCCGTCCTCCGCGAGCAGAACGGCGCAGGCGAGGAACTCCAGCTGGGCATCCTTGTGGTCCCCGAGGGCGTGCTGGAACCAGCGCTCGGGCCGCCCCTGTTCCCGCCCTCAACCCTGGACGAAGCCGTGCCGGTCTACGCGTTCCTGCAGGAGCCTCTCTTGCTCGCGATCGTGGAGTAGGCGAAGGAGACGCATGGCCGAACTCCCGGGACCCGATTCGAAACACCCCGCCCGCCTCGCCGCCTGGCGCTCGATCGATGCGGTCGCGCACGGTGACAAGCAGGCGTGGGTCGACAATTTCGCCGACGATGCAATCGTGCAGGACCCGATCGGCAAGTCCGTGATCGATCCGACCGGCGAGGGCCACAAGGGCAAAGCTGCGATCGAGAAATTCTGGGACACGAACATCGCGCTGGGCCGACCGCTCTTCAATCTCCAGAGCTCGATCTGCTCCGGAAACGAATGCGCGAACGTCGGCACGCTCACCATCCAGTTCAAGGACGGCCTCGTGACCCAGCTCTTCGGCGTCTTCACCTATCGCGTGAACGACGCGGGGAAGGTCACCGCACTCCGCACCTACTGGGAGGCGGAGGACATGAAGGTCCATCCGGCTCCGGAGGATTGGAAGTAGGTCGAAAGGATCGTCCGCGTCCGCCTCAACCTGGGGATCTTCGAGCGCCGATGTCGACAACGACACCTGGCCGGACCTCTTTTTCGCGGGGAACTTCCCGAACTGGGCACGGGTCTGGTGGACGTTCTCACTTCCGCCCGGGCTGCTTCGATCACCGCACACGTAGTTCGCCATGATGCGCATTGCGGGATCGATGAAGTCGCTGCCATGCGAGTCGCACTCACCGGTACGGACGCCGCCGGCTAAATCTTCGAAAAGCCAGAGCCTGGTGCATCCACGCCCAACCCCTTCGCCTCGTCTATCCACCCGTACTCTTTGAGGATCTCTTGGCTGTACGTAACGCGCCCCGTGACCTCGTCCTGCGGCTCCGTCGCAAGGAGCAACGCAGCCCTCGCCATCAACAACGGGGGCTCCGCGCGTGGATCATCTTCGTCCTTCAGAAGCTTGTGATGCACGGTCCCAGGCGTCGGTACGATCTGAGACGGGCTGACGCACGACACCGAGATTCCCTGATCATAGACCTCGGCCGCGAGCCCCTGGGTCAGGCGCTCGAGTGCCGCCTTCTCCGATCCGTACAGGGTGCCGCCACGAAATTTCCTCACGCTCGTGGGATAGGGGGCTCGTCCCGGGCCGATCGCAGCGCCGCTCGAGATGTTGACGATCGAGCCGCTTCCCCGCGGGAGCATGTCCGCGAGCGCGAGCTGCGAAAGATAGAAGGGCGCGTGAACGTTCACGGCGAACGAGCGAAGCCACTTCCCGACGGGATAGTCCGCAATGGGGATGAAGTACGTGAGAGCCGCGTTGTTCACGAGCACATCGATCGGGCCGAGCTCGTCGCGGACACGACCGACCGCCGTCGCACAGTTGTCGTACTCGGACACATCACACGGAACGGCCAACGCTTCGCCGCCCGCTGACTGAATGTTCTCGACCGTGCGGCCGACCGACCCATCAAAGAGTCTGTGCCCGCCCTCGTCGGCGGTCCGAGCCACGCAGGCCACGCGGGCCCCTTCCGCGGCGAAGAGCTCCGCGATCGCCTGCCCAATCCCCCGACTCGCGCCGGTTACCAGTGCCACCTTTCCTTCGAGCTTCTGCATCGGCCGTATAATGCTTCCTCGCGAACGAAACGGTAAGCCAGGTCAGTCCGCAGCAGACGGGAAGAGTCGCGAGCGGAGCCATCCGCCGAACGTATTCCCGCACAGGGTGTAAAAGCTCAAGAAAGCATTCTTACGATCCGCCTCGGTGGCCGAATGCTGGAACAAGGAAGCTCGCGTCACCAAGCATTCTTCCTCGCCGAGTGGGCGCACGACCCGCGCCGGATTCCCGGCCGCGATCGAGTTCGCAGGAAGGTCCGAAACGACGACCGACCCCGCTCCCACCACCGTGTTCTCGCCCACATGAACGCCCTTACAGACGATCGCTCCATCGCCGATCCATACGTTGTTCCCTAGAACGATCGGGGCCGAACGCCCGGGCGCGCGCGTGCGATCGTGCACGTCGTGCCAATCCGCGTCGGTCAAGTAGACACCGGAGGCGAGCATGCAGTCGTCCCCGACCTCGACCCGCGTCGCCGCGGAAACGCGGACGCCCGGAGACAACAGGCAGTGATCCCCGATGACCATCTCGCCGGTGCCCGACTCCGTCGAGAACGTGCACAGCTCGATTGGCCGACCCCAAGACGCCGAGAGATGAACGAACCGACCGAACTCGATTCCGGGCCCGTCGATGCGCACGTACCACGGCTTCTTGATCTCGCAGCCTTCACCCAACGCATCGACCTGCGGGTACAGGAAGTGGCGCGCGTAGAAGCGCTGAAGGGCGAGGGTCGCCCGCATCATCCAATACGGTCGGTGGTCACGTCTCACGGGTGGGTCCAGATGGGTTGAGCGGGCCAGGCGGCCCAGGCGAAACTTGGCAATCGGAGCCGCCCGGAACAAGTCCTCGGGGCCCAGTGGACAAGGGCCCGGCGGCCTGGCTAGTCCCACCCATGACGAATGAAGAAACGGAAGCGCCCGAAACCGGCCCCCACGGGAAAGGCCCGCTCGCGGGCCTGCGAATTCTCGCCATCGAGCAGATGCAGGCTCTCCCGTTCGCCACCCAGCTCCTCGGGCACATGGGTGCCGAGGTCGTGAAGGTCGAGCACCCGGTGACCGGGGATTCCGGCCGCGGCGCGCTTCCCGCGCTCGACGACGTCGACGGCCGCAAGGTGGGCGCGACCTACCTGCGCAACGCGCTCAACAAGAAGAGCCTGGCGATCGACCTGAAAAACCCCGACGGCGTGGCGCTCGTGAAGCGGCTCGTTCCGCGCTTCGACGTCGTCGGCGAGAATTTCAAACCCGGCGTAATGAAGCGGCTCGGTCTCTCGTACGATGACCTGGCCCCGCTTCACCCGGGCCTCGTGTACGTGTCCGTCTCAGGGTTCGGCAATCTCCTCGATTCTCCCTACGGGGCCTGGGCCGCCTACGCGCCGATCGCCGAAGCCATGGGTGGGATCTACGAGTACAGCCGCCCCGCCGACGAAGCACCACGGATCGGCCCGGCCGGAGCGCTCGGAGACATCGGTACTTCACTCTTCGCGACGATCGGCCTTCTCGCAGCGCTTCGCGAGCGGGAACAAACCGGACGCGGACAGCACGTGGACGTCGCGATGTTCGACGCAATGGTCGCGATGGCCGACATCCCACCCTGCTTCTGGTCCATGGGCGTTCGAGGGCGCCGGAAGGTGCCGGGCATCTTCGATAGCTTCGCGGCGACCGATGGCTATTTCGTCGTGCAAGCCGTCCGCGATCATCACCTCGCGCTGTTGGCAAAGGCGATCGGCCATGAAGAGTGGCTGAAGGATCCGCGCTTCGAGAGCCGCCAGGGGTGGCGAGACCAGCTCGATGCGTTGGTCCGTCCCGCCGTCGAGGCCTGGGCCGCGAGCCGAACGAAGCTCGAGGCTTCGAGCGAGCTCGCCGGACAAGGAATTGCGGCGGGGCCTTGCTTCGACACCGAAGATCTCATGGACGACCCTCACGTCCGGAGCCACAACATGCTGCTGCGCGTGCCCCGGCCGGATGCCCCAGACCCCCTGCTGATGGTCGGGAATCCGATCAAGCTCTCGGGGCACTCCGACGAACCCCCTCGGCGCTGGCCGACCCTCGGCCAGCACACTTCCGAAATCCTCCGAACGGAACTCGAGCTTTCAGACCAGGACGTGGCCGATCTACGAGAGCGAGGCGCAATCGGGGGAGACGACTAGTAACGCACTAGGACGCAAGCCCCGAGTGCCGCAGCAGCGCCTCCGTGTTGGGAGCCCGACCGCGGAACGCCTCGAACACCTCCATCGGCGGCCGGCTGCCACCGAGCGCCAACACCGTCTCGCGGTACCGCTTGCCCGTGGCTCGAACGGCATCCTCATCGTCGAGCCCGGCTTCTTCAAACGCGCCGAAGGCATCGGCCGACAACACCTCGGCCCATTTGTAGCTGTAGTACCCCGCAGCGTAGCCACCGGCGAAGATGTGTCCGAACGCGCAGAGGAACCGGTCCTCGGGGATCGGTGGAAGCACCGTGGTGCGCTTCGCAATCTTTCGCTGCACGTCGAACGGTGACTCGGTTCCTTCCGGGTCGTACCCGTGGTGCAACGCCATGTCGACGAAACTGAAGTACAACTGCCGAAGCGTATCGGAGCCCGAACGAAATGTACGGGACGCGAGGATCTTCGAAAAGAGCTCCTCGGGAAGCTGCGCACCTGAATCGACGTGCGCCGTGAGTCCGAGCAGCGTCTCTCGGTGGTAGCACCAGTTCTCCATGAACTGACTCGGCAACTCGACCGCATCCCACTCGACGTTTCGGATGCCCGACGCCATCGGCTGGTCGATCGTCGTGAGCATGTGCTGGAGGCCGTGACCGAATTCGTGGAACAGCGTCTCGACTTCGCGGAAGGTCATCTGAGACGCCTTCGCGCCGACCGCCGGCGCCTGGTTGCACACGAGATACGCGACGGGAGCCCGCCCCGGCGCGCGACCGATGCACTCGTCCATCCAGGCACCGCCGCGCTTCTCGGCCGGCCGACTGAACGGGTCGAGATAGAACGCCGCGATCGGCTTCCCTCCCTCGTGCACGCGGAAGAACCGCACGTCCGAGTGCCAAACCGGCGCGTCCCCGTCGGCCGCCTCGATCGTCACACCGAAGAGGCGCTCGGCGAGCGCGAACAGCCCGTCCAGAACCTTGGGAAGCGGGAAGTACGGTCGCAACTCCTCGTCGGTGTAGGAATAGCGCTGCTCTCGAAGACGCTCCGCCCAGAAGGGAACGTCCCACGGGGCGAGCGTGTCCGCTTCGGGCGCACCCTGTTCCCGCGCGAGAGCCGCGAGGTCCGCGAGGTCACTCTCGGCCGCGGCGAACGAAGCGGAGCGGAGCTCCTCGAGCATCCCCTCCACCGCCGCAACGTCAGGAGCCATCTTGCTGTCGAGACTCAGCGCCGCGAAGTCCTCGAATCCCAACAAGACGGCCTCGTCGTGGCGCAGCTCCAGGATCTTCCGGATGAGCGGCGTGTTGTCGGTCGCCTCACCACTCGCCCGGGTAACGCTCGCGCGGTAGACCTGCTGGCGCAGATCCCGCCGCCGGCTGTGCTGGACAAACGGACCGAAACTCGGGAAGTCGAGCGTGATCCGCCAGGGACCCGCCTCCGGCGTCGCGCCCTCTTCCCCGGCTTCAACGGCTGCTTGCGCGGCAAGCTGCAGAAGACTCGGCGGAAGCCCGTCGACTTCCTCTGGCGCACGCAGGGTCAGCGAGAACGCCTTGGTCGCGTCGAGGACATTGTTCGAGAACTGCGTCGCCGCCTCCGCCATCGCGCGCTGGATCTCATTGAACACGTCGCGCTCGTCGTCCTCGAGACCGACGCCGGAGTGCCGCGCGTCGCGCAGCATGGACTCTACAATCCGCTTCCGAGTCGCGTCGAGTGCATCGAAGCCGGGCCCCTCGCGGAGGCCGAGTAGTCCCTCGTAGATCGGACGGCTCTGGCCCATGCGCAGCGAGAACGAAACGACGTCGGGCTGGACCTGCTCGTGCGCGGCCCGGAGCTCGTCGCTGTTGCGAACACCCATCAGATGCCCGACGACTCCCCACGCCCGACTCAGGCGTTCGCCGATCTCCTGGATCGGCTCGACCGTGCTCTCCCACGTCGTAGTCGCACTGCGCTCTACGCGCTCGAGCTCGTCGTTCAGCTCGGCCAGGAGCGCAGCCATGGCCGGAACCACGTGCTCGGATTGGATGGATTCGAAGGGCGGTAGCCCCCCGGTGAAAAGAAGCGGATTGGCGGGCGAGCCCTGATCAGCGTCCACGAGTACCCCGTTGGCAATGAGCCGAAACGACGAGCGCGCCGCTCTTGTGAAGTCAGAGGGCGCGCTCGTCTAGATGGAAGTGGTTCAGCCGGGTTGCTTGACGACCCGGAGATACGGCTTCTGGGTGTCCCAACCACCCGGGAACTTCTTCTTCGCGTCCTCGTCCGACAACGCCGGAACGATGATCACGTCTTCGCCGTGCTTCCAGTTCACCGGCGTCGCGACTTGGTGCTTCGATGTGAGCTGCAGCGAGTCGATCGTACGAAGAAGCTCGTCGAAGTTCCTACCGGTGCTAGCCGGGTAGGTGAGCATGAGCTTCACCGTCTTGTCTGGACCGATCACGAACACCGAGCGCACCGTCAGCGTGTTGAGCGCGTTCGGGTGAATCATGTCGTAGAGGTCCGCGACCTTCCGCTCGGGGTCGGCGATGAGCGGGTAATTTGGAGCGTGCCCCTGGGTCTCCTCGATGTCCTTCGACCATTCCTTGTGCGAATCGGCCGAATCGACGCTGAGGCCCAGAATCTTGACACCTCGCTTCTCGAACTCCGGCTTGATCTTCGCCATGTAGCCGAGCTCGGTGGTGCAGACGGGGGTGAAGTCCTTCGGGTGCGAGAAGAGCACGCACCAGTCGTCACCGACCCAATCGTGAAAGTTGATCGGTCCTTCGGTCGTTTCCGCTGTGAAATCCGGTGCGGTATCGCCCAGACGAATTGCCATGACTTGGGTCCTCTCAATTGAAGGCCCGTCCCTCCGACGGGCCTGCCTAGCGGCGTATCGGTGGAACCCTGTCCTGGCAAGGAAGACTCGCGGACGACGGCCCCCCCGAAAGAGGAGAGCCGCCGTCCGAATCACGGCCGCTACTGGAGCAGATTCGGTGAAGGAATCAGGAACGCCTGGCCAGCCGACCCGTAGGGGCTGCCCGGCTCACAGGTCTCGCGACAATCGGCGTGGCCGGCGTCGCAGGCCCGCGCACCGCCGTGCATTGCCTGAGAGCAGCCGCGCAGGCAGCTCGCCGCGCCGCGCGTGACGTCGAGGATACAGGCGAGCGGGTTCGGGCCGCGGCGACACTCGCGGACGGCCTGCAGACGCGAGCCAATGCAATCCGCCGAACAGATTCGGCCATTGCTACCGACTTCATGGAGACATTCGCGCAACTCTCCGCGGCAGTGGTCGCATTCCGCAGGTGGCGGAGGCTCGACCTCACAGGCCTCGCGACAGTCCTCGCGCGCACCGCGACAGATGTCCTTGGCCGCCCGCATCTCGGGCCGGCAGTCGCGCTTGCACTCACGGCGGTCCTCGGCGCCCGTGCAGGACTCCTTACAACTCCGGAACGCGGCCTTCCCCGCCCCAACGCACGTGTGGATCGCCTCCTTGCACGTGGCGCGACACTCATCATGGTCCGCCATCGCTCGCGTAGGAACCGAGACGAGAGATAACGCAAAGAGGACACTCACGAACGCCAGCGACGACAAACCAAACCGAAACGACCGCATTTCCCACCCTCACTCAGAACCAAAGGCCGGAACCCGTTTCCGGCGATCTCTTGAGAAGTGTCGGTCAATTTCGGGTGAAACAACGCAATTGGGGCGGCCTTTTCGTCGCCTCCGGTAAATTTTTCGCCGAAAGACGCAGCGTCCGCGCCGAGCACTTTGCGAGACGCCATACCGAACGCGCAGCCGGCCCTATCGGCCGCCACCGAAGACAGAAGTCTGAGCGACGCGCGACGAACAGCGTCAGTCGGTCACGGTGCGCTTGACGATCACTTCGACGTGTTCGCGCTCGCCGACCCGAACCAGGGCGTATGCGACGTCTTCCTGCGCCGAGGTTCCGCCCTCAGGGGACCACGCGATTTCCGCGAGGACGAGGTAGTCACCGGCGGGCAGCCACGAGAAAACGAAGCGCCCGTCACGACCGGCCTTCGTCGTCCACCAGACCCCCTCGGCCTTCCGATCGATCATCTCGTTCTTCTCGATGACCTCGGTCTGAGCGAGCTGCTTCGCATACGACGTGGCCGGAGTGAGGTGCACCGGCCGACTCGCGCCGGGGACCTCGCCGTTGGGCGTCTCCAAGAAGATACGCCCGGTGATCGCGCTCTCGCCACGTTGTCGATACGGCGCGAGTTCTTCGTTCAGAAGGACCTTCTGGGCCTCGTTCGGACCCTTGTCCGACACCCCATAAACGATCCCCGTGACCGCCGGCGTACAACCGACTTGGGCCAGAAGAAGCACCGCGCAAAGGGACGACAGAGGGCGGAGACGACGAGCAGTATCTCTCATGATCTTCGACCTGTCGGGGAGGGCCGCCGTCTTGTCAAGCGACGACCCCGGAGGGGCCCCGCCGTTCCCTCCTCCAGATTCGATCTCCCAGACGATTCCTGAGGGCGATGCCCCTGCCGAAACCGACTACGATCCCGCTCTCAAAAGACCGCTGCCTGAGAGTTGCAGAACGGTGAGGAGGCCCCCGCAACTCGGCCGAGATCAGCAGAAGCTCCCGGGCCCGCCGGGCGGCGGTTCAGGGCAGTGTAGGAATTACAGACACGAACTCGCACGCGACATCGTCGAGAATCTGGAAAAGCGAGGCCCCGCCGCCTACGAGAACCTCGAAGAGGTCGCTCGGTGGATCGTCCGGCACCCGGAGCCTGTCAGGTCTCCGGCTGCAGACTCTCCAGACGTTCGAGTGCGTTCAAGTACTCCTCTGACAGTCGCTGCATCACCTGTCGGACCGACTCTTCCCGCTCAATCATTCCCACTACCTGCCCTACCGGATTGAACGCGACCGGCTGCGCCGCCTCGGCGTAGCGATGCGTGCGCTGCACGGCGTCCATCGTCACCATGCCCTGTAGAGGCATTCCGAGCGGGTCAGGGGTTTCGCCCGACTCCCACGCCTCGGTCCACTCGTTCTTGAGCATGCGGCAGGGCTTGCCGGTAAACGAACGCGAGCGAACCGTGTCGCGGCTGCTCGCGTCGAAGTAAGATTGGCGCTGCGCCGGAAGCGCTTCCGCTTCCTCGACGGCGAGCCACAGGGAGCCTGTCCACACGCCCGCCGCACCGACCGCGAGTGCCGCTGCGATCTGCCGGCCCGACCCAATCCCTCCAGCGGCCAATACCGGCGTCGGCGCTACGGCGTCTATGACCTGCGGCCAGAGCACGAGGCTGCCCACTTCACCGGTATGACCGCCGCCCTCGGTGCCCTGGGCGATCACGATGTCGATATCCGCATCCTTGTGCTTGAGCGCCTGGCGGGGGCTGCCGCAGAGAGCGGCCACCAGCCGACCAGCGTCGTGCACCTGCTTGATGACATCCTCGGGAGGCGTTCCGAGCGCATTCGCAATGAGCTTCACGCGATCGTGCTTGAGAGCGCAGTCGACCTGCGGCGCGGCGGTGGCGGCGGTCCAACCGAGGAGCTCGTGGTGCTTCTCCTCGGGGGGCATCTCAGGCACACCGGCGTCCGAGAGGAGCTTGGCGGCGAACTGCCGGTGCTGTTCCGGGATCAGTCCACGAAGCTGCTCTTCGAGCTTCTCCGGGTCGAGCTCACCCATGCCCTCGTACTTGCCCGGGATCACGATATCGACGCCGTAGGGACGGTCACCGATGTGCTCATCGATCCACTTGAGCTCGACCTCGAGCTGCTCCGCGGTGAATCCTACGGCCCCGAGAACACCGAACCCTCCCGCCTTGCTGACGGCGACGACGACATCGCGACAGTGCGTAAAGGCGAAAATAGGAAGATCAATTCCGAGTTTCTTACAAAGGTCGGTCTGCATGGTGAAGCCTCCTGACCACAATTTCTAGCAAGACCCACCGGCCGCGCCATCCCGCTCGAACTTGCACCTCCAGGTCGCCCACCCTATGCGCTCCGAGGCCCCCTAGGCGCCTTCAGATCCCGGACGACATCCGCCCATTGCTCCGGATCCGGCATTCGATTGTGTGTGAGGCTCACGCCGTCGGCGATGCCGGCGAGACGCTTCTGGAGAGCCGCGGCGATCTCGTTGCGGGGGCCGACGACCGCGATCGCGTTCAGGACCTCGTCGTCGATGAGGTCCGTCATGTCGTCCCATTTGCCGATCTTCGAGAGACGGTTCAGTTCCTGGTGCAGGTCTCCCCAACCGTGACACTCGAGCGTGCTCGCGTAGGCGGGCGTCGACCCGTAGAACGCCAGTTGCTTTCTCGCTGCGGCCTTCGAGCGCGTCAGCGACTCTTCGTCGTCGGCCGTGACGACGAGGGTCGCGCAGATGACCTCGAGGTCGGAGCGTTCCCGCCCACCGGCTTCGAGCCCTCGCGTGACGGCGGGAAGCTGATTCTCCAGCAACGACTTCCGCGAGTTGAAGGGATGCGCGATGAAGCCGTCCGCCGCCTCACCCGCGACCTCCAGCATCTTCGGCCGAAAGCCCGCGGCGAAGATCTTCGGCGGACCGAACGGGTTCGGCCCCGGATTGAACGCCGGGATCATTAGGGTGTGGCGGTAGAACTCACCGCGGAAGTCGAGTTCGGCCTTGCCTTCCCACGCATCCCAGATCGCGCGAACCGCGAGAATGAGTTCACGCATTCGTCGCGCCGGCTTCGACCACACCGAACTGAAGCGCTTCTCGATGTGCGGGCGAACCTGCGAGCCGAGCCCAAGCAGAAAGCGGCCCCCGGAGATCACCTGCAGGTCGTACCCGAGATTCGCGATGTTCATCGGATTCCGAGCGAACGCGATCGCGATCGCCGTACCGAGGCGAAGCTTCTTCGTGTGTTCGGACGCCGACACGAGCGGCAGGAAGGGGTCATGCTTTGCTTCGAACGAGAACCCGCCGTCATACCCGACCTCCTCCAGGTGGGGAAAGATCTTACGGGCATCGCGGGGATCTTCGAGCGGGGCGGTCGTGAACACCTGCATGATGAGCCTTCGGTAGCACCGGGGGATTTCCGGCACTACGGCGGGCCTTGTGTCATTCTAAGATTTCGGAGATCTTTAGGGAATGATCGATGGCGTTCTGCTGCTGTGGTTTTTCCTCACTGCCGGAAGCGTTTTTTTCGTCGTCTACGACTCGGTGACGAACACGCGGACGAGTTGGGTACAGAAGCTCGCGTGGATTCTCGTGACGATCTACACGGGTCCGATCGGACTCTTCGTCTACTTCCTCACCTGCCGGAGCCCGGGTCCGGGCATGCACGAAGCCTTCACGAGCGCGACGTGGAAGCAGAGCGTGAACAGCGAGATCCACTGCCTTGCCGGCGACGCGACGGGGATCGTCATCGCCGCGGCAATCGTGCCGGCCTTCGGTCTACCGAACGGGTGGGATCTGGTTCTGGAATACACGTCGGCGTTCCTGGTCGGCCTCTTCGTGTTCCAAGCGCTGATGATGATCAGCATGTTCGACGGGAACTACTTTCTCGCCGTCCGGAAGACCTTTTTTGCCGAAACGGTGTCGATGAACGCAGTGATGGTCGGAATGATCCCGACGATGATGCTGCTGATGCGATACGTCCCGCATGCACGTGAGCCGTGGTTCCCGGAGTTCTGGTTCGTGATGGGCATGGCCGCCATCGTTGGCGGACTCACGGCCTACCCGATGAACTGGTGGCTCGTAACGAACCACCTGAAGCACGGGTGCATGACGCTGCCCGAGGGCGACCTCCCCGCTCCCAAGATGGGTCACGGCTCCGCGGAGACCCCGGCGCCGATGAACATGCACGGCGGACATGGCTCCCACGATACCGACGACGACGCGATGCGCGGTGGCGACGAGAGCCACGGCGGCGACCACGATCACTCGATGATGATGCGCGAACTCCCGATGGGCCAGACCATCGCCTGGATGGCCGGCACCTTCGCCCTCATGCTTCTCGCCGCCTGGATCACCAGCCAGTTCGCCCCGATCTCCTTCAGCTGAGCTCCCCGACCAGACGGATCAGGCTGATTTCGCGGGGGCAGTTGAGGCGGACAGGAAGGCCGGCGACGCCGAGGCCCTGGCTGACGTAGAGGGTCGAGTCGCCGATGTCGAAACGGCCGCTGGTCCAGTGGGCGATGATCCGGGCGACGTTGAAGTTGCGGGCGAACGGGAGGCGCAGTTGGCCTCCGTGGGTGTGGCCCGCGAGGACGATCGGGAAGCCGACCCGGGCCGCATGCGCGAAGTAGCTCGGGCGGTGAGCGAGGAGCAGTCGTGGGAGGTGCGGCGGCAGGTCCGGCCCCAAGAGTTCGAGAGCGGGGTGCTCCGACTCCTTCTCCCTCCAGCCTTCGCCAGGGTCCTCGATGCCCGCGATACAGAGCGGCTTGCCATCGATGTCGAGCTGGATCCACTCGTCCCTCAGGACGCGGATCTCCGTGTGCTGACCCAGACCGGCGACGACGGCCTCGACGCCCGTGTACACGTCGTGATTCCCCAGCACCGCGAGGACGCCGTGCTTCGCGCGGAGCCGACCGAGCTCGATGCAGCCTTCGTCGATGTACTGGGGATCGAAGTCGAAGATGTCGCCGGTGATGACGATGAGGTCGGGCTCGAGCCGATTGATCCGATCGACGTAGCCACGCAGCTTCGGTGCGCGCAGCATCGGACCGATGTGGAGGTCCGTGATCTGAGCGATCTGCACCGAAGGCACCGGACTCGATGAGCCTCGAAGAGGGAGCTCGACCGACTTCACCGACACCCATCGCTGCCCGATCAGATAGCCCCAAAGAATCGACCCGAATCCCAGTGCGATCGCTAGGCCCCCGCCGCCGGCCAGGACGAGCGCGCGCGCGGCATCGGGGATCTCGATCGCCCACCCGAGCAGCCAGACCGACGTACCGAAGAACAGGAACGCTACGGCGAGGAGAATCCCCGCCCACAGAGCGGCAATGCTGCCGATGATCCAGCCGCGACTGAACACGAGGCCGATTCCCTCTGCGCGAATTCGTCTGCGCGCCATCGGGAACAGCACCAGGTTCGTGGCGAAGGCCACAATGAAGCCGACGAGGGCCTGCGCAGCACCGATCCCCAAGCCTCGATAAGCAAGGATCGCCCAGTGAAGGATCAGGACCTCGGCGCCCGAGAGGGCCACGAGCGCGAATCGGAGGATTTTGTTCATGGGGAGGTTCCGTCGTTGCACAGATAGCGTGGACCGAGTATCTCCGAGCAACTTCGGAGGGCTCCATGGCTGGCAAAGTAGACTGGTACTATTCCCGCAAGGGTTGAATGTCCTGCACCCGCGCGTCCAAGTTTTTGGACGCTCAGAACATTGAACCCAAGGAGGCGATTCCTGCGAGCCGAAAGCTCGGTCGCAAGGACGCCGCCGCGATGGCCAAGGCGGCGAAAAAGATCGTCGTCGCCAAGGGAAAGAAGGTGAGCGAGTTCGCCGGAGGCTCCGCGCCCAAGGACGTCGTCGACGCCATGCTGGGCCCGACTGGCAACTTACGCGCTCCGACGATCCGCAGCGGAAAAACCGTCATCGTCGGCTTCAACGAAGACCTCTTCACCGACCTACTGGGGTGAGGGGGGACGTTGGTTAGTCTCGCCTAAATTGTTTAGTCGTCCAGCTGGCGCTTCTACATCGGTTGGCGTCAGACCGACGACTAAACAATTTGGGCGAGACTAACCAACGTCCCCCCCCAGTACCTCCGCTTCGAGAGGTCGTAGTCGATCCACTGGATGCCGTAGGCTTCGGCGTTGTTGTAGACGCAGAACCGGCAGCCGAAGCTGCAACCCTGCGAGAAGTGCTGGTCGTTCACGATCCGCGCCGCGGGCAGGAACTCGCGTCGAGCGTGTCCGTAGTCCGAAAAGTGAAAGCGCTCCGCCGAACGATAGACGCTCTGCAGCCGCCCGCTGCCCAAGTCCGTGCCCGCACGAGCAGCTCCTCCGCCGTCGCCACGAACGAGACGTCGAACTCCCTGAAGGCCTTTTCGGTGCAACGGCCAACGTGATTTCCACCGCCGAAATGCAGCGCCTTCGGGTACTTTGGGCGAAGGCCGCGAACGACATCGTAGACCCCCAACGCATCGGCCGACTTCATGACCCAGTAGAAGTAGACGTCGGATTCGGGGATCTCGGTCGCGCCGCCCCCGTCGACCGCAACCCGAAGATTCGCCAACTCGACCGTCAATCCAGCAATCCGATCCTGGAGAAACGTCGCGCAGTACATTTCCCGCAAGGGCTGGAGCTTCAGCGGATCTTTCCAATACGCCCACGAGGGCACGACGATCCAGACACTGGGCATCAGGAACGGTCTCCAACGGGCTCGAGCAGTTCGGCCGCGCTTCGCTGACGTGCATCGAGTAGAGCGAGATCGGCCGCACGGACCTTCGTCCGCGCTCCACCACCGCCGTATTCCCCATGAACGACATAGTTCAGAATGAGAACGGTGAGGCCCTCCGACGCCCGCGCCGAAACGTCCCACTCGTCGATCCGTTCGCGATGACTGGCCCGTACCAACTGATGAGGTCCCGCACCGATGTCCGTGTCATGCAGATGCACGAAGGCCTTCACGAGGCTCGTGCTGTTCCCGTCGACGTGAAACTCCTCGGTGCCGAGCGGCCGCAGCCCGTTCGCCAGGCTTCGGGTCAGCTTCACGAACCCCAGGAGTGGCGGGCAGCGCAGGTAGGCTCCGGCGAGTTCCAGCAGCCGCAGATCGAGGGCGACGTCCACCAGCCCGGGAACCGCGACGAGAGGATCGGCGACGTTCACCACGCTCGTCAGGTGACGATAGTGATCGACCCCACGAGCGAACTCGGTCGCATTCAGGCGTGCGGCGTCGCAGTAGTCAGCCTCGTCCGCCAGCCCCGCAACGCGCTCCGGCAGTTGGAGATGCTCCCCGCGAAAGCAGTAGGAATCGACCTGCCGCTCGATCGCCGCGGCCGTGTCCTGGGTCACGGCCACCTGGTCCAGAATTGCCGTGAGGTCGGCATATCTGTCCCGTCGCTCTTGCCGAGCCTGTTCGAAAAGGCCCGTTCCGCCGTTCTGGGCACTCATCGCAGAAACCCGCTCTCTGCATCCCGCCAGGAACGTGCCCACGAGCGCCGAGACGAGACGGAGCTGCGCGGCTCAGCCCCGCGCATGCTCCCGGTTCCGTCGATACCAATCCAGAGTGTCTTCGAGCCCTTCGTCGCGCGATACGCGGGCCTGGAATCCCAGAGGCTCGCGCGGGCGGCCCTCCACGTGCTCCACGCGCGCGTCGGACCAGCCGTCCAAGCGAAGGAGCCGGTCGAGGGTTCCGTTCACCGAGTGCACCTCACTCGCCGCCACGTTGAAGGCGTCGAACCCGTCCACGCGCAACGCGAGTAGGCTCGCGTCGACGACGTCGGCGGCGTGCACGAGGTCGCGCTCGTCTTCGCCGTTGCCCCAGACTTCAATTGGATCCTGCCGCGCGACGACGCGGCGAAGAAGCGCCGGCAGGAATTGCCTCTCATCAAACTAAAGATTACCGTGCGCGCCGTAGAGCATCGTCGGCCGCAGCGCGACGAAGGACGTACGTCCCTCCGACCGCTCGGCGAGGTAGCGCGCCTGGATCTCGAGGAACCGGGTCGCCCAGCCCAGGTACATCCAGTTGGGCGGAGGCTCACCCGCGAACATCTGATCCTCGGCGAGTTCCC
The DNA here is from genome assembly GCA_029243485.1 of Candidatus Binatia bacterium. NCBI lineage: Bacteria > Candidatus Binatota > Binatia (SeqCode) > Binatia bacterium. The sequence continues at coordinate 548,746 of JAQWRY010000086.1, read as the reverse complement.
CGCCCCCGGCCGGGTAGCCGGTCGCACTGCTCAGAAAGACGACCTTCGAGATCCCGGCCCGGAACGCCGCATCACAGACGGTCGTCGTGACCGACATCTGGTCCTGGACCGGCCCGACCGGATCCCGCGCCAGAACCGGCGCCGTGGGCACCAAGTAGGGCGTAGTCGATCCCCTCCATCAGGGCCGTCGTCACGACCGGATCGCGGAGATCCGCCCGCCGATGCTCGATATTTTCGGATTCGACGGAGGTCGCCCGCGAATGGCTCACCGCCCCGACCCGAACACCGGGGCAACCCGCGAGCCGGGTCAGGGCATGCGAGCCGACCAGGCCGCTCGCGCCCAGGACGAGGTAGGAGCCGGGCGGAGCTATGAGCGTGTCAGGCACCCTCGCTTTTCGTCACCCGCGACAAAAGCGATTAGGGCCTGATATTCCACGGAAAACTGGTGTTTGTTCACCCCGTTCGCTGTGCTAATTCGTGAGTTCTCGGCTAGGACCGACTCAAGGAGAAGTATGCACAGACCGCGTGGGCCGCGTTTCATGCCAGCAAGGCCCGAAGAAACACACCGTACAAACCGCCAGATTCGAGTTCCACAGGTTCGCCTGATCGGAGCCGAGGGAGAGCAAGTCGGAGTCATAGGCACCGACGATGCGATCAAGATGGCGCAGGATAAGGGCCTCGACCTCGTCGAAGTCGCCCCGGGTGCCAGCCCTCCGGTTTGTCGTCTGCTCGATTACGGGAAGTTCCGCTACTCGAAGCAGAAGAAGGACGCCGAGGCGAAGAAGAAGCAGCACATCACGCAAGTGAAGGAGCTGCGCGTTCGCCCCGGAACCGACGTCAACGATCTTCAGCGTCAGATGAAGAAGGCGCAGGTGTTCCTCGAGGACGGCCAACGCGTCAAGTTCACCCTCCGCTTCCGCGGACGGGAGATGGCGCATCAGGATCTCGGGCGCAAGAAGCTCACAAAGCTCTCGGCAGAACTCGAAGAGTTCGGCTGGGTCGAGGTCACGCCACGCACCGAAGGGCGCGTGATGCACCTCGTGATGGCGCCGGGACAGAAGAAGCTCAAGCTTCCGCCGGGAGCACCTGCGGGTTCCTCTCGGCCTCCCAGCGCCGCCGCCGGGGCGGCGAAACCGGCTGCCAAGCCGGCCGCTGCCAAGCCGGCCGCCGCCAAGCCGGGTCCGAAGGCCGAAGCCAAACCCGCTTCGCCGCCTGCCGGTCAGCAAGCCAACAGCTAACGCCAACTCGGAGGGCGATTCCGAGGGGTGCGCCCCGTCTCTGATGGACGCGCACCCCTTCGGAAACCTTCCGCGAGCGACCGCCCTCGTTCAGCAGCCTTGTACTCTTCGCGCTGCTGAACGGTGAGCTCCACGATCGAGAGCGCGGCCTGCGGATCGCCCTCGCCCGCCTTCTCGAGAAGAACCGGCTAGATCTCCCGCAGTGAGGGGTGCCGCCTCAGTCCGTGACAAGCAACCCGTCTCCGCCGAGGACACCGAGGACCCGACAGCGACTCCCGTGCCCGCCAGAACGCCTACTCGCTAGCCGGCGCGGGAAACTCGTTCGGCGACGACAGCGGTGCGCTCGACGAGATCTTCGAGTTTCAACTCGCTCATCCCGGCGAGGCTCACGGCGACGCGTCCGCGCCAGGGGGCGGTCCACCGCTCCGGGATCGGCTTGCCGCGTAGTCCCCAGAGGCCGCCCACCGTGGCTCCGTTGCAATCCGTGTCGAGGCCAGCCGCGACCACATCCCCGATCGCTGCACCGAAGTCGTCGGGGTGCGTCCGCAGGGCCCAGACGACGAGCGCCAGATTGTTGAGCGTATGCACGGGACTCATGCCCTCGAAGTGCGATCGGATCGCCGCCGCAGCGCCGCGATCCCCAGCGTGCTTCCGTCCAAGAGCCACGGCGGCCGACGCGCCCGAGTCCTGCGGGATCTGCTCGAGCGCCGTATCCAGCGCGGCGTCGACCGAATCGGCCACGGGCAGTGCCGCACCCAGGGCAGCGACGTAGGCCGCGCCGTAGACGCCCTCGCCCCGATGGGAGAGCTCTGCGTCCCGGCGCGCGAGGTCCGCAGCGAGTTCCGGATTTCCCGGACAAACCCAGCCGTACATGTCGGCCCGGATCTGCGCCCCGATCCAATCGTTGTATTCGTTGTCCGAGCACTCCGACAGATCGAAGCCCGGTTCGACGCCGAACGTGAAGTGCTCGTGGGCCCGGTCGAGGAGGGTCTTGTACGCCGCCCGCTCCGCGGTGAAGACCGAGCCCGCCGGCAAGTATGTGAGCCACGCCCGCGCAACGTCGACCGTCGCGAGATCGCGCTCGTGCTTTTCCAGGAGCACCAACGCGAGGACGGTGTAGTTGATGTCGTCATCGGGTTCGGAACGACGGAGATTCTCGCGGCAGCACGCCCGCCCCAACTGGGCGACCAGCGTGCCCTCGAGAAGCGGTACGTAGTCTCGCAGCGGCAAGGCCTCTGCTCGGGTCAGATAGTCGTGGAGCGCATCCGCGCCCTGCATCATCGACATCACTTCGACCGGCTTGCCGAGTTGGCAACCGGAAACCCGCCCCTGCCACGCGCCGCGAATACGATCTCGGAGCTCACTCATTCCGAAGAGATCACCACAATCCGCCCAGCAGGCCAACGCTTTCGATGTTCCGCGGCGCGAGAACGTCGACTCGGCCGACCTCCTCCTCTCCGCGTTTCAGAACGACGGCGCCGACGACCTGCCCCTGCGTGATCGGCGCCGGCAGCTGCCCCGGCACCCGAACTTCGACCGCGAGGCCCTGCGCCTCCTCCTGCGAGATCAGCATCCGAATGCCGTCAGCGGCGCGTCCCCGGAAGAACGGCTCGGTCCCGCCGGAGACCGAGATCTCGGCGCCGACGTCGGCCCCCTGCTTCACGGGCTCCACGATCCGAAACGCGGCGAAGCCGTAGTCCAGTAGGCGCGACGCTTCTCCCAAGCTCGATCGCTTGCCCGCCGCGCCCATGACGACGGCCACGAGCGCCAGGCCATCTCGTTCCGCCGTCGCCGTTACCCCGAAACCCGATAGGTTGATGAAACCGGTCTTCAGACCCGTGATGCCGGGGTACCAGTGCAGCAGCCAGTTCGTCGTTCGAAGCGTGAACTTGCCGTCACGAAACGGCGCTTCCTTCGTCGAGGCCCACTTCCAGATTTCGGGATAGGCGCGCAGCGCGGTGGCGGCCTTCGCCAGGTCTCGCGGGCTCGTGAGGTCGACCGTCTGCCCCTTGCTCGGCGGCAGCCCGTGGACGCTCTGAAGTTCCGTTTCGTTCATCCCGAGCGCGGCGGCCTTCGCGTTCATCCGACCGACAAACGAGGGCACATCGCCCGCTACGTGTTCGGCGACGGCGACGGCGGCATCGTTCGCAGAGCCCACCAGAACGGCTTCGAGGAGTGCACGCAGCGGGAAGCGTTCCCCGGCGGCGAGCCAGACCTGCGTGCCGCCCATCCCTTCGGCGTGCTTGGAGGCGGTGACCGGATCGTCGAGAGAAACCTCGCCGGCGGCCACGGCGTCCATCACGACGAGGACTGTCATGATCTTCACCATCGAGGCCGGCGGCCAGACCAGGTCGTCGTTCTCGGCGAAGAGCACCTTGCCGGTACCCATCTCTACGAGGATCGCGCCACGGTAGGGTTGAATCCCCCCTACGTCGGGCGTGGGTTCCGGGGCCGCGAACGCGGTCGTGCCGGAGCACAACACGAAAACCACCACTCCCAAGACCACCCTGCGCATGAAACTCCCCGGCTCCGCGACTGCGGCTCCGCGTCCTACACTGGAAACTTCGCCGGGGCTAGGCAAGACTCGACTCCAATGGAGCGCGACCCCGGCAGCACCCCGATCCGCGCGCGCGCTTTGGCCAAGTCCTTCGGACTGATGCCGGTCCTGCGCGGCATCGACCTGGAGGTACCACGTGGCGAATGCCTCGCGCTCCTCGGGGCCAACGGCGCCGGCAAGAGCACGCTGCTGCGGCTTCTGGCGGGTGTGTCTCGCCCCTCGAAGGGTTCGCTCGAGCTGTTCGGAGAGAGCTGCCATCCCGATCGGCCCCCGGCGTACGTCCTCGCGCGGATCGGCTTCGTGGGCCACGAGCCACTCGTCTACCGAGACCTCTCCCCCCGACAGAACCTCGATTTCTTCGCACAGCTCTACTCGGTCGGTGGATCCGCCGCAGCGCGCGCGGAGCGGATCGATCAGGCCATCGAGAGCGTCCGCCTCGAACGCCATGCCGACCGCGACGTGCGAACGCTATCTCGCGGAACGCTCCAGCGCCTCGCCCTCGCCCGCGCCACCCTCCACGAGCCCGACCTCCTTTTGCTCGACGAACCGTTCACGGGCCTCGACGCACCGGGGCGGGAACGCTTCACCCAGTCCCTCGCCACGCTGCACGAGGGCGGCACGACGATCGGCATGATTAGCCACGACTTCACGGAGGTCACCGCGCTCGCCACCCGGGCGATCGTTCTTCGCGGCGGGAAGATCGCCGCCGAGCTCTCGCCCGTACCCGCGCTCGCCGAGCTGAACAGCCGGTACCGCACGCTCGTCGACGACGGAGGTCCCCATGTGGGCGATCGTTCGTAAGGACCTCTCGATCGAACGGCGGACCGGCGAGATGATCACCTCGCTGTTCCTGCTGGCACTCCTCGTGATCCTCCTGTTCGCGTTCAGCCTGGAGCCGGCCCGCCTGCGGGGCCCCGAGTTTGTCTCCGGCTTGCTGTGGACGACCCTTCTCCTCGCGGGCACGCTCACCTTGAATCGCTCGTTCGTGCTCGAGCGGGAGCTCGGCGCGTGGACGGCCCTCGCCCTCGCTCCCGTCGATCGCGGGTCGATCTATCTCGGGAAGACGATGGCGAACCTGATCTTCCTCCTCACCGCGGCGGTGCTGCTCTTGCCCCTGATCGCCCTTCTGCTCGGAACGAAGGGCATCGCTCCCACCCCGCTCCTGCCGGTCTCGATCTTCCTCGGAGTCCTCGGGATCGCGGCAATCGGAACTCTCTTCTCCGCCATGGCAAGTCGCACCCGTGCCCGAGAGATCCTCCTGCCCCTGCTGTCGTTCCCGATCCTCGCGCCGTTGCTCATCGGGGCCGCGCGCACGACGGCGGCCGGCCTCGCCGGTGAGGAGCTCGAACAGATCGGGTCGTGGATGCTTCTGCTCGGCGGGTTCGACGTGGTGTTCCTCACCGCGGGATGGATGGCGTTCGACTACGTGCTCGAGGACTGAGCCCGCGGGCCGCTCGAGGACACGATTCCTCGCGGGCAGCAAACGTCTTCGTGCTTGAGTTCCCGCCGGGAGGCTGATTGGCTTGTCCGTATGTCCTCGCGAAGTGACGCCGCACCGGCGCCGCTCAAGCCCTGGAGCGACGTTGCGCTTCCAGCGCTGACCGGAATCTCGATGCTCGCGGCCGTGGTGATGGTCTTCTGGATCGTCCCCAACGAGAAGGTTCAAGGCGTCGTCCAGCGGATCTTCTACTTCCACGTCCACCTCGCCTGGATGTGCTTCGGCGGTTTCGTCTTCGTCGCCTGCGCCAGCGCCTGGTACCTGAAAACCGGCAGCCCCGTCGCCGACCGCTACGCGGAAGCCAACGCGGAAGTGGGCCTCCTGTTCACCACCCTGATGCTCTGGACCGGCCCGCTCTGGGCACGGCCCATCTGGGGCGTCTGGTGGACCTGGGATCCGCGACTCACGATGACCATCGTCCTGTGGGTCATCTACGCCGCGTACCTGATGTTGCGTCGCCTCGGCGAAGGCGACGAGACCATCATGCGTTACGCCGCGGTACTCGGGATCGTCGGCGTTCTCGACATCCCCCTGCTCGTCCTCGCCGTGCGCCTGTGGCGCGGCATCCACCCCGCCGTCATGATCTCGGACGATCCGGAAGCCGGGCTACGCAACGCCACGATGAGATGGGCCTTCGCCATCTCCGGCGTCGGCCTCGCCTTCCTGTTCACCTGGCTCGTATCGCTCCGCGTCCGGTTCGCCACGGTCGACCAGGAGCTGGCGGTCATCGCCGCAGAGAAGGAGCACCAATGAAGGGTCTGAACTATCTCGCGGCTGCCTACACCGGGGTGTGGATCGGCTTCTTCATCTATCTGATGTCGCTCGGCCGCCGTGCCCGAGGCCTCGAGCATGAGGTCCGCGCGCTCCGCCAGGACCACCCCGACTAGCCGAACCGCCCGCGGGCCCAGGAGACCGACCGTAGGGCGCGGGAGTCGCAGTCGGGTCGGAGCGAGTCCCGCAGGCGGCAAGCCTTACTCCGGTGAAAGCATCCAACCCCTTCGCCGAGGATCGCTCAGACCCGACTGCGACTCCCGCGCCCGGCAGAAATCAGTCGAAGCTCCCGGGTCCTCGGCTGATCCAAGCCGAACCATCGACGGCACCCCAGCTAGCGCCGATCCACCTTGCCTCCGGCAATTAGCGCCTCCGCGCCGACTTAGCGCCCCTGCCGCCAAGCCTGGGTAGCGGCCGGAGCCCGCCGCGGTCTGTTGGCGCGAAAAAACCCTGGAAAACAGGTCCCTTCGCCTCGCCAGCCGATTTGGCATCGTGCCTGCAATAGCTCTCCTCCAACTCCCGCTCGACGGGATCCAAACTCAAAACCTTGGAGGACGAACCCATGAAGACTCTCCGCAAGATCACTCTCACCGCCATCGCAGCCCTTCTTCTCATGGCCCCCGCGGCCTTCGCCGGAAACGGCGGCAGCTGCTCGGCGAACGGCGGCGGCAGCTACTGCGGCGGCAAGGCGGCCTCGGGTTGCTGGTGCGACTCCGAGTGTTCGAACTACGGCGACTGCTGCGGCGACATCGAGAACGTGTGTGATCCGGGTGAGCAGCCGGAGCCGGTGGCCGAGGCGTACGAGCTCGAGTGCTACGTCGAAGAGTTCGTCCTGGCCGATGTGGATCCGGGGCAGACCGGTGGCTTCAGCGTCCGATGCGACGAGGACTACACGGCGATGGGCGAAGGCACGCACGTCCGTAACAGCCAGGGTGGCGCAGATAGCTTCGACGTCGATCTGCAGGACTTCCCCTCCCAGAGCAACAACCGCGACTGGGCCGTGCGGTACCGCAACGGCAACGTCCGCGGAACGGTCGATCTCCACGGCTTCGCTCGCTGCTGCCGCTGAGCCCGAGCCAACCAACCCAACCCAACCAACCAACCTTGAGCTCCCGCCACGCCGGACACGGTGTGGCGGGAGCTCGAGCTTTCGAGGAGATCACGCCATGATTCGCTTCATCGCCCCGGCTATCGTTGCTGCCCTTTTGCTTCTCACCTCCGCCCCCGCCGACGCATTCTTCATGACCTGCGGCGACGCCCGCTCCCTAGGCGAATCCGCCGAGGATGGGGATTCGGTGATCGGCCACTCCTTCGGCGCCCTGGACGCCTTCGCCGGACTGCTCTGCTTCGTCGGAGATTCGAAGTGCGACTGTCTGGTGGACACTGCCTCCAACCGCCCCCGGGAATTCTCCCGCGAGTTCAATCGCGCTCTTCAGAACTGCGACGACGCGGCCCCGGCCTTCGGCGTTGCCTTCCAGGCTGCCGAAGCGCTCTGCGCGAACTGAATCCTAGCGACGCTCCGTCGAAAGCTCGCAGTCCCTAAAAGCCCCCGGATCTACTCGGTCCGGGTTTTTTTTCGTCTTGGGGACTTGTCTTGGCTTTAAAATGGGAATATTTCCCATTTATGTCCAATCACTGCTGCGAAACATCGCAGCCCAACATGAACAGGCGCCACTTCGGCGGAGCGAAGCTCCTTCGAGGTGGGGGGGCGCCCCTTGTCGGGATGAATTCCCACTTTGCGGAGGAAAGACACATGACGTTCGATCGAAAGAGCTTGTTGGTTTGTACGGTGATGTTGGCAGCGGCCCTCACGTTTGCCGTGACGGCGGAGGCACAGGGACGCCGAGGTGGTGGCGGCCCGGGCGGGCCCGGAGGCGGCGGTGGCGCGGCCAAGGACGCGGAGTGCGCGCGTGCGTGTCGCGCCGACCTCAAGAGTTGCACGGGCGACATCCGCGACGACGTAAAGACATGTGCCGCCGATCTGTGCGGCGACGAGGCGCAAGCATCCTGCGAGGCTTGCACCGCCGATCGCGAATCCGACAATTGCCAGAGCGCTCGCGACGACAAGCGTGCCTGCGTCGCTTCGTGCAAGGATCCTCTCTCGGACGCGGCTGGCCTCTGCAAAGAGGAAGCCCGCGGCTGTGTCGCAGCCTGCCCCGATGCCGAGCCGAAGGACCGTGCCTGCGTGCGTAGCTGCAAGGCCGACATGCGCGAGTGCCGCGGCCCCGCGCGTGATGCGGCGGCCGAGTGTCGCGAAGGCTGCTCGGGGCTGCGCGATGCCGCGAGCGCGGCGTGCGAAGACGACCGTTGCTCGGATGAGTGCCACGATGCCCGCGCCGAAGCGAAGGCCTGCGTGCGTACTTGCCGCGCCGACGCCTCGGACCTGGCGGACGGCTGCGGCGATGCGGCCTCTGCCTGCGTGGACGCCTGCCCCGCGCCGGAGTGAGGACGGCGGAGATGATCCGACCCAGCACAGGGGCCTGATCCATCCCCGCCGAGCCTAAGCGCACCGGCTCATGCCAGATCGGAAACGAGGGGCGGCTCTTCAGAGTCGCCCCTCGTGCGTTCGGGAACCGATCTCAGGGGAAGAGCAACTCGACCATTCGTCCCACCGCCTGTTTCACGCGACGCTTCACCGCTGGGTCCTCGGGTCGCGCCAGACGCTCCAAGATGAACCCCATCATCGCCGAACTCACCGACATCGCGTCCGCTTGAGGCTCGGTTGACCCGGTCTTTTCGAGAAGGTCGGCGGCCATCCGGAACGTCTGGCTCACGTCGCCCTCGCTGCTTTCGCGAAGCTCTGGGTCGCGCGCCAACTCTAGTGCCAGCTCGAATTCGGCGAGAAAGCTCAAGCATCCGCCGCTCACCATGTGATCGAGGGACCCGTTCACCAGGCGATGCAGCAGTACGCACGGCTGCAAGTAGACGAAAGTGAATGCACCCATTGCCCCACGCCGTGTGAGGCGGCGCGCCCCTTCGACCTGGCGAGCGAGCGCCTACTGAGGTTCGCATGAACGGTGCCTGGCGAAGCGCTCTCCTCGCCGGGGCCGTTCTGCTTCCCGTGGGCCTTCTCGCAGCGCCGTTCTACCGGGCGAATGCGGCTACCGGCTTCGCAGACAGCTTCGCCGAGGCGTTTGGGGAAGACACGTGCACCCGGCCGTTCGGAAGCGTGATGCCATAGGGTCGCGTGTCACACGCTGAAAAGCGCGGAATTTACTAGAAATCAGGTCGAAAGCTTCCCCGATACCCCCCTGCAGCCGTGCAGCCGACGCCACGTGCCGGGACGGACGCCGTCTTCTACAAGAGAGAGCATGGCGTCCGTCCCAAACGAGCAGGAAACGCGTTCCCCCGAAGAGAGTCGCAACAGCCGCAAGCGTCAGGTCGCGCTGGGATACCGAATCCTCGCATCACAACGTTGGGGAGATCTCGGTGACGGTCACATCAGTGCGCGAGACCCGGAGCGCACCGATTGCTTCTGGATGCTCCGCTACGGCGTCTCGTACCACGCCGCGAAGATCTCGGACCTGGTCCTGGTCGGCCCCGACGGCAAGCTGGCAGGCGGCGAAGGGTTCATCAACACCGCGGCGTACTACATCCACCACCCGATTCTCGCCGCTCGCCCCGATACGGTGAGCGCGGTGCACGTGCACACCGGTTGGGGGACACCGTTCGCAGCCGAGGTGCGGCCGATTGAGCCGATCTCGCAGGAGTCGTGCATCTTCTTCGAAGACCACGCCATCTTCGACGACGAGGAAGTGCAGGTGCAAAGCACCGAAGCCGGCGGGCGCATCGCTGCGGCGCTAGGAAAAAACCGCGCGATCATTTTGCGCAACCATGGACTTCTCACGGTCGCCAACCGTGTCGACGAAGCGGTCGGGAGTTTCGTACACATGGAACGGGTCGCCGAGGTCCACATGAAAGCCCGCGATGCGAAGCCAATCTCGGCCGAAGGCGCACGCTTCGCGAAGGCAGACCTCACACGATTCGGCGCCGGACGGGCCGCATTCCACTCACTGATCGCCCGACACATCCCAGACGCGGAGATCTGAGAGCAACGACCGCCCCCCTTTCGATCCAGCCGGGGGCAATGATAGGCAAGCCCCTATGCCCGATCTCCGCTGGACGAATCTGGGCCACTTCTCCATCGTTCTCCTACCGCTGCTGGCCGCTCCGGCCGCCGCGCAGAATCACATCGAGGCTCCTTCCGCCTACGTCGAAGACATCGAAACGCCGGTCGCCGTCGGCGGGCCGGAAGACGAAGTCGACGCGGGCGCGGCTCAGGCGCAGCAGATCGAGAAAACGCGCATGCCGGCGCATGGCACGTCCACGCGCCGATCGAACCGCGTCGAGGAGATCGTCGTCCAGGCCCGCAAACGGGACGAGTTCCTCGAGGAGACTCCGGTCTCGGTCACCGCCCTCAGCGAAGCCACGCTGAGAGAAGCCGGCGTCACCCGGCTCGACCAGATCCAGGAGCTGGTCCCAAACCTCCAGTTCGCCCCCGGCCGCGAAAACCAGGAGGGCTTCATCCGAATTCGCGGCGTCGGCACGGGCGACGGTCAGCTCGTGTTCGACCCCGGCGTCGGCGTTTACATCGATGGGGTCTTCCTCCCGCGCATGATCGGCCAGCTCATCGACGTCGTCGACGTCGCGCAGGTCGAAGTGCTGCGCGGACCGCAGGGCACTCTGTTTGGCAAAAACACGGTGGGCGGAGCGATCAACATCACCACGATAAAGCCGACCGAGGAGTTGGAGGCCTTCGCCTTCGTCCGCGCTGGCAACTTCGGCACGGTGAACACGAGAGCCACGCTCAACCTCCCGATCTGGGAGAACCGGGTCCTCGCCCGCTTCGCCATCGGGACTCAGAACACGCAGGGCTACACCTACAACACCTTCCGGGACGAGTACGCGAACAACCGCAACGCGCTCGCCTTCCTCGGAACGATCCGCACGATCTTCACCGACGACTTCAGCCTCGACCTGAGCGGCACGTGGACCCGCGACAGCAACAAGGGCCGCGGCGGAGAGTGCGCCGTGACGAACGAAGAGGGAGGAATCGGCGGCCTCGTCCCAGGCTTCTTCGACGCCTGCAAGCGCGGCAAGCCGTATCGGAACACAGCCAACCTCGACGGGATCTCCGACGCCGAGAGCTACGGCCTGTGGGGCACGTTCAACTGGGCGGCCGGCGATGCGTGGATCTTCGAAGACCTCTCGCTCAAGTCGATCACATCGTGGCGACAGCAGAACCCGCGCCACCTCGCGGACCTCGACATGACCGAGCTCAAGGTCGTGAAGCTCGCTTTCGTCGGTGGAGACGAACCCAGCGACGGCGACCCGTGGTTCCAGCAACAGATCAGCCAGGAGGTCCAGGCCAACGGCTCGGCGTGGGAGGGGCGGATCAACTTCGTAAGTGGCGTCTTCGCGATGTGGGAGAAGGGCCTCGCACCGACGACGGTCGAAGCACTACCCAACGAACTCGACGTCCTCAGCCGATCAGAAACCTCGATCGACAACTGGACGTGGGCAATCTACGGCCAGGCCACGGTCGATATCACCGACTGGATGAGCCTCACCGGCGGCTTTCGGTACACCCAGGACAAGAAGGGTGCGGGCCTTCGCGTGATCGACCTCTCCGGCGACGAGCCGCTCGTCGAACAGGACGCGAGCGACTCGGAGATCTTCACCTCGTGGACCCCGGCAGCGAGCCTCTCATTCCTCGCGCCCGACACGATCCTGGACGCCCTCTCCCTCGACCACCAGCTCGCGTACTTCACCTACTCACGCGGCTTCCGCGGCGGCGGGTTCAACGCACTGATCAGCGTCCAGGCGTCCGACGAACTCACGTCGTTCGACCCCGAGACGCTCGACAGCTTCGAGGTCGGGTTCAAGACCATCGCGTTCGATTCCCGACTGACCGCGAACCTCTCGCTCTTCCTCGGGCTCTACGACAACATCCAGGTCACCACGACGCGAACCTTCGTCGACGAGAACGAGGACGTGCGACTCGAAGCCCTCACTCTCAACGCGGCGCAAGCAACGACGAAGGGAATCGAGCTCGAGGTCCTCGCACTCCCGATCGACGGGCTTCGTCTCACCGGAACACTCGGCTTGCTCGATGCGCGTTACGACGATTTCATCGGCATCAACGACATCAACAGCGACCCCATCGATCGCTCGGGCCAGACCTTCCCGAGCACGCCGAAGACGAATCTGCATCTTTCCGCGCAATACTCGTTTCCGGTCGACGCCGGACAGAGCGAGTGGCTGAAGGGTTGGATCACGCCGCGACTCGAGTGGTACTACCAGAGTTCGATGCACGTGGGCGGGCCCGAACTCGCCGAGCTACGCCAGGACGGTTACAGCCTCGTGCACGCGCGTCTCTCGTACGACTTCTTCGACGACCGCGCGCAGGTCGCGCTGTGGGGCAAGAACCTGACGGACTCGACGTTCTTCGACACCGTCGCGAATCAGACCAACACCATCGGACAGATCACTCGATACTACCAAGCCCCCCGGACGTTCGGCGGGGAGCTGAGCTACAGGTTCTAATCGCGCCAGGGCGCGACGCCATCATCTCGCCGGGTCAACCCCTATGCTGCAACGAAGCCTTTTCCTCCGCGCTCTGGGCCTCACGTATCTGATCGCTTTCCTGTCGCTCGAGTGGCAGATCGCGGGCCTCCTCGGGGCCGAAGGGCTCCGGCCCGCGGCGGAGTTTCTCTCGCGCGCCCGCGAAGCGCTGGCGGGTGCCGACCTCACCCGGATCCCGACCCTCTTCTGGCTCGCCTCGGGAGACTCGATCCTGCTCGGTGCCTGCTGGGTCGGAGCGGCCCTCTCTCTTCTGATCGTCTCGGGAACACTCCCGCTGCCGAGCCTCGTCGGCTGCTGGCTACTCTACCTGTCGTTGGTCAACGTCGGCGCGCCCTTCCTGAACTATCAATGGGATGCGCTTCTTCTCGAGACGGGCTTCCTGGCGATCTTCTGGGCGCCGATGACGCTCCGCCTCGCATCACCGCTCGCCACGACGCCGTCTCCCCTCGTGCGCTGGCTGCTCGTGTGGCTCCTCTTCCGACTGATGTTCTTCTCCGGGTGGGTGAAGCTCGCGAGTGGGGACTCGGCGTGGTGGGACCTGACGGCGCTGCAGTATCACTACGAAACGCAGCCCCTCCCCACCTGGGCGAGCTGGTACGTGAACCAATTACCTGCCTGGTTCCATAAGCTCTCCGTTGCGGGGACGTTCGTGATTGAGCTCATCGTTCCCTTCTTCATCGTCCTCGGCAGGCGAGGGCGCGCCGTCGCGGCCGCTACCTTCCTCGGTTTGCAGGCGTTCATCGGAGCGACCGGGAACTACGGGTTCTTCAACCTGCTGACGGCGGTGCTTTGCATCCCGCTGCTTGACGACTCCCAACTCCGCGCCGTGATTCCGCCGCGGTACCGCGAGCGCATCGTGACGTCGGGCCTTCTCCCCAGCCGAGGCCGCGCGATTCTTCACACCGCCGTCGCGTCGATCCTCCTACTCCTCACTGTACCGGGTGCGGTCGCCCAGGTCAGTGGACTCCGCACGACCTTCGCCGATCCGCTCGCGCGCGTCGTGCGCCCGTTTCATCTCACCAGCCGCTACGGCCTGTTCGCCGTCATGACAAAGACACGGCCGGAAGTGGTCCTCGAGGGAAGCGACGACGGCACGACCTGGACGCCGTACGTCTTCCTCTGGAAACCGGGGGCCGTGGACCGCGCGCCCGCCTTTGTCGGACCGGGAATGCCCCGACTGGACTGGCAAATGTGGTTCGATGGGCTCTACTTCCAGCGCGCCCTCGAGGCCGGGGGGCGGGTAACCAACGTCGTCACCCCCTCCCTCCTCGCGCGCCTGCAGGAAGGCTCACCCGCGGTGCTGGACCTCCTCGGCCCCGATCCGTTCGGCGAGAGCCCACCACGGCACGTCCGGTGGAAGCTGTACGACTACCAATTCACCAATCCGTCGGAACGCGACGCGAGTGCCGACTGGTGGAAGCGCCGCCTGCTCTACGGGGACTGATCAGGTGTTCGCCACGGCTCTGGAGAGCCGACGGTTTCCAACGTGAGAATCGACAGATGCTCCAGCGCACGACCGTTCTCCTCGCACTCCTTCTCTTCGGCATCGGCTGCTCAGCCACATGGCAGGGCATCCAACGCGATTCCGATCGCATGTTCGGCGATGAGGGACGGACGGAGAGCGGCGTCACCGAGGCTCTGCGGAAGCGGCAGAGCGTAGATCGCGTAAAGCACCACACCAACAGCAACAATCGCAGCGCTCACGACGAGCAGCGCGATGGATCGAACAACCGCGCGCCGACGGGGCGAGGTCGGGATCTCACCGCTTACCACCCTGCCATTGCTGTACCGCACTCGTCGAGGGGTCAAACTCGCATCGGGGTCACTCCTAGGTCACGGGCTCTATGCCGGTCACCCCGCCGAGGCGCGGCAGGCCGTCTTCCGCCGTTATCCATGCGGCTCGGTCGTCGAAGAAAACGTTTGCTTGCGGTGCGAGATCGATCGGAGCCGCCATGTTCGCGAGCGCGACATCGACCTGATCGGGATATTCGCTCAGCTCACAGAAGAGGGAGCTGCCACAGCGACCGCAGAACATCCGCTTCCCGTGATCCGAGGAGGGATAGACGACCGGAGGCTCGGAAAGCCGACGGAGAATTGGACGGCACCGCAGAGGCAGGCACCGGTCGCGCGGGTTGGCGTTGTCATGATGGGCTCCTCGGCCCCGCTCCTATCATTGGGGGCCGGGTCCGGCGATTTGACCAGGAAACCGGGCCCCGGGTCGACCTTGATGATTCGACGTTTCACACCTAAAACGTCGAATCGTTGGCTGGCTCTGCCGGATCAGCACCCCACGATGTCCGCTCCCGTTCTGGAAGAACCCGGGCGACGCGAGGAAATCCTCGGCGCCGCGCGGACGATCTTTGCGCACTACGGCTTTCGCCGTGCGTCGTTGGAGGAGATCGCGCGCGAGGCGGGTATCTCGCGAACGGCGCTCTATCACCACTTCCGGAATAAGGAAGACATCTTCCGGGCGATGTGTGACGGCATCTATGTCCGGGCGACCGAAAAAGCCGAAGAAGCCGCCGCGACCCAGCAGCCGGTCGACGCCAAGCTCCTCGCCGTCCTCGAAGCGCAGGTCGGCTGGATCTTCCGTCAGCTGGCCAGCTCGAGACACGGCCTCGAGATCGTAGACGAAAGCAACCGGCTCTGTGCCGACATCACGGGTGCGTGGAGCCGCCGTTCGGTGAAGCTCCTCACCCGTGTTCTTCAAACCGCACAGGACGAAGGAGGGCTCGACGCCAGCGTCTCCGGCAACACGCCGGAGAGCGCCGCCGGCTTTCTTCTCCTCTGCGCACACGGACTCCAAGGCCCGTCCCCGGCGAATGCGCCGTCGACGGCTCAGTACGGTCGGCGCCTCGCCGGTCTCGTTCGCCTCTCGGTGGCGGGGCTCGGTGGCAAGGTGACCACGATCACGAAGGAAAGGTGAGAACATGGCAAAGACGATGAGCGAAGAAGAGCTTCGCCAGCGCACACGAACGCTGCTTGCGGAAGTGCATCCCGACAAGGTGGATCGGGTGACCTTCCGCGGAACGCAGTTCGATCACGGCCTGGCTTGGGTCCATTTCCCCGAAGGACACGGCGGGCTCGGCCTCACGCCGCACCTCCAGGCGATCGTCAACGACGAGATCCGCAAAAACGCGGACACGTTCTACAACGACATCGAGCTCAACCCAATCGGCATCGGCATGGGCGGCCCGGTCGTCCTCACCTACGCCTCCGAAGAGTGGAAGAAGCGCCTGCTGCGCCCGATGTTCACCTGCGAGGAGATCTGGTGCCAGCTCTTCAGCGAGCCGAGCGCGGGCTCCGACGTCGCCGGACTCTCGTCCCGCGCCGTTCGTGACGGCGACGAGTGGGTCGTGAACGGCCAGAAGGTCTGGACCACGCTCGCGCACATCTCAAAGTGGGGCATGCTCGTCACTCGGACCGACCCCGACGTGCCCAAGCACAAGGGCCTCTCGTACTTCCTGCTCGACATGGAAAGCGAAGGTGTCGACGTTCGGCCGCTCTACCAGATCACCGGCGAGGCCGAGTTCAACGAGATCTTCCTGACCGACGTTCGGATCCCTGCGGATCGCATGTTCGGCGCAGAGGGCGACGGCTGGAAGGTCGCGATCACGACGCTCATGAACGAGCGCTCCGCACTCGGTGGTGGCTCCGGTCACCGCAAAGCCGGACCAACAGCGACACTCGAAACCCTCTGGAACGACCGCGACAAGACGAACACCTCGGTCGCAGCAGACGCGATCATGCGCGACCGTGTGACGCAGCTCCACATCGAGTCGGAGCTCCTTCGCGTCACGGCACTGCGCGCACGTGCAACCCAGACGACGGGCGGCAACCCCGGGCCCGAAGGCTCCGTCGGCAAACTCGCCCAGTCCGAGATCTACAAGCGGACCTGGGAAACGTGTCTCGACGTTCTCGGCAAGGACTCGCTGATGTTCGAAGAGGGCTACGAGCTTCGTCGCCCCGCGAGTGAGCCGCGCAGTCCCGAGCGACTCGCGAAGTACCAGTTCCTCCGTTCGCGGGCGAACTCAATCGAAGGTGGCACCTCCGAGGTCATGCGCAACATTCTCGGTGAGCGTGTCCTGGGCCTTCCCGGTGAGCCGCGCGTCGACAAAGCGGTCGCCTGGAAAGACATCCCCCGCAGCTGAGGAAGAGAATCATGGACATTTCGTTCAACGAAGAACACGAAGAGCTTCGCCGTACCGTGAAGCGTTTTCTGGATGACCGCTCCGATGAGCAGGCCGTCCGCCGCGCCATGGATACGGAGCAGGGCTACGACGAAGACGTCTGGAAGCAGATGGCGCAGCAACTCGGTCTGCAAGGCCTGATCGTTCCCGCGGAACACGGCGGGGCCGGTCTCGGCGTCGTCGAAATGATGATCGTCTTGGAAGAGATGGGTAGCGCACTTCTATGCGCCCCGTATCTGTCGACGGCCGTTCTCGCCGCATCCGCGGTCGCAGAGTCCGGAACGGACGAAGCGAAGAAGACTATCCTCCCGGGTATCGCCGACGGGTCGACCATCGCAACGGTCGCACTGGTCGACGAAGGCGCCGGCTGGGGACTGGGTGACGTCAAGATGACGGCGACCGTCGACGGCGACGGTTTCAAGCTTACCGGCAAGAAGACGTACGTACTCGACGGTCACACCGCGAACGTCATTCTGGTCGTGGCTCGTGCCGACGACGGCCTTGCGCTGTTCCGCGTCGATGCCGGCGCGGCTGGCCTCGAGCGATCGGCTCTTCCGACCCTCGATCAGACCCGGAAGCTTGCCAACCTCTCGTTCTCGGGCACACCCGCGCTACGGGTGAGCACCGCGGGTGATGTGTCTGCCGCTCTCGAGCGCGCACTGGCCATCACCCTCGTCGGGATCACCGCCGAGCAGGTGGGTGGTACATCGCGCTGCCTCGAGATGTCGACGCAGTACGCAAAGGAGCGGCTCCAGTTCGGCCGCCCGATCGGTTCATTCCAGGCGATCAAGCATCGCTGCGCCGACATGCTCGTGTCGGTCGAGTTCTCGAAGTCTGCGGCCTACAACGCCGGCTTCACCGCCGCCGAAGGCAACGAGGGCCTCGCGGAAGCAGTCCACATGGCCAAGTCCTACTGCTCCGAGGCCTTCTTCAAGGCAGCGGGCGACACCATTCAGATTCACGGTGGGATGGGCTTCACCTGGGAGCACCCCGCGCACCTGTACTTCAAGCGCGCCAAGAGCTCGAGCCTACTCTTCGGCGGCCCCCTCCAGCATCGCGAACAGCTAGCCGAGCGCGTCGGGATTTCCTGAGCGCCGTCGTCTTCGAACGCGGGGGCAGGCGGATTGCCTGCCCCCGCTTTTCGCGCAGGAAGAGATCACGGCCTTCAGCGCGGAACTGTTCACCGCGTGGTATCAGACCTCGAACTAGGCCGGCGCGCCGTCGCCGAGCAATGCCGAGATCGCGGCTGGGGACAGCTCGCGCAGCGAGTCCACGACGAGACTCGCCGAGGCCAGTGCGTCGCGCGTCGTCGTCCCGGTCAACGCGATGCTTGCCATGCCCGCCGCGTTCGCGGCGGCGACTCCCGCCACCGCATCTTCAATGACGACGCAGCGCTCCTTCGGCACACCGAGGCGCTCTCCCGCGAGCCGGAAGACCTCTGGGTTCGGCTTCCCGTGGGTCACGTCGTAACCGGTCACGACTGCCTCGAAGCAATCCGCGCGATCGAGGCACTCGACCGAGAGCTCGATGTTCTCCGGTGGCCCTGATGAACCGATCGCGATACGAAAGCCCGCGTCACGGAGCGCGTCGATCAACTCGACGGCTCCGTCCATCGTCGGGAAGTCGTCGCGCACCATGTCGCGATAGAGCGCCTCTTTGTGATCGTCGATGGCGCGCATCGCGTCATCATCGAGACCGTCTCCCCAGAATCTGCGGATGATCTCCCGGCTCGTGCGACCGAAGGTGGTCGCGAACTGTTCGGGGGTCATCTCCACACCGGCCTCTCTCGCCGCGCGGAGCCAGCTGTCGCGGTGCGGGGCGAACGAGTCGACCAGAACTCCATCCATGTCAAAAATGACGGCGCGATCCATGGAGGCGTCCGCTAGCAGACTTGGTCGTGCGCGGCATTGTCGCGCCGCCATTTGCGACCAGCTCCTTCTCGTCGTACTCCGAGCAGACGTGATCGAACTCGAGGGACTGACCAAGCAATACGAAGGCGTCACCGCGGTCGACGACTTGTCTCTCGAGGTGCAGGCCGGTGAGCTCCTCGTCCTCCTCGGCGGCTCCGGCTGCGGCAAAACGACGACACTCAAGATGATCAACCGGCTCATCGAGCCCACGCGAGGCCGGATCCGGATCGACGGCGAAGACGCCACGAGTGTCCCCGTTCACGAGCTTCGGAGACACATCGGCTACGTGTTCCAACGGATCGGCCTGTTCCCACACATGACGATCGCCGAGAACATCAGCGTGACACCGCAGTTGCTCGAGTGGGCCCCGGACCGGATGGCTCGACGTGTCGACGAGCTTCTCGAACTCGTCGAGCTCGATCCGGGCGAGATGCGCGATCGCTTTCCCGACGCGCTCTCGGGCGGCCAGCAGCAACGGGTCGGTGTGGCGCGAGCGCTCGCCGCCGAGCCTCGCGTGATGCTGCTCGACGAGCCGTTCGGCGCGCTCGACCCCCTGACACGCGACCGGCTGCAGGAATCGTTCACGCAGATCCGCCGCAAGCTGGGTCTGACTGCGATCTTCGTCACACACGACATGGTCGAAGCTCTGATCCTGGGCGACCGCATCGCCGTCATGGACGCGGGACGACTCGTACAAATCGGAACTCCGCAAGAGCTCATGCAGCGGCCGGAAGGCGAACTCGTTCGTCGGCTGATGGACACGCCCCGCAGGCAAGCGCAGGCGGTCGACGCCCTGCTCGAACCCGTCGATGGGAAAGCTTCGTGAGCGACCAACTCGCGCTACTGCCCGAGTATCTAACGGGGCATCTTCAGCTCACGATGCTCGCGTTGCTCTTCGCGGTCGCGGCGAGCATTCCTCTCGGCATCATCGCCACGCGCGTGAAGTGGCTCGAGCAGCCGCTGCTCGGAACCGCGGGCATCATCCAGACCATTCCGAGCCTCGCTCTGCTCGCGGTGATGGTCCCCGCGCTCGCGTTCCTCGGGCTCCAAAGCATCGGCTTCCTACCCGCGCTCATCGGCCTCACGCTGTACGGACTGCTTCCTATCCTCCGCAACACCGTGACCGGGATCCAGGGGGTCGACCCAGCGCTGACCGAGGCGGCGCGCGGTGTGGGAATGACCGAGTCGCAACAACTGTGGCGGGTCGACCTCCCGCTTGCCCTACCGGTGATCGTCGGTGGCGTGCGCACGGCCACAGTCTGGACCGTCGGCATCGCAACGCTATCGACGCCGGTCGGAGCGACGAGTCTCGGCAACTACATCTTCAGTGGTCTTCAAACGCGCAACTTCACCGCCGTCGTCGTCGGCTCCGTCGCAGCCGCCATTCTGGCCCTCATTCTCGACGGGCTCGTACACCTTCTCGAAATCGGCGTGCGCGATCGGCGACGAGAGTACCTACTCGCGTCGGGGACCGTCTTCGCCTTGCTCTTCGGTTACGTCGCGATCACCCTAGCGGCGCCGCTCCTACAGGGAGGCGACGTGCCGATCCGAATCGGTTCGAAGGCCTTCACTGAGCAGTACATTCTCGCCGACATCATCGCCGACCAGGTCACGGCGACGACTGGCCTCGAGACCGAGAAGGTCGCATCCCTCGGCTCGACCGTGGTCTTCGATGCGGTCGCGACCGGCAACATCGACCTCTACGTCGACTACTCCGGCACGCTCTGGGCAACGATCCTCAAGCGCCCGGAACCACCGCTGAACCGCCAAGAGGCGATCGAGGTCGTCACCGAGTACCTGCGCGCCGAACACGGCATGACGGTTATCGGCTCGCTCGGCTTCGAGAACACGTACGCACTGGCAATGCGGCGGGAAGAAGCGGAGGCGCGGTCCATCACCACGATCAGCGACCTCGTCCCCTTCGCGCCCCGGATGTCGATAGGCGCCGACTTCGAGTTCTTCTCACGAGCCGAATGGAAGTCGATCCACGATCACTACGGTATACGGTTCGGAAAAGAGCGGCAGATGGATTCTGCCCTGATGTACCAAGCAGTGGCGGGCGATGCGGTGGACGTCATCAGCGCGTATTCCACGGATGGACGGATCGCGGCACTCGATCTCTTCGTTCTCCAGGACGACAAGGGAGCAATCCCACCCTACGACGCACTAATGGTTGCGAGCCGGCGCCTGCGCGAGGAACAACCCGAGGTCCTCGAGGCTCTTCAGGAGCTGGTCGGAACGATCGACGCCGGCTCGATGCGCGCAATGAACTTCGACGTCGATGAGAATGGCGAATCCGCCGCGAGCGTCGCCCGCCGATTCCTCGCGAAGCTTCGGTCCGGCGACTAGGCCGACTCGGTTCCGATTTCCTCCCGCGCGCGCCGAAAGTCTGCAAGCGTCACCCCCGCGAGCGGCAGCGCGATTACACCTTGAAGAACCAGTGTGATGAGCTGAATGCCGTTCAGCACGATCCCGTATGCGAGCGCATCCGCCTGCTCGACCCCGAACAGCCCGAGCGCGAGGATGCACGCGTACTGGTAGGTGCCGATCATCCCCGGCGCCTGCGGCAGGGCCGTTCCGAAGCCGATGAAGATGAAGACGATCAGTGCCGCATTGAAGGGAACGTCGAACGAGAACGCCTGGATCGCGACCCAACTCGATAGGATCGGCAGGAACCACAACGCGAGCGAGACGAGGAAGACCATCGTGACAAGGCGCGGATTCGGCAGGATCTGCATGCCGTCGAGAAGCGCGCGCACAAACTTTTTGAGACCGTCGCCGAACCGCTCCGGCAGGTAACGAATCACCCAGCGGTCGAAGAACGGCTCGCCCTTCGTCCACAGAAGGATGACCAGCACGACGAGAACTGCGGCCGCGGTCGCGGGGACGACGGCCCCACGCCGCACCCACTCCGGAAGATCGCTCGTGGTGAGCAATCCCAGGAGGATGTAGAAAACGATGACGAGCGAATCAAACGTCTTCTCTACGACGAGGTTGCCCACGACGTTGGAGAAGCTCACCGACGAACGCCGCGACATCAGCCACGGGCGAACGAACTCGCCCAGGCGCGCCGGAAAGAGATTGATCGCCATGTAGGCGACGCTGGTCACGACCCAGATGCGACCGAGCGGAACGTGCTCGAGGGGGCTTAGTTCGAGCTGCCATCGCCAGGAGCGAAAGATCTGCAGCAGGAAGCTGATCACGACGGCTGGGATCAGGTACCACGGGTCGAACTTGGAGAGCGCGCCGCCGAGCTCGTCGAGCGAGACGCTGCGAAACGCCAGAAAGAGGAACGCGGCCGCGATCCCGAGGCTCACCAGTACGTTTCGAGTCGTAGAAGACATGCTCACCTAACCCCGCTCGCCTCGGCCCAGATGCCGAGGCTCAGTAGAGCCCATACCGTACCTTCCCATGGACCGCGGAAATACTCATGTGGGTTCTGTAGCCACGTCTCGAGGCCGGGAAGGGCACGGCGCAGCGGCGCGCAACCGAGCATCCGGTCGTGGACTCGTCCCTCATCCTCGGCGAGCAGCTCCCGAATGGTGCCGTAGTTGAAGTTCCGCTTCCGCAGCTCGACGATTTCTCGAGGGATGTGGTTCTCGCCCCAGAAGCGGAGGATCTGCTTGGTGTTCGCCCGCCCCGGCCAGAAGTGGACACGTGCGGAATCCGGCAACGCCCACACGAACTCGACCAGGTCGCGATCGAGAAACGGAAGCCGCAGCTCGGCCGACGAATCCATCGCCACGGAGTCCGCGAAGGAGAGGATGTCCTCCGCCAAAAACGTCCGCATCATCACTTCCTGAATGCGGTCGAGTGCACTCGCCTCGTCGCTGCACTCGTCGTAGAGGCGAGCGACCGTATCCAGGTAGGTATCGGGAACGCCGTCCTGACTCAGGATTTGCGAGACGTCCTCGTGCGGGAGTGGGCGGTGAATCAGATACCGCGCGGCCTCGGGCACCTTCCGCAGCGACGTCCGGCGAAAGCGGCGCTGCCTCCTGTCGGGCGATTCGGGTCCAAACGTCTTGTTGCCGAAGAGGGCACGGAGCGTGACCGTCGGAAGGTAGGAAATCCATCGCATGCCCTGGAGGCGAAAGCGGTCCTGACTGAGACGATAACCGCCGAGGACTTCGTCCGACCCATGGCCGCATACGAAGACGGTCGCATGCTCGCGCGCGTTTCGGATGAGAAGCCACGTCGCCAGAGAGGCGCCGTCGCCCATCGGCTCGGTGAATCGCGAGAACGCTTCGTCCATCGTCTCGAGCCGACCGCGGGGCGTAACTCGGAGATCCCAGCTCGGCGCGTCGAACCCCTTGCTGTCGATGGGCACCAGGCCTGGCTCGTCCTTCGCCATCACATAGGTAAACGTGGAGACGTCTCGACCGCCCTCGCGCATCGCGTAGCGAATCGAGTTGCTGTCGATGCCGTCGGACAGAAGCAGCGACACCGGTACATCGCTCACGAGGCAGCGCTTCGACGCCTGGACCAACAACGAACCGAACTCGTCTGCCAGATCCTCCTTGCTCCGCCCGCGTAGCTGCTCGCGCCGCGGCTTGAAGCGGGGGTCGTACCAGGAACGGACGTGCGTACCGTCTTCGCCGGCTTCGAGGAGGTGGCCTCCGGGCAACTTCTTCACGTCTCGCAGGACGGTGCGCGGCGCCACGACATAGCGGAGCGTCAAGTACTCAACGAGGGCGTCCTCATCGAGCTCCCGAGGGACCCACGGCGCCTGAATCAGAGCTGCGATGCTCGACGCGAACGTGAGCGCGCCTGCGCCCTCGTGATAGTACAGCGGCTTCTCGCCGAACCGATCCCGAGCGAGCCAGAGCTTTCGCTCCTCGCGGTCGTAGATCGCGAAGGCCCACTGCCCGACCATGCGGTCGAGTGCCGCCGGGCCCCACTTCTCCCACGCGAGTAGGAGAATCTCGGTATCGGAGCTCGAGCGAAGGTCAGCAGGGTCGACGCCGAGTTCGTCGCGCAGATCGCGAAAATTGTAGACCTCGCCGTTGTAGCTCACGACGTAGCGCCCACTGGCGCTCACCATCGGTTGCCGCCCGGCGTCACTCAGGTCGAGAATCGAAAGTCGACGATGGCCGAGCGTGATCGGGCCTTCTTCGAGAAGTCCGTCGGCGTCAGGCCCACGACGTTCCAACGCGGCCAGCATCGATTCGATGGTAGACCGGTCGTCGCCGGAACTCTGCGTCCGGAAGATGCCAGCGATGCCACACACGAGCGCGAACTATATCAGGGCAATTCCCGAGCGCGACTATCTGAACGTCTTGCACCGAGAGGATCCGACGGGCTACGAGCGAAGCACAGCAACAGGAGGTCTCTCATGATCCGAAGCGTGCACACCATGTTCTACTCTTCCGAAACGGAAGAGCTCCGGGCTTTCCTACGAGACAAGTTTAGCTTCACCGAGACCGACATGGGGCGTCATACCGCGGACGAGACTCACCCGGCGGGCGAAGCCGCCGGAAGCCACCACATCTCCTCGGACTGCGACGACCTCGACACAACGGTGCGAGAGCTGCGCGAAAAGCACGTCGAGTTCATCGACGAGCCCAAGGATCAGGGCTACGGCACAGCCATCCACTTCAAGACGCCCGGCGGACTCGTTCTCGAACTCTACCGACCCCACTACACGAAGGGTTCATGACGCGCGCCGAGAAGGCGGAACGCGTCCAGGCGCTCCTAGAAGAGCTCTACGCGAAACCGCCGATCCCGCTCGACCACGCCGACCCGTACACGCTGCTCGTCGCCGTTCTGCTCTCGGCCCAGACGACGGACGAGCGCGTAAACAAGGTTACTCCAGATCTTTTCGCCGCCGCGAACACACCGGCGGACATGATGAAGCTCGGGGAGCAGAAGATCCATGGGTTCATCCGAACCTGTGGACTCGCTCCCGCGAAAGCGAAGAACATCGCCGGGCTCTCCAAGATCCTCGTCGAGAAATATGCGGGCGAAGTCCCCCGCGAGCTCGATAAGATGGAAGAGCTTCCGGGGGTCGGCCACAAAACCGCGAGCGTCGTCGCCTCGCAGGCCTTCGGGCAGCACGCGTTCCCGGTCGATACCCACATCCACCGGCTCGCGGCTCGCTGGGGGCTATCCAACGGGAAGAACGTCGAGCAGACGGAACGAGATCTGAAGAACCTCTTTCCGTCCGAGAGCTGGAACAAGCTCCACCTCCAAATCATCTACTTCGGACGGGAGCACTGCCCCGCGCGCAGGCACGACTTATCGACGTGCCCGATCTGCTCGTGGACCGCTACGAAGAAGCGGATGCGCGAGGAGACGTCGCAAGCGAGCCCAACCAAGCGACCGTCACGTTCAACGCGAGCCCGATGACTCCGACGTGCACACCCCCGAGCGCCTTCGTGCCGAGTAGCGCCATCACAGTCGCGTAACCGGTCCCGACGCAGATTCCCCAGAACGTCGGCCACGCGCGCAAGCGCGTCCAGTGCATCGCGAGGAGGAAGGCGGGGACGCACTGGACGAGGAGCTCCATCTTGAGCTCGATGAGTCTCCACAGGGTGAGCTGTCCCCACATCGCCAGGGGCACCATGAGGAGCAGGATTCCGGCCGCCAGGCGCTTTCCGAGCTTCGTCGTGGCCGGATCTCGACCGGAGCGTCCCAAGAGATCACCCGCCGCGAGCGAGCCGAGAGACAGGAGGCACGAATCCGCGGTCGACATGATCGCAGCCAACGCGCCGAGGAACACGAGGATCGCGCCGGCGGTGTGGCCCCCGCCATCCGCCGCCCACTGTTCGAGAAGAAGCGGCGTCACTTCGTCGCTGGCAACACCAAGGTCGAGATTCAGACGGGTGATCGCAGCGACGCCGATCAGGGTTACGACGAGCGTCGTCGTGAGCGGCATGAACGTCATGATCGCGAGCGAGCGCGTCAGCACCTTGCCGCTGCGCGCGGCGAACACGCGCTGGATCGCTTGCGGATAGAGAACGCTGCCGAGTCCCAAAAGCGTGATCGAGCTAAACCAGTTCGCGCAGACCGTCGCATCGGGCACGACGACGGCAGAAGGCCGAACCTCGGCCACACGCTCGGTGATTGCACTGAGCCCTCCCGCGGTGCCGACCAGCCACCACAGAAGCGCCGCGAGGCCCCCCAACATCAGGATCCCCTGCGCAGCGTCGGTCCACGCCACCGCGCGCATGCCGCCGCGGCTCTCGTAGAAGAGGATCACGAACGCCAGGCCGACGATTCCGAACTCGTACGAGATCATCCCGTCGGTGACGCGACCGGTCATGTGACCCATTGCCTGGAGCTGCGCCAACAGAAAATTGGCGAGTGCCGTGCACATGAGAATGCCGACGGCGAGCGAGAGGGCGCGGGCGCCCGGCTCTCCGGCGAACCGGTGGCGGACCCAATCGCCGGGGGTCACAAAGCCCTCCGCGACCGCGACGGGCCGCAGACGTGGAACGAGCGCATGGAACACCACGATGATCGACATCATGAAGCCCGTCGCCATGATGAAGGAGAAGCCGCTTCGATAAGCCTTCCCCGGGTACCCGAGCAGCGAGTTCCCGCTGTAGGCGGTCGCGTAGAGCGTGAGGAAGAGGACGAACACGCCGAGGTCGCGTCCGGCCAGGAAGTGATCGCTCGGCGTGGAGTCCTTACTCGCGCGGCGCGCGATCTCGGCAACCAGGACAAGACCGACTAGGTAGAACCCGAGGGCGACGAGACCCATTTGGCCGAACGTCACGACTTGGGCTCCGATCCGTCACCCGGCATCTTGGGATCTTCGACATCACTCAGCAGCCAAGCCACCGAGTTCAGTACGGCGACGCCGACATAACACCCGAGCGCGACGGCGACCCAATCAGGCAGCCCGAAGATCAACGTGACCTGCTCACCGGTGCTCCGATACCACGGCACCGAGGCGACGAAGAGGACTCCGATCATCACGAGCAGAAAAGCTCGCACGCGGCGCTTTGTCTGCACGACGAGCTCCCCCTAACCGCGTCTCAACGAGCGATCGAGCGCAAGACGGAAAGCGATGGCGCGAAGAACGTCGCTCCCGAAACGGCCTTGGTGTAGTCCATGAGGTGATCGTGCTTGCCGTCGCCGCTCGCGCCGAGCATCCGATCCAGCATCTTGAACGGGATCGCGAGATCGTTCGTATAGGCGATGAAGAACAAGCCGGCCTCGGACGAATCTCCGTAGGGGAAGCTGTGCCGTACGATCTCGAGCTCTTCCCCCTTCTCTTCGATCACGACGCGGCTGATGTGCGCCGTGGGCGGCTTGGCTTTACCGCGAAGCTCGACGCTGTTCTTCTTCCGACGACCAATCTGCTTCTCCTGTGCCGCGTCGGACAGGCGGCTCCACTTCGAGAGGTCATGCACGTAGCGTTGGGTGAAGACGAAGCTGCCTCCCGCGAACGCGCGATCCTCGTCGCCGATGAGCGCGACGTTCGCGCGCTCCCGTTTCCCTTTGGGATTCTCGGTGCCGTCGATGAAGCCCGTGAGGTCGCGTGCGTCGAGGTACCGGAAGCCGTGGACCTCTTCGAGGACGCGCACGCGATCACCCAGCTCGGACCGGAGGCGCTGCGCAATCTCGAAGTTCAGATCCTGCCGGTTCGAGATGGCGTGGAGGAGAATGTCGCCTCCCGTTGACGGCGCGACGAGGGTTCGCTTGCCCGTTTTCTTGAACGGTCGGAAGCCCCGTGGTTTGCTCGTCCGCGAAATCCGGCTCCACAACCGCGTCCCAAACGCCACGTTCGCCACCAACCGGGAGCGTTTGTCGAGCCGCGCGACCTGCGCCGCGAGCGCCGGGACGCGCGCGGCGATCTTCGCAACGGCCCGCGCGTGCCGCGGGCTCCTCACCTTCAGAACGAGGAACAGCGCGTGCGAGCCGGGCTCCGGAAGGATGCCCCCCTGAGGCGTTGCCACCTAGTCGTTCCCTGCCGACTTCTTCGCTTCAGCGGCTTCCTTCGAATCCGCCGCCGGTGTCGCGTTCGGCGCTTCGGCCTTTCGGGTCCCCTCGGCTGCCTTCGCGTCTTCCTTGGGCGGCGAAGCGGACGCTTTGGCGGACGCAGACGCACCGCCATGGAGCGTGCGGTTGATGTCCTGCAGGAAGGCGTCGACCCGGACTCCGATCGTCGCACCCTCCTTCGTCGTCTTGCAGCCCCCGCGCTTCTCGGCGCGTTCGAAAAGACGCTCACGCTTGTCCTCGGCGCGCTTGAGACACGCCCCGGAAACAGGGACGCCGGCCTTCAGCGAGCGCTCGTAGCACTGCGCCTTGTCCTTCACTTCCTTCACCGAGGACTTCAGCTTGACGATCGTACAGCGCGCCTCTTCGCTGACCTTCGCGCCGGACGCCGGTGTCACCACCAGCACCGCGACGGCCGCCATCACCCAGAACTTCATCCATCCAAAACGCATCGAATCCACCTCCGTATTGCGAGCTACCCGTCGACGCTGCCCAACTTCGGGGATGCAATCAAGACGGGTCGGAAGAAGAGGCCGTAGGCAGGAGCCCCGCCCCCCAGACGAAGAGGGCCACCACCGCGTAGCCGCCGGCGGTCGCGTACGGCGTGGGGTCCGAGATTTGCCAGGGAAGGAACGTCGCTCCTCCGGGCAAGGGAGAGTGGATCACGCCGAAGAAGGAGGCGATCGCCGCGATCGCGAATGTCGCGGCGGCGGCGGCCAGGCGCCCGTCGATGACGAAGGCCAGTGCCGACCCGATCAGCATTGCCGAGAAGACGAAGCCCGCGGCAAGGAGTTCGAGGGCCTTCCAGGAACTCGCCGCCGGCCCGGTCAGATCGGCCGCCGAGACGCCCGCACCACCGAGAAACTGATTCCCCAAGATGACCACGACATTCGCCAGAACGGGCAGAAAGCAAGCGGCCACGGCGGCGGCGTAGCGCTTGGGAACCGCTACGAAGGCGTGCCCGCCGATCTCCAAGCCGATGAAAACCAGGATCGGAACGACGACGATCTCCGGCAGCGCATGTACGAGCCACGAGAGGTACCCCAGGATTCCGCCGATCCCGACGAAGAGAGCGGTCGCGAGCGTGTAGCCGGCTCGGCCACCCATGCGCTTGTACGCGGGGTGACCGATGTATGGGGTCGTCTGAATGACGCCACCGACGAGGCCAGCGAGCAGAGTGCTCACGCCCTCGGTGAGGAGGATCGAACGCGTGTCGTACGCGTCACCGGCAGCATTCGCGGACTCTGTGTTGTCGATTCCCCCGATGACCGTCGCGAAGGCAAGTGGGATCGCGAGGGGGAGATAGTCGACCGCGATGTCCATGCCGGCGAGGAACCCGAGAGTCGGGATGGGCCAGGTGACGCCCATCGAAACCGAGGCCGTCGCGAGAGCACCCTCCTCGTTAACCGAGAGTCCCATGCCCTGCAGGGAGTAGAAGGCGATCGTGGACAAGATGACGACGCCGAGCACGGGCGGAACCCGGCCGGGAAGCTCCATCCCCCGGAGCAGGACGAGCATGATGAGAAACAACGAGAGGAGACCGACCAGCGGATTCGCGAACAGCTTCAGCATCGGCATGAAGGCGATGAGGCAGACGCCGATCGCACCGATGGTACCGAGCATGGCGGCCGGCGGAACGAAGTCGCGCAGCCGGGCGGCGAGCCAGGCAATCGCGATCTTGAAGAGGCCCATCATCACCATGAGGGCCATGCCGACTTGCCACGCGAGAACCGCGTCGCCGGTCTGCTGATAGACCGGCCCGAGGGCGCCGAACGTCAAGCCAAAGAGGGACACGGTATCGATGCCGAGAGGCATCGCGGTGACGTCGTCGCGACCCGTCCGCCGCGCGAGCCGGAACGCCAGCCACGTGTAGATCAGATCACCGACCAGGACGCCGAAGGCCGTACCCGGCAACATCCGCGTCAGCACCAGGTCTGCGGGGTAGCCGAACACCTGGATCAGGATCGTGCTGAAGACGATGAGCTGAGCGACGTTGTCGAACATCAGCCCGAGGAACGCGCTCACATCCCCCGGCTGTGCCCAGGTGTAGCGGGTCGTCGAGGTCGGAGTGCCAGGCGAAGCCATTGGTGGACTTGCGGTATCGGCGGTCGCCCACGGCGTCAAGCTGATGGCGGGTTAGCTACCCGCGCCGATCCACCGAAAGTTCGCGGCATCGACCGGGCTTCCCACCTGCGCCGGGATTCCTGGGCTACTCCCAGCCTGCGCCATCACAGTGACCGCTTCTTCGGAACTCCGCCCTGCGAGGCGATCTTCACATCCCCCGTCCCGGTTCCGACCCCACCCAAGAGGGGGAAGTAATAGACGCCCGGCGCGAGAGTCCGGTTAACCCTCCCAGAAGGGGGGTCAGGGCCAGGCCGAGCGGACCGGGGGTGACCCGTTCACCGAGGCTCTGAGTGCTCTGCGACCTCGGTCGGATCGACCGAATGGGAGTACGCTCGGGCAGGCCTGATGCGCGAAAACCAGCCGAGGTTCAGATCAAAGGCTAGTCAGTTTCGAGAGGCTCCGACTCCGCGAGCTTTGTGAGGGCCGGCTTCAGGCGTTCGAGCTCTTGCTCAAGGGTGGCCAGAGCTACCGCGACGCTGTCGAGAGTCCCCTCCGCACCGAGGGCCTCGAGCCGACAGGCGGCATCGGAAGCCGGATCCGCCGCGAGGACCAGCAACGACCCCTTGAGCTTGTGTGCCGCACGCTGGATACCCTTGGCGTCCAGCTCCGCAACGGCCGAGCGAATGCTGTCGAGAGCGTCCGGCGTGTCCGCGAGGCACATGCTCGCCAACTCGACCAGCAACGAGTACTCACCACCGGCGCACTCGAGAGCGGCCTCCTCATCCATGGGCCGCGGGCCCGCCGTACCCATCTGCGAATTGCTCATGTTATCCTCCCACGTCGCTACGTGACGCGTGATCACTTCGTTCACCTCATATGCGTCGACGGGCTTAGTCACCTAGTCGTCCATGCCCACCACTGCGCACTAGCCCTTCATGTCGTTGTTCGAAGAGCGCGAGGCCGACGCAGAACGCCGGGCACCTCACCGTGGACCCGCTGGGTCGCCCCTCCGCCTTCTTCTTTTTCGCCGTCATTCCGTTCTGCTCCCCAAACCTGACCCGCCTCGAGCCACTCCTGAGTCAGGAATCGACCCGACGGCGCCGAGGCTTTACTCTTTTTCGCAGGAAACAACCTGGTGCCGGACACGCCTCCGTGCAGAGCGGAGTCGATTCCGGTGTGGACCCGTTTCAGACCTCCCGGCAGTCGGCCGGCTCAGCGACAGGCCAACGTTGGACCGGCGGACAAGGGCGGTTTCGACCCCTACGGTCCGGCGCTGACGTGGCGAACTCTGCAGCGGCCCGCAGGAGAGCCGACGACAAGCAGGCCATGGTAGAAAACTTCGAAAACGCAGTTCAGGTTGGTGTTCGGGTTATGCAGAAGCAGAAGAAACCGCAGGCGAACCAGCAGAATCGGCTGCGCTTCGAGAGCCAACAATTCCTCCAGGTTGTCCGTACGGTTGTCGGGTGGCATCTCTGCGGATGCACGAGCCCCAGAAGCGGAGCAAGCAATATGCCGTTCGCTGTGATCAGATTTCCTAGTGAGAGCGGGGCAAGGCGCCCGCGGAGGGGGCAACATCTTGCCGATACGCGAGGTAAATGCGCACGTCGGCGGAGAGAGAACCTCATAGAGCCGGCGCGATGAAGCATCTCCTCATCGTCTTCCACTCACAGGGAGGCGGCACCCGCGCGATGGCGGACGCCGTCCTCGCCGGCGCTTCAGAAGAAACCGAGGTAGAGACCCGCATGGTCGATGCCTTCCAAGGCGGCCCCGACGACCTCCTCTGGGCCAACGCGGTCATCTTCGGGACGCCCGAGAACTTCGGGTATATGTCCGGCGCCTTGAAGGACTTCTTCGACCGAACATTCTATCCCCTGCAGGGGAAGGTCGACCAGCTGCCGTACGCGGTCTTCATCAAGTGCGGCAACGACGGCAGCGGTGCACTCTTCAACATCGATCGAATCGCGAAGGGGTATCCGCTGCGACAGGTGGCGGAGGCAATCGTGCACAAGGGCGACGTCGACGACGCCGTCCTCCAGAAGTGTACGGAACTCGGACAGACGCTCGCGGCCGGTCTGGCGATCGGAATCTTCTAGCGACAGCCGCTCGGGTCGACTCAGCTGGCCTGATACAGTCATCTCATGATTCTTCGACGTTGGGCGATCGCGGCCTTACTCCTTGCGGTGCCGCTGACGACGGCTGTGCGGTCGATCCAAGCCGCTCCCGCCGGCGACCCGCGCCTGGTCGGTGCGTGGCACACCGTCAGCGTTGATGGAGATGCGCTCTTCTTCATCGTCCACGGAGCCGAGCTCGACTTCAGCAAAGACGGGCAGTTCACCGCCCGGATCCGCTTCACGGACGGCGAGACGGAAACGAAGAAGGGCGTCTTCAAGATCGACGGGGACCACATCGAGCTTTCGATCCCCGCGATGAAGGCCAAGGAGTCGGCCACGTACACGATCCAAGGGAACGACCTGGTCTTCCACGACAAGTCGTTCGGGATCACCATCAAGATCTCCAAAGGAAAGGCCCAAGATGACTCCGGGCACGACCTGTTCTAGGCCGACCGCACCTCGACCGGGATCCCGTTGGCCACACTGGTCCCGGACGGAACGTCCAACTCCCGCTCGTCCGTGAGTTCGTTCGAGTTGACGCCCGGCTGCTGACTCGCCGCAACCGCAAGCCTCGTCTTCGGGTCCGCATGACCGAATCCGTGCGGAAGACTGACGACGCCGGCCATCATCTCGTCGGAGACCTGCACGTCGACCGTCACCGCGCCGACACGCGAGCGCACTTCGGCTCGTCCACCGTCTTCTACGCCGCAGCGCTCTGCGTCTGCCGGATTCATGAGAAGAGTGCACCGGGTGCGCCCGGCGGAGAATACCTTCACGTTGTGCAGCCACGAGTTCATGTTCCGCAACTGCCGACGCCCGACCAGGCGCAGACGCGTATCGGACCCCGTGGTCTCGAGCCGGCTTCGGAGCCGCACCACGTCCCGGGTGATGTGTTCCGGTGCGAGCACGATTCGTCGACCCGGAGTTCGTAGGAGTTCCGGGAACCGGGGCTCGAGTGGGCCCAAGTCCGTTGCGTGTTCGCGCTTGTGGAGCTTCGAGAGACTCAAGCCGTCCGCGTCGTCGTCGAATCCATCCCCGTAGGGCCCGGAGCGGATCATCACGTCCAAAAGGCGCATCGGACCACGATCCGGCAAGCGGGCTCGAACGTAGCTCGGCTCGATGTCGGGACGCGTGGCGAGGCGTCTGCGGAGCAACGTGTCGAAGGCCGCGTCGTCCAGATCGTCGCAGCTACGCCCGGTCATTCGAGCGGCGAGCTCGAGAAAGATCTGCCACTGATGCATCGACCCGGGCTCGGGCGCGAACGCCGCGCCCGACCACCGAGCCATGTTTCGAGTCGTCGTGCCCTCGAAGAGATAGTCGTAGTTCTCGAACTCGAGTTGGACGGTGCTGGGTAGCAGGACGTCCGCATGCCGCGTCGTCTCGTTCATGTAGATGTCGAGTCCGACCATGAAATCCAACTGCTCGAGCGCTCGAGAGAGGCGCGCTCCGTTCGCCGTCGAGAGAACCGGATTGCCCGAAATCGTGACCAGCGCGCGAATGCGGTCCTCGCCCGCAGAGTCGATCTCTTCGGCAAGCGCGGCGCTCGGGAGTGTTCCGTTCACTTCCGGAAGACCGCGAACCACCGTGCGCCAGCGTCCGAGCGGCATCTCCGCACCGATCGTCGAGCTGGGTTCTATCTGTCCGGTCGCCGGCCGAGGGAACATGGCACCGCCCGGCGAGTCCAGGTTGCCGCTCAGAATCGAGACGACGTCGACGAGCCAGCTGGCGAGCGTTCCAAACTCCTGCGTGCAGGTTCCGATGCGGCCGTAGCAACAGGCGCGCTTGGCCCCCGCAAACGCACGGGTGATGCTGCGAATGTCGTGGGCAGCGATTCCAGTGATGGCAGACACCCTCTCCGGCGCAAACTCCTCTGCGAGCGCGCGGACATCTTCCATTCCATCGGTGAACTCGGCCAGCCGCCCCGGCCGAAGGAGGTTCTCTTCGAACATCGCGTGCACCATCGCGAACAGAAAGAAAGCGTCGGTGCCGGGTCGGATGAAGACGTGCTCATCCGCCACAGCGGCGGTCTCACTTCGGCGCGGGTCTACAACCACCAGCCGTCCGCCTCGCTCGCGCAAGGAACGAAGACGCCCCTTCATGTCAGGCGCCGACATGAGGCTTCCCTGCGACACGACCGGGTTGCCGCCCAGCACGAGCAGGAAGTCCGTTCGATCGACATCGGGAATCGGCAACACCGCCCCGTTGCCGTACATCAAGCGTGACGAGACGACCTTCGGAAACTGGTCCATCGTGATCGCCGAGAACGCGCGGGGGCTCGCGAGCGCCGACGTCAGGTGGCGCAGATAGAGCTGCGCTCCGACGTCGCTGCCGATCGGATTACCGATGTACGACGCGATGCAGCCCGAGCCGTGGGAACGCTGGAGATCCACCAACCGACCGGCCACCTCGTCGAGCGCGGCGTCCCACCCGATCTCTTCCCAGTCTGCGCCGATCCGCCGGAGAGGACGACGAATCCGGTCCGCGTCTTCGAACACCGCCTGCATGCCGAATGCCTTCGGGCACAAATAGCCACGGCTTCTCGGATCGTTCTCATCGCCCGTGACCCCCAGCACCCGTCGCTCCTCGGGATCCAGCCGCAGCACGAGCCCACACGACGCCTCGCAGATCGGGCAGGAGCGGTGGAGCACGTCGCCCGTGCTCATCCGGCACCACGCACGCGATCGAGGACCGCGCCCGCGTCACTCGGGGCCGTGTCCCCACGCCACGCGACATGCTGATCCGGTCGAACGAGAACCAGGTCACGTTCGTACAACCGGCGTGCATTCTCGTCGCGTACGTCGACCAGCCACAGAGGGAGGCCACACTCCCGCGCTGCCTCCACGAGCGCGTTCACCGGCACTTCTGCGAATCGCAGCAACGTGAAACCCGGACCGAAAAGATCGAACAGGCCGCGACCATCCTCCAGAATCACGCTCGGCGGCCGCGCACCCGGCCACGTCGAAGGCACGTATTCTTCCTGCGACCAGGTCGGTGCCTCCCCTTCCTCCGCGCAGATGATCGGCGAGCCGTCGTACCGATAACCCAACTCGATTCCACGGGCCTCGTTCTCCAGGTTACCCAGGGTCCGTATCTGCTCTGCGAGCTTGCCACGGGAGCCTTCTCCCTTGGTTGAGTCTTCATGAATCTTCGGTGACGCCGCCGCCGATATCTGCATCCGCACGGAAGCGTGTCGGACCGACGTATCGCGATTTCGGCAGCCGACCGGGAGGCGCTCGGTTTCGTACGACGGCAGCAAGCCGGGACCGCCCCAGCCCTCGAGAACTGCCGCAAGCTTCCAACCCAGATCAACCGCGTCTCCAACTCCGGTGTTCATCCCGTAGCCACCGGTCGGGATCATCTGGTGCGCCGAGTCACCCGCGAGCCAGACGCGCCCTCGACCGTAGCTCTTGGCCATCGCGAGCCGAGGCGTCCAGGCACTAGCAACGATGATCTCGCAAGCGAACTCCCGACCCAGCGCATCGAACAGAACTTTCTTCGGATCGAGCGTGTCGGTGTCGACACCGGCGCGGAGCGGCACGTGCAAGGTCCAGGTATCGAGGTCGTTCTGCGCGATCAACGTGCCGCTGACGGGCGCCTGAATGTGCCAAACCCTTCCGAACCGTTCGAAGAAAGGGCGATCCGTGGAACGGAAGTGAATGAGATAAAACCGACCGTCGAGCCGCCGCTCTCCCCGAACGAGTCCTCTCATCATGGAGCCCACGGCCTTCAAGACTCCACCACCCATTCCGCGCAGAAGTTGGCCAACCGACGCGTACTCGAAGTCGATGCCGAGACCCTTCCGCGTCACGCTCGCGGCTCCGTCACAACCGGCGAGGTACGCGGCGCGAACGGATTCGAGATCACCAGTCTCCGAGTTGCGGATCGTAACGTCCACACCGTCCGCATCTTCTTCGAAGGAGTCGAGCGCCCAACCGAAGCGCGTCGAGACGTGACCGCCGCGCGCCTCGAGCAGCTGCTTCAAGACAGGCTCGAGGACGACCTGCGAAATCCGCATGTACGGCTCGAGCGCAAGTGTCCCGTCGTTCACGTAGCGAATGATCTCACGAGCGGTCTCGACACTCGGGTAGGCGAAGCGCGCGATCTCCCATTCGGCGAGCTTCGAGCACCACAGAACATCCATCGAATGATCAGATGGAACCGCGTGCGAGCGGATTTCGTCGGCAATGCCGAGACGGCGGAAGTGCTCCATGCTGCGCCCGTTGGTGACATCCATCTTCGGGTGCTGCGTGGTCGTGAGGTTGCGCTCGACCAAGAGCGCCGAAACACCGCGCTGCTCTAGCTCCAGGGCCAACACGAGCCCCACCGGGCCACCGCCTGCGATCAGAACCTTCGTCTCGATCATTCAGCCCCGCCGCCGCTCGGGCCAATCGAAGTCTTCACGAGGTCCACACTCGCTTCGCCGGTTCGAATCGTGAGGAACTCCATACCTTCGCGTCGGATCGTCCCAGTCGATCTTGTCGTAATGAAGAACGGCTGGTGGGGTCGCGTCAGTTGCCATCGCGATCTCCTGCGGCTGCAAGTTCAGCCTGTGCGCTTCGCGCAAGTTCCTCTACGCGCCGCAGCCCAGCTTCGAGTGCTTCGGAATCGACACGCGCGCTCAGCTCCGTCCCACCCGCGAAGGCCAGCATCTCGTTCAGGCGATGTCGAAGTTGGTGCAACGCCCACGGAAGCATCTCGCCCATCGCCACGGAATCGAACTGGACGATAGTCTGCTTCTCTCCCGAAGGCTCGATGTAGTGGTAGTGCGGTTCGTGTTCGAAGAGATCGAAGCGAAGATATTCGTGATCATCCGCAACGGCCTTCACGTGGAGCGAGACTCCGTTGTCGTTCACGGCGCTGCCCTTGAGGTTCGCCTGGATTTCTTCCATCTGTGCGCCGCCGTAATTTGCGGCAAGCTCCGCATCGTCCAGAAGCCTATGCTCGACGCCGATCGACAAGACACCCGCAGGGACCCAAGTCGTGTGCCGTTCGTCCGGTGGAATCGGGGGGACGGTGTAGACGGTGCCCATCATGAGATCCCTCCAGCGGCGAGTCGAGTGAAGACCGTTCGCGCAGCCCCGCCGAGCAGTGCCGTCTTTGCTGCCGGAGACAGCTTCAGCTCGTCGATCTGCGTGAGCGCGTGCCGGTGTCCCACCACGGGAAAGCTCGTACCGAACAATACCTTGCCGCGCCCGGGTCCCGCCGCGAATCGAACGAGCTCGAAAGACCAATGCCGCGGCGGATACGCCGCCGTCCCGAGGAAGACGTTCGGGTGCTTCAAGGCCATCGCGATCGCCTCGTCCCCCCACGGCCAGCCGGTGTGGGAGAGAACGAAACGCACGTTCGGAAAGTAGAGCGCCGGTCGATCGATCCCGATGGGTCGACCGCACTCGCTCGGCATCAGTCCGCCCGACGTACCCGCCTGCACGACGACCGGCACGCCGTGCTCCGCGGCAACCGCGTAGAACGGGTAGAGATCACGATGATCGAAGGGGCGATCCCAGCTGTGCGTGTGGAGATGCAACCCCACGAACCCAGGGTCGCGCAGCACCGCTGATGCCTCCTGCGCCGCGGAAAATGCGGCGGCCGGATCGATCGTCCAGAGCCCGCCGAAGCGACCCGGATGGGCCGCGACCAGCCGCCTCACTTCACCCGCAGACGTCGTGAACCCCTCGAACTCGAGTTCCGCAGCCGCTTCGGGGTCCGCCGTCGACGGGAGCAAAACTCGATCGATGGACAACTCGTCCATCCGGGCAACGAAGGCGCCCGGGGCAGCGAAGCTGTCGTCGGATTCCTTGCGCACCTTGAGCGGGATCCCCTGAAGCTCGATGGCGCGTGCCCACCGATCTGCGTAGTCCGGCGTGAACGCGTTGCACCAATAGTCGATCGTGCCCGCCATCACTCGCCCCTCTCGTCGCGGAACCGCTTCGGCTTCGGAGACGTCTGGATCTCGGTCAGTGGATCGAGTTCTCCGGGCGCCGCCAGCTCGACACGAATGCGCACCCCGAGCCGCTCCTTCAACCGGCCCTCGGCCTGCGAGGCGATCTCCTCGCGTTCCGGCCGATCGAGAGCCGCCGCGAGGTGAACGATCATCTCATCTCGATTTCCTT
This sequence comes from Candidatus Binatia bacterium, assembly GCA_029243485.1. Classification (NCBI taxonomy): domain Bacteria; phylum Candidatus Binatota; class Binatia (SeqCode); species Binatia bacterium. The sequence goes on along the minus strand of JAQWRY010000086.1, from coordinate 510,769 downwards.
CGCGCACCGCTCGAACGAAGTAGTCGGTCTCGAGCCGTCGGTCGTCCAACGCAATCTCACCCACGGCTTCCGGCCACACGTTCACACCGCGAAGCTTCACCATGTTGTCAGCGCGCCCCGCGAACGGACCCATGCGTCGCAACCAGCTTCCGCATTTGCACTGCTCACGCGGGTACAAGAACGACAGGTCCATGATGTTGTACCGGAACTGCGGACTACCGGTCTTGTATATCTCTGTGATGCAGAGAGAGCCCTGCTCACCCTCAGGCATCGGCTCCCCGGTTTCCGGATCCACGACCTGGACGATGAAGGCGTCCTCGAAGATGTGGAGGCCATCGTGCTCCGGGCATTCGACGGCCACCCATTGCACTTCGTGGAAGCCGTACGACTCGAAGCACTGCGCACCCCACGTCGATTCCAACTTCTCGCGGTCTCCGATGTTCGGAAGCGCCTGGATGTTGAAGTCGGCCTTCGGGTCGAGGCCCATTTCGCGCGCCATGTCCGCGAGCCGGAGCAGGTAGTCGCCGGTCGTGAGAATCGCGGTCGCACGGTACTGATGTGCCAGCTCCACCTGCCGGCGCGTGCTCGTCACGTTCCCGGTCCCGGTCGTGAGGACGACGCAGTTCAGCCAACGATGAAGCGCCTCGTCGAACGCGAATGCGCCGTTGTGTGTCGAGTAGGCCCACGCGTTGACGACGACGTCGCCCGGGCGCACGCCCTGAAGGTACAGGGCCCGCGCCATCAGAATCGCGCCGGCGTCGCGATCCCACTGCGTATAGAGCGTCGGTCGAGGTGCCCCGGTCGTCGCACCGGACATGAAAATCCGCACGGGCTCTTGGCACGCACCGTCGAGCGAGGCTCCCTGGTAGTCACCGAGCGGAGGATGCTCTTCGATACTTCGCCGCAGATCGTCCACCGTGTACGCGGGAACCCGCCACAAATCGTCCAGCGTACGCAATTGGTCGGGACGGAAGCCGGCCTGATCCCACCGCCGGCGAAAGAACGGAACCTCGTACACTCGCGTCGCACGGTCCTGCAGCGCCGACAGCTGCCGCGCCTCGATCTCTTCGCGACTCGCTAGATAGTCGCCCTCGAAATACTCGGGCGGTGGCTGATGCACGCGCATCAGCTGATCGTAGTCGACGACCTCGAAGGGCCGCCGGAAACCCGGCGCAACGCTCATATGCCCGTGGCCTCCTCGGAGGCCGACGTCATGTGGCTTTCCGGGAAGCGATCGAAGTCGACGGCGTTGTCGCAAAGAATTCTTCGTTTGCTCTCATCGGTGAGACGCTTCTGGCCGAGGAAGGTCTGCACGGCGCGCGGATACTTCGAATCGGGAGACGGGTAGTCGGGCTCGAACAAGATCCGCGAATCGCCGCGCTCGTCGATCACGTGGGAAACCAGATGCTCGTCGCACTCGTTCGTGACCCCGCAGTTGCGCTTGAAGTACTCGGTCGGGGACTTCGTGCACTCCGGTGCTTCGGGAATCGTTCGAACACGCCGCCCGCGATCATCGCCTCCGTCGTCCACCTCACGGCTTCCTGTCGGCGGCCGTAGAGCGCTTTCAGACTTTCGACGACGGGGGCATCGGCATCGAATACTTTGAATCCATCTCTCATGGTTGCTCATTCTCTAGGCTCAACGAGGTGCGTCACCCGACAAGGTCACGCGGTGCATCACTCGACGCTCGGTGTAGTCCGGTACCGCGTAGTGTTGGACCGATCGATTGTCCCAGAACGCAATCGAACCGACGTCCCAGTGGAAGCGACACTGGAACTGTGGCGACCGCACATGATCGACTAGGAACGGAAGCAGGACTTCGTTTTCGCGCTCCGACAAGCCGACGAGGTGCGTCGTCGAATTTCGATTCACGTACAGCGCCTTCCGGCTGGTTTGCGGGTGCGTGCGCGCGACCGGATGTTCGACCGGAGGCCACTTCTTCTGCAGCTCGCCGAGATCCGCAGTGCTGTGACCCGCCGCAATCGCTTTCTGGAGAGGCCGGGTGAGATCGTGCACGGCGCGGAGCTCATCCACCAGCGCCCGAACCGGAAGAGAGAGCGCCTCGTACGCTGCGTACATACTCGCAAAGCACGTATCGCCGCCGACCGCGGGCAACTGAACCGCCTTGAGGATCGAACCCATCGGCGGCTCGGCCATGAACGTGTTGTCGCTGTGCCAGGCGTCTGCGCCCTCCCCCTTCGGCGAGACCTGATCGAGCACCACGAGTTCCGGGTCGGTGCCGTACTTCGGGGTAATCGGCGGAATGCTGATCTCGCCGAACTGACGCGCGAATGCGATCTGCTGTTTGGGTGTGACGTCCTGCCCACGGAAGAACACGACGAGGTGGTCGAGCAATGCGGTCTCGATCGCCGAGACGTCCGCTGCGGCGAGCGGCGCGCGAAGATCGACTCCCAGGACCTCGGCCCCGATCAGAGCCGAAAGTGGACGCACCTCGATGGACACCCGGGCAATACACCCAGAAGGCCTGCGGGAGGCAAGCCAATCGCTGTTCGCGCCGGTTGAGCTCGACCGCCGTCGGGAGGACATCCTTGCGCACGATCGAGATGTTTGGGACCACCGCCGCGATCGCAATGGTGCTCTTCTACTCCCTCGAGGAGCGATCCCCCGTCTACACGCTGGCCTTCGCGGCGAGTTGTGCCGCCGCGGCGGGCGAAGATCCCTGCGCCGACTTCTGCAGCCTTCCAACCGAGGAGGTTCAGGAGCGCGCCACGATGATCCGTGCAGAATTTCTCCCACAGGTGGTGGCGAAAGCGACGATCCCCGGCGGGCCCGGTGTCGGCGTCTCTGTCTTCGTGCGCTGCGTACTGCCGATTGGGGTCGGCGCCGACGGCTGCTGAGCACGGCTACTTCAAGAGAAAGTCCCGAATCACGCGCGTCGTCTGCTGCGGGTTCTCGAAGACGAAATACTGGCCGGCGTCGACGAACCCCACGACCGCATCGGGCATCGTCCCCTCGATGTCCTCGTAGAACTCGCGCGGTTGCCGAGGGTCGTGCTCACCCTGAAGAACGAGGACCGGGAACCGCCAGTCACTCATGAGCCGCGTGCGTCGATCGACCCATTCCTGGCGAGCCGACGACGCCTGGAAGTAGCGCGCCACGGCCGTACCGATGCCCGGGTAGCTCCACTCGCGCGCGGTACGGCGAAGGTCCTCGGACGGAACGGGATGATGACTCCGCTCGGCGAACAGGGCCGCCACGAGGAGCGCCGGGGCCCGAAGGATCTGCCCGCGGACCGGATCGGCGAAGAGCTTCTGCTGCTGCGCGAGCGACTCGTTGAAATGGTAGAGGTGCTGCTGTCCACGGACGTAACGCCGCACACGAAACGGGTGAGCCGCACCGAGGTAGTCGGCGACGACAGCACCCTGGTCGTGCGCGACGAGATTCACGCGATCGAGACCGAGAACGTCGAACAAGGCAACGAGTTGCTCGGCGACGCCCTCCGGACGGTAATCGCCTGGGGTCTTCTGACTCTGCCCGTAGCCCTTCAGGTCGATCGCGAGCACCCGGTGGTCGCGCGCCAGGTCGTCGATCTGTCGATGCCACGTGAACCAGGAGCCCGGGAGGCCGTGCAGCAGGACCACGGGCTCCCCCTCGCCGGCCTCGACGAAGTGCCACGCGATGGTACCGCTGTCCCCGGGCGCCTCTACGAAGCGATGCAGCGCACGTGTCGTACCGAGAATCTCGACGTCGCCGTCCTCGTTCGGTGACGGCCGACCGACACCGAGCAGCGGCATCGCGTTCTGGATCATCGGGACGAGCCGGGTCGACAGAGCGGCACTGTGGCCGTTCCCCTTGCCGATTTCCTGACCGTGTCCGTTCAGGCGCGCGGGGAGTTCCCTATGGAGCAAATCTGCCATACCTTCCGTGGAAGGCGGTACCACGCCCGTTTCGGACTACACCAGTCCCTTCCTGGCGGCGGGGTCAGGCGGGGTCGAGGAACTCCACCTTCCTGGTCGACACGTCGTAAATCCCGCCTACCAGCTGGATCTTTCCCTCGTCGATCAGCTTGCGCAGGGTACCACTGCGCTCCCGCACCTGTTCCATGGAGCGCCGGACGTTCATCACCGTGACCTTGCGGACGAACGCCTCGTTCGCTCCGACTCGGTCCGATGAGGTCTCGGTCTCCGCCCGCACGGACACCGCAATCGGTTCGACGATCGCACCGAGGTTGTCGCAGGGCGGGCCGTGGCCTTGATCCGAAACCACGTTGCCGGCGATCCGAATGTTGAAGAGATCTCCGAGGCCGGAATCGAAGATCGCCTCGGTCGCGAGCCGCGAGTCCATGCGGGACAGGGGAGTCGGGCAGTCCGCCACTCGTCGCCTCCAGGAACGCGTCGTCGGCTTTTCCGACTTCGGCGAGGGCCCGGTACGAATCGAACCCGGGAATCTCCCGGCACTCGGGCGGATAGTAGCGTGCTCCCGATTCGCGGCAGTCGTCGCCGGGACAGACGCACTGGCTGGGATCGAGGCTGCACTCGATCAGATCGACGGTGGACTACCACGAACTCCACTGCTTCGGGCTGTCCTGCGTGAGTCAGATTTCACCGCCGACCCTCGGCGCGTTCACCGCGAAAAAGGACTGCCACGAGTACTGCTCGAAGCCGGACTGGGATGCCGTGACGAGTGCACCCGGGATGTCCCCCGGGATGTCCCCCGGGAGATCATACGAGAGATCGCAGGCCTCGCCCGGCAAGCCTGCCACCTCCATGTCGCTGCAACCCACCAGCGTCAGAACCCCAAAGACCAGCACAAACCTTCCGAACAGAGAACCCGTAGTCACCACCTCCAGGACGGCAGCTATCGGTCTTTTGCAAGGAACGCTTAGTCGAACGGGTGTTCAATCCCCGCGGACGTACTGCTGCCCGAAACGGGTGAGGAACATCGTCGCGACGCCGACGGCCAGCCATCCGGGACCGACGAAGATCGCGAGCAGAATTCCGTCGACGAGCGCCATCCCGGCGATCATCCAAGGAATGACCGGGAACCCGAACCGCTCGCCACGCGCGTTCTCCTGTCGGGCGACGACGGTCACCGAGAGCGTCCACACGAAGGAGACCGCACCCGCGAAGAGGACGAGGCCGGAAACACCGCCCGTGAGTGCCCAGCCCGTGATCACGAACACGAGCGTCCGCGTTGCGGCCATCAGAAAGACGCTCGCGGAGAGGTCTTTGTGCCAGCGATCGTAGACGTAAATCGCGGCGAGAAGGGCCGTCGCCGGGACCATCGCGGTCGGATTCGGCGCGAAGACCATCAGGCCGAGCCCCATCGCGAGCAAGCCCGTGCCAAGCCGACGCGCCTGGCCCTTCCGGATCCGTCCAGACGGAATCGGACGAAACGGCTGATCGCGCGCATCGTGCTCGCGGTCGAAGTAGTCGTTTAGAACCATCCCACCGCAGTAGGAGCAGGAGAGAACCGCCATCAAGAAGAGGACCGCGGAAGCAGGTGGGCTGGCCTGCGCGAGCAAGGCGGCGGCGAGAACGTTCATCCACACGGTCGGCAGATTGCTGACCCGACAAATCGCGAGCAGTGTTCTTACGTCGACGGGCATCTCAATCCTGAAAGACGTGGTCGAGGATGCGATCGCGAACATCGGTCGCAGCCAGTGAAGACGAGGGAAGGAAGCGCGGCTCCGAGGTGAAGAAGACCGGCGCATCCGCATCGGGCGTCACGAGTCCGTGGGAGCCCTTCACCATCGTCGCGTCGAGTGGTGTGACCTCCATCGTGTAGCGGAACCCCATGGCCTTGCGGGCGAGCGACATCCCGACCTTCGCGTACGGCAGAGTCAGCTCCGGATCGATGTAGAGCTCGCACGGGTCAAATCCCGGCTTCCGGTGGATCTCGACCATTCGCGCGTAGTCCGGAGCTTTGTCGTCATCCTGCCAGAAGTAGTACGCGAACCAGCTATCGGGCTCGGACAGAAGGACGATCTCCCCGGACCGTTCGTGGTCGAGCCCGAACGCCCGCTTCCCCTCTTCACCCAGGACCTGACCGACCCCCGGCACACCCGTGAAGAGCTCCTTCACAGCCGCACGGTCGGCTTCGTTGCACACGTAGACGTGCGCGATCTGATGATCGGTCACCGCGAACGCCCGGGAGGCTCCCGGATCGAGGTATTCCTTTCCGAGATCGACCTTCACCTCCACCAGGCCGGCTTCACGCAGGAGACGATTCGGATAGACCGGACGGCTCACCGGCACGATCCCGTACTCGGAGAGAACGACGATGCGGCAACCCTTGTTCTCGAAATGGTCGATCAAGCCACCCACGACCGCGTCGATCTCGCTCAGATCCTTCGACAGATCGGCCTTCGGCCCTTCGCGCTGCAGGCAGTAGTCGAGATGCGGCAGGTAGACGAGCTGCAGCGTCGGCTCGTATCGCTCCTCCACCTCGATCGCCGATTTCGCGATCCAATCCGACGATTCGATCGATGTGTTCGGCCCCCAGAAGTTGAAGAGAGGGAAGGTCCCGAGCTTCTCGTTGAACTCGTCGCGCAGGTGAAGCGGATACGCATAGAAGTCGGGCAGCTTGAGCCCGTCCGCACAGTACAACGGTCGCGGTGTGAGTGTGACGTCCGCCCGCGTGGCCATGGCGTACCACCAGAACGTGTTGGCGCAGGTGAACGACGCGTCCTTCGCTCGCCCGACGTCCCAGATCTTGTCCCCCTGCACCAATCGATTCGATTGGCGCCAGAGCCAGACCTCGCTCAGGTCACGGAAGTACCAGCCGTTTGCGACGATCCCGTGATCGCGGGGGGCGCGCCCTGTCATGTAGGTGCTCTGCGCCGTACACGTGACCGCGGGGACCACCGCATCGACCGTCGCCATCTCCTTGGCGAAGGCGGCGATCCGCGGCGTGTGCGGTCCGATGAGCGACTGGGTGAGGCCGACGACGTCAAGTACGACGGTTCGATGCATGGCACCTCTGTTCGGCCCAGATGAGTTCTCGTGCGAGCGACTCCGTCACGGAGTCCGTGCGCAACTCGGCGGGCAATACGTCGAAAGAATATGTCTCGACCTCGAGGGCAATCCCGGGGTCGATGCGCGGCAAGAGCTCCTCGAGAAAGAAGCGCGTCGTTCCGCACGGACCGAGATGGTCGGCGAAGATCGGCACGTGAAAGTGTACGCGGCACTCCTCGAGCGCCGGACCATCACTCGCGCCCCCACCTTCGCCGAAGAACACCGGCAGATCTGAGGCGCGATGAAGCCCCCCGTCGACGTCACGCGCCACGACCTGATGGAGATAGGTCGGCTCGTCGAAGGCGCGGAGATTCGGGATCTCGTCGCCGCGGGCGCGCAACGATGAGGAAACCTGGATCTTCCCGATCGGGATCCCGGCGGCCTCGATCCGGCCGAAGCTGTCGATGGGATCTTCGAACTGGACGGCTTGATGGCAGCAGTCGTAGCAGAGACCGGCGTAGCGAACGCGGTCCTGCGGAAGCGCGAGGCGCTCAAACAACTCGATCGCCTGGCTGGTTGTCTCGACGACGCATCCCGGCTCGGGCTCGAACGCGAGAATCAACGCCTTCCCGCTTGATTGCGCGAGGGCGTCGAGGTGATCGACTACGGTCAGGACGTTCGCCCGAACCGCCGGCCAATCGGCCTCTTGAAACGACGGAGCCCAGGCGATGGGCACCGTAGAGATCGACCCGGGTGCATCTCCGGGAAGCCACTGAACGAGGCGGTCCGCAATTGCGTTCGTGTACTTCGCACGAACCGGGTCCCGCCAATCAGGGTCATAAACCTTCTCCTTCACCGAGACGCCGTGGAAGCGGCCGTGGGGGAACCCGTTCACGGTGAGCACGTACGTGCCGTTTTCTTCGCACCACGCTTGGAAGCGCTGCGCCTCGGCGTCGTCGATCTCTGCGACGGCCTGGCCCGACAGCCGTAGACCGATTGGAAACGGGACTTCGGGCGCGACGGCAGCCTTCACGCCGAGCAGGTGTGCTTCGAGGTTGGCACGCGCGTCCGCCCAGGACTCCCCCGGATGAATGTTCGTGCAGTACGTGAGGCGGCGCACGCAGCCGAGACTACCCTCGGTCGTGCAGCAGGTCCACGCAGCGCTGCATCTCGTGGATGTCGATGGACCCAACATCGACGGACCGACCGATGCCCTCGAGAAGGCAGATGCAGAGTTCGCCCCCGAGATGGACGCGGAAGTCGTCGAGGGCCGCTTTGATGTCGAGGACCGCGAGCGACGAGTGGGATAGCCCAAACCCGATCGCCTCGAGCGTTTCGAAGATCCGGTCGCAGGCGGCCTGCGAAATCATGCCGCGACGGGCGCAGTACGACGAGTCGAGAGCGATACCGATCGCGACGGCCTCCCCGTGTCGGAGATCGTAACCAGAGAGTTCTTCGAGCTTGTGCGCGGCCCAGTGGCCGAAATCGAGGGGCCGAGCCGAGCCGAGTTCGAAGGGATCGCCGCTGGTCCGGATGTGCTCGAGGTGAAGCTCCGCGCACCGGACGATCATGTCTTCCATGAGCTTCGGCTCGAAACGGCCGAGGTCTTCGCGGCCGGCGTGCAGCTTCCCGAAGAATTCCGAGTCCTTGATGAGCGCCACCTTCACCGCTTCCGCGGCCCCCGAGCGCATGTCGCGCGGGTCGAGCGTCGACAAGAAGTCGAAGTCGTTCACGACGGCAAACGGCGGAACGAAGGTGCCTACGAAGTTCTTTCGCTGCTGGAAGTTCACCGCGTTCTTCACGCCGATCCCGGCATCGTTCTGCGCGAGCACCGTGGTCGGGAAACGAATCAGTCGGACACCCCGATGTGCGAGCGCCGCGGCATAGCCAGCCGCATCCAACACCGATCCTCCGCCGATCGCGAAGACAAACGAGTGACGACAGATGCCTCGCTCGGCGATTCGGCTGTGGATCTCCGGAAGCCAGGAAAGATCTTCCTTACAGCCCTCGCCCCCCCGCAACACGTACGGTTCGAGTATCGGCTCCAACAGCGCCGGGTTGGCGGCTGCGTAAGCGGCCAGCCGTCCGGGGAGCTCCGGGGTCGCGGCGAGCACGTTGGAGTCGATCACGACCAGAACGCGATGAGGGCCCTCGCCGGCACGCAGCAACGCATCTCGCAATGCCGAATTGCCCTCATTGAACGCACCGCGCGTGAACACGACGGGGTACCGGTACGATACCGAGAAGGACTGCTCGATCTCTCGCATCACGCGCCCGCACCCGCCGCCGGCAGTTCGATCTTGTCGATGAACCCAGTGAGCGGCACGTTGCCGTCGGGGCCGGGGATCGGTCTGCCGGGCGTACCCATTCCCTGCGCGATGTAGAGGTCCCGACCGTGGAGTGCGAGGTTGGTCGGTCCGTCGAGGCCTTCTGCGACCACCGTCGTCGCGCCGGTATCCCTGTCGATGGCCAGCAAGCGGCCCGAGAAGCGGCGAAACCCACCGTGGCTGGGAGCTTTCCACATGTCCGCACGCGTCCCGACCGGGTCCTCGAAATGGCTACAGAACTCCAAAACGTAGAGGCGCCCGTCCGGGCCGATCTCCAGATCCGTCGGTGCCGTAAGGCCGGTCACCACGGGCCGCATCGCTCCGGTGTCCGGGTCGATCCGTACGATCCCGCCGGCACCCCGCAACAGTTCGATCCCCTCGCCGCCCTCTTCCCCTTCGGTCGAGCCTGAGAAGAGCGAGACGAGAAGGTCGCCCGTCCGGGCGTCATGCCGCAGGTAGCCGGGGACCGGGTCTTGCCCGTCGATCATCGGCGGAAGCTTCAGGATCCGCTGCGACCCGCGACCGGCCTGCAAGCGCACGACCTCGTCACTCGAACTCGATACCCCTACCCACGCATCGCGCTTCGGGTCGTACTCGAGATCGTTGATATTGCCGAAAACCTGACTCCATTCGACGACGTCCTCTCCGTCGACCCGGAAGATCTTCGACGGTCCGCCGAAGTAGGCGAGGCTCACGAGGGTCGCACCACCCCCCTGGGCGACACCCGCCATGCCGAAAACTTCGTCGCGTCGAACGATGTCGATGATGTTGCGTGAGAGTTGCCCGCCGAGAAGCTCCCGGCGCTCTTCGAATCGTCCGTCGCCATTCCGGTCTTCCAGAAGGAGGAGCGCCCCGGTCGGCACCGTGCTCGGGTCGCCCGTGCCGGCGACGGCGACGAGCAGTTCGTCGTCGGTTCGCGGAAGCATCCCGCGGGGATTCTCGAGATCCATCGCGACGCGCGTGCGATCGAGAATGTGACGCTCGACGATCTGCGGAACGGCGATCGCATCATACGCCGGAGCGTAGGGGCCGATCGGAACCGTGGCGGCACAGCCCACGGCAAGAAACCAAGCCAGTAGAACGCTGCCCGTCGCGGCGGCAGGACGAAGCATCCGACTCGCCACCAAGATCACCATCCAAACGCCACACAACCCGAGCCCCAGGGCTTCGCGCATCTCCTCGACGCGCAGAGACGACATCCCGAAGTTCGAGAACGACAAGGACGAAGCATCCGCACCACTGGGCAGCATCAAGAACCCGGCGCAGAAATACACCGCGGCGAGCACGCCCGAGACCGTCACCGACACGACTCCGAAGAAGGCGGCGAGCGCCGTCGCGGCGGCAAGACCGTACGCGCCGACCCAGATCAGGGGATCCGGATCATTCAGTTGCACGGCGCCTGCGAGCAGGAAGAGGGCGAGGGCGATGGAGGAGGCGATGCGCATGAAGAAGGGAGGAGCGGAATTAGTTCGGAACCGGATCGTCGACGCGCGGCTCTTGCCCACGCAGCACCGAGTTGTCTTCCCAAAGCGCGCGCTGGTCGATCACCGGAGACTTCTCCAGCGCCGCCACGTCGATCTGGTCGGACTGGGCGTAGGCATCGAGAGCATTCCCCCAGGTGGTCTTCTCCACCGCCTCCGCGGAGACGCCGCGCTCGAGCATGCGACGCGCGGTCCGCGGTACGGCGAGCGGATCACTCACGCCCCAATCCGCCGAGCTATCCACGATCAGTCGTTCGGGGCCGTACCGCAGGACGATGTCGACCATCCGATCGGTTCCCATCTTGGTGTGCGGATAGATGCTGAACGCGGCCCACGCACCGCTCGCAAGCGTGTCGTCGATCGTCTCCTCGTTGTTGTGATCCATGACGAGCTTGTTCATGGGCACCTTCATCTCCTTCGCGATGTCGAGCGAGCGCAAGATGCCTCGCTTCTTGTCGCGGTGCGGAGAGTGCACCATGATCACCATATCGTTCTCGAGCGCGAGTTGGATCTGGAAGCGGTACGCGTGCTCCTCTGCCGGTGTGATTTCGTCGAAGCCGATCTCGCCGATCGCGACCACGCCTTCTTTGAAGGCGAAGCGCGGCAGCAGCTCGAGAACTTCACGCGCGAGGGGCTCGTTGTTCGCTTCCTTCGAGTTGAGGCCGATCGCACAGTAGTGCGCGATGCCGAACTGCGACGCACGAAACCGCTCCCAGCCGACGAGACTGGAGAAGTAGTCGGTGAAGCTACCGGCGTGCGTGCGAGGTTGGCCGAGCCAGAAGGCCGGCTCGATGACGGCGCGAATCCCCGCATCGGCCATTGCCTGGTAGTCTTCCGTCGTGCGGCTCGTCATGTGGATATGGGGATCGAAGAAACGCATCTCACTCCCTCTCGGGTTCGAACCTGGCAAACGCGGTTTGATCGCAGTCGCCCGCGATCGCGCAGTCGAGCACCGCTTTCACATCCAAGTCGCTCTCCGCACAAGCAAAATCTCGCAGCAGCGCAGCCGCACCCGCCCGTGCGAGCGCCAGCGCGGCGGCACTCCGCGAAACGGCATCGGCCGAGCGCATCTCGTTCTCGAGCGCGGCGAGACCGCGCTCGCCGGCGTGTTCGCCGAGACACAACCACAGCTCGGGCTGGACCCGTCGGCCGGCACTCCGCCGTTCGTCCGCGAGGTCGAGAGCCATCCGCGCAAGCTCCGGCGAGAGACGGCGGTCCAAGCCGTAGACCCGCCACAGCGGCGCCTCGACAAAGACCGCCTTGATCACCAGCTGACACCACGCAACCTCGTCGAAGTTCGAAGTCGGGTACGGAGTATCGCAAGCGGTGGCCTCGAAGACCGTTCGCATGTTCGTTCGGCATCCCTCACCGGCGCGCCTCGTGAACCGCTTGCCGTCCGGAAAGTGTGCTAGCGAACGATAGAGCGCTGTCAGCTCCCCGCCGTCCGCGTAGCGAAAGCACTCCTCGAGGACCGCGGGGAACTCTGGAGTTGCGAGACCGGGTTGCCCCAGCAGGAGGCACACGCGCAGGGCTTCGAGGGTGGACCAGCGTTCCGGGTTCCATCCCGGCAGAAGACGACCCGCTTCTTCGCGCTCCCCAGTGGACGGCGCGAGGTCTCCCCGGGGCGCGTGACGGCTCGCCATCGAGAGTAGGCTCGCGAGCCTATCGGCCGCGGCACCAGCTTTGATCTCTCGCAACCCAGCGCCGAGCCACTCTGACCCCGACGGGGTCAGGCGGCACTCGAGCATCGTGTGGAAGAGCGGTTGGGTGGGCGTCATGGGAGCGGTACACCCCGAAAAGGGGAATCGACCGAGCCTACCGCGCGTACCCGGATCGAGCCACCCGCTCTCCCCCGGAGTCTCGCAAGCAGCAAGGCCCTCGCTCGGCCGCCGATTTGACGCCCCCATCGGGGCGAGGCACGTTCCCGTCATGCAGATTGGTCCCGACGAGTCGCTGGAAGAATTCGCAGAGCGGTTTCGCTCCGCTCACGCCGATGCGCCCATGGGGCCGGTCGGCGGTCGCGTGATGACCGACAACCAGCGTGTCCGGATCTGGGAGCTCACTCTCGCCCCCGGGGAAGCCTCGTCCCTGCACCGGCACGACCTCGACTACATGGTCGTGTTGGTCGAGGGCGATCGAATCGCAGGGATCCCCGGGCCGGGCTCCGAACACATCGCCCGCGCGGCCGACGTCACGCCTGGTCGCACGACCTACCTCACCCGCGGAGAGACGGAATGGGCGGTGAACATCGGCGCCAAGCCGTACCGCGAGGTCCTGATCGAACTGAAGGACTGAACGCCGGGCGCTCGTCAGTAGCCCTCGACGAGGTCTACGACGCCATGCAGCTCCTCGCCGCGGCGATACCGACCCACGTTGTCGGCAAAGATCCCGAGAAACGAGTCCAGCACGTTCGGCATGCTCCAGGAGACGTGCGGGCTGAGGCGCACGGACGGGTGCTCGTAGAGCCAGTGCCCCATGGGAACCGGCTCCGGATCAACCGTATCGAGCGACGCTCGAGCGATCCGGCCGGAGTCGAGGGCCGCTCGCAACGCATCGTGATCGATGAGCGAACCTCGGGCGATGTTCACGAGATGCACGCCCGCCTTCACGCGCGAGAACGCCTCGGCGTCGAGCAACTGCTTGGTCGCCTTCGTCGCGGGCGCAGCAATCACGAGGTGATCAGCACGCTCGATCACGTCCTCGAACGACGTGATCTCAATGCCGGGCATCGGGGAGGGCGCGTTCTTACGGCGACAGGCGATCGTCCGCATGCCGAAGGCCTCCACCCGCCGTGCCACGCCGAGACCGATCGAGCCCAGACCGACGAGCCCCAGCACGCGGCCGTCGAGCGAACCGAGATCCCCGCCCACACTCCACGCCTCCGGTGGCTCGGACAGCCAGACCTCCGGCAGACGCTTCTCGTAAGCGAGCATCATCGTGACGATCCACTCCGAGATGGGAGTCGCGCTCGCGCCGCGCGAGCATGTCAGGATGCGGTCGCCGATCTCGTCCATCGGGAACCGATCCACGCCAGTGCCCACGGTGTGAACCCAACGGACACCGCGCCGTAGGAGCTCCGACATGTTCGGCGTTCCCCAGGGGCGGGTCAGCAAGACCTCTCCCTCGATGCCTTGGGCAACGTCGCCTTCCGTGTCGACTTCGATGATCTCGATGTCGGCCACGTCCGCTTCCAAGCGGGTCAGGCGACTGCGCGGAAAGTGACTCAGGATTTTGAGGGGAGCGCTCATCGCGCGATCGCTCCGGCGAGCGCGAGCATCAGCGCCGCGATCGACGTCGTGTTCAGCATGGCGGAGACCTGATGCAGCCGACCGAACCGCGGGTCCTCGCCGTCGAGCTTATGGAAGCGCGGCAACAACACCTCACCCCCGATGATCGAAGCCAGAACCGCGACCCCGACCGGAGTCGCCAGGCGGGCGATGTCGTCGGCCGGCAAACCGTCTCGGCCGAAGAAGACGGCAAGAAGTGCGACGAAGCCGAGACCCGTACCGGCTCTGTAGATTCGCCGGAACATCGGCCGAAGGAACTGCCGCGCCTGTTCCGCGGGAAAGGTCCGATGCGCCACCGGCGTCACGACGAAGCTCAGGCAGATCAACGTTCCGAACCAGGCGGCCACGGCCAGCGTGAACACTAGCCGCAACGGCATGAGGCGTCCCTTGGGTCAGTCACAGTCTCCATCATCGTCGTTCCGGGTTCAGTAACGCGGCCGGAGCCGATAAGGAACCTCCCGACTTCGGAGCTCCCATGGCGAAAGCACATCTCCCCCTACTCGACCCGGCCGCGATGCAATCCTCCCTCGACGACCACGGCCACGCGCGTCTGCCCGAGCTCCTCACCAAGGCGGAGTGCACCAGCCTCCGCGAGCTGTACGACCAGGAGAAGCGATTCCGGAGTTTCGTCGACATGGGGCGTCACCGTTTCGGGGAAGGGGACTACCGGTACTTCGCCGACCCGCTGCCCGCTCTGGTGAAGAAGCTACGAACGCGCCTCTACAAGACCCTGGTGCCCATCGTGAACGTCTGGGAGGAACGACTCGGCTCGAAGGCGAGGTTCCCGTCGACCCTCCGCGAGTTCACGGAGACGTGTCGCGCGGGCGATCAGACCCGACCGACGCCGTTGCTCCTGCATTACGAAGAAGGCGGCTATAACTGCCTCCACCAAGACCTCTACGGTCCCATCCACTTCCCGCTACAGGTCGCCTGTTTGCTGTCCGACCCGGAGCGCGATTTCACCGGTGGACAACTCCTCCTCGTCGAGCAACGGCTCCGCGCACAATCCCGCGGCGAGGCGATCTCACTCGCGCAGGGCGAGGGGCTCGTCTTCCCGTGCCGGGAACGCCCGGTCGAGGGCAAGCGCGGATTCCACCGGGTGCACGTTCGCCACGGCGTCAGCTCCATCCTGAGCGGGGAGCGCTTCACTCTCGGCGTGATCTTCCACGATGCCGCGTAGCCCGGCCGTGAACGTCACCACCGTCGTCTACCAATCTGAAGTGGTAAAGGAGGTTCTGGAACTCGCGGCGCGCACCATCGCTCGCTAAGTCCACGCACGCAGTGACCGGCGGCACCGACATCGGGAAGGTTCGAGTCGCCCGCCCCACCGCGCAACAGTGGCCCGTCGGCGCCCGGGTCCAGCGAGACGACGAGCTGTGCCGGAATGCCGTTCAGCGCCGCGCCATTCTCGGCCCCGTGACCCGCAGGATCGCGCGCTAGCCGAAGAGGACCGGCAGCTTGTCCGGGGAGCGAAACGCGACCCCCACGACACCACACTGCTCGGTCGGATCGAGCCGAAGGCCCGGGAGGCGCTCGAGCAGCGCTGCAACGGCGATTCGGGTCTCCATGCGCGCGAGATGCGAGCCCAGGCAGAAGTGCTCGCCGAAACCGAACGCCACGTGGTCGCTCTTGTTCTCGCGATGAAGGTCGAAGGCGTCGGGGTCATCGAAATGCCGCTCGTCGCGGTTGGCCGAACCGATCGCGAGGATCGCAAGCTCGCCCTTGGGGATCACGTGCCCGTGCAGTTCGACGTCTCGGGTCACCTCGCGCGACACGATCTGGACCGGCGACTCCCAGCGCAGGGTTTCCTCGATCGCATCGTCGAGACGCGCGGGGTCGGCCTCCGCCTCGGCTCGCTGCTCGGGATGCGTCAGAAGCGCGTGCAGGACACTACCGGTGAGGCGATACGTCGTCTCCGCGCCGGCCGGAAGGAGCAACCGCAGGAAGCTCAGCACCTCCTCTTCGGTCAGGCGCTCTCCATCCACCTCGGCTTGCACGAGCATGGAGAGAAGATCGGTGCGCGGGTTTTCGCGACGCTCGTCGAGGACCGGTCGGAGATAGTCGACGATCGACTTTGCAGCGGCGAAGCCCTTCGCCGGATCTTGCGCGACCGAGATCAGATCGAGTGCCCAATGGTGGAACTCTTCGAAGTCAGAAATCGGGATGCCCATGATTCGCGCGAGCACGCGCAGTGGAAACGTGAACGTGAACTGCGGCACGAGGTCGGCGCGGCCCTCACTCACAAACTGATCGATCAGTTCGTGGGTGATCGTCTCGACCTGCTTTTCCACCTCGCCACGCAGCGCGCGCAAGGAGAAGGCCGGCGTGACGATTCGACGATGGCGAAGATGCTCTCCACCTTCCATCTCGAGGATGGTGCGCCCGATCACGAGGCCGATGCCACGCGCGTTCCCCTTGGCCGAGAACGTCTCGGCATCCTTCAGACCCGCGACCACGTCGTCATACCGCGTGACCATGTGGCTCGCGTCCATCCAATCCTTCATCGGGATGACGGGCCTCTCGGTGCGCAGACGGCCGTAGACGCTGTACGGATCCGGCACCGGGCTCATTATCGAGCCACCGAAGAGCTCTCGGCTGCTCTCGTATTGTACTTCTTGAACCTGAGTCATCGGGGGCCCCTCGGCACAGTGGAATTGGATCACTCGATCGATTCAATCAATCGATTGATTTAATTCTACCCGGGCCGCCGATGCCGGTCAAGCCGACTCTGAGCTAGAGATGAGGGCATGGAAGAGACTGTCGTCATCGACGTCACTGACGCGACTTTCGAGGCCGAGGTGATCGAGGCGTCCCACCGGGTGCCGATCGTGGTCGATTTCTGGGCCCCCTGGTGCGGCCCCTGCCGAACCCTAGGCCCCTTGCTGGAGAAGCTCGCAGCCGGCTCGGGCGGCGGATTCCGGCTGGCCAAGGTCGACATCGACCAGAACAAGGTCATCGCACAGGCGCTTTCGATCCAGAGCATTCCGTTCGTTCTGGCGTTCCGCGACGGCCAGGTCGTGAACGAGTTCGTGGGCGCCCAGCCCGAGAGCGTGGTCCGACAGTTCATCGAGCGCATCCTTCCCGACGAAGCCGACGACCTGACCTCCGAAGGCGAAGCACTCACGGCAGCGGGGAGTGCGGCAGATGCCGAGGTCAAGTTCGCGAGCGCTCTACAGCTCCGCCCGCGACACCCGCGCGCAACGCTCGGCCTCGCTCGCGTCTTCGCCGCGACGAACCGCGTGGACGAAGCAACGGAGCTATTGCAGACCGTGACCGCCTCCGGCGAACTCGGTGTCGAGTTCGAGCGCCTGTCGGCTGAGCTGCGCATGCAAGGCACCGGCGCCGAAGACGAAGCCACGCTCCGCGCCACACTCGAAGCAAACCCGAAAGACCTCGCCGCCGGACTCGCGCTCGGCCGGCTCCTCGCTTCGAGCGGACGCCCCGAGGAAGCCCTCGCCGTCTTCCTCGAGGGCGTCAAGTACGATCGCAACTTCGAAGACGCCGCGGCCCGCAAGGCCATGCTCGATCTCTTCACCCTGCTCGGCCGCGAGAACCCAATTGTCGACGAGTACCAGGCCAAGCTATCGCAGGTGATTTACTCCTAGCGCGCCGCGGACTCCCCACCACCCTGCAAGTCTGAGGTAGGGACGTTCGTTAGTCTCGGCGGTTTGTTTAGTCGCCACTCTTGTGACGGATTCGTCGGCGGAGCCTTCGGTGGTTCGTCTTGGTCTCCTGCGGGCACGGGAGCTTCTACTGACCTCGGCCGGGCGCGGGAGGCACTACCGGTTCAGCGGAGTCGATCGATCCGCGCGACCGGCGAACCCGGCGGTCCGAGCGGCCCTTCGAAGCGAAGAAAATCGTGCGGTTCGGCGACCGCAATCCAGTACGTCGAATCGCCCGCGTACCAGGTCTCGCCTGCCGCCTCGGCTTCTCGCTTCCAGGGCTCCGGAACATCCACCTGCTGCGCCGCGCGACGCACGTCGAGCCCGACGCGAATCCGGTACGCCTTCTCGGACCCACCCCGCACCTGCACGGCCTCCTCTCCATCGATGAATGCGTAGACCGGGATCGGCATTCCACGTTCGCCCCACACGAAGAACCGCATCACGCCCGCGTCGATCGGGAAACCGGACATGCCCATGCCGATGCACGATGCCTGATAGGTGTTCGGGGGGAACGACTTCCGCTTGGCCGACCAGGTGTCGTGAAACTTGTCCGAAGCGAAGTCCACCCAGCGCTGCTTCTTCCGCTTCCCATCCTTGTCGAGCTCGACCTCGCCGAAGCCGGTGTTGCGAAAGCGGCCCATCTCGACCTTGTAGACGCAGCGCTGTGCACGCTGGCGACCATCTTTGGCGTGCGTCACCTGCTGGTAGTCGTAGAGCTGGTTGCCGCCCTTCCGAGAACCTTGGAAGCCCGTCGCGCCCAGCGTGAGGAACTCCTCTTTATTCCGGCCCGCGTCTACGATCGTCAGGCCGAACATCGGCTTCTCCGATTCCCATGGCTTCACCTTCGGCTCTTGGAAGAACTCCTCGCCGGCCACGGTGAGGATGACGTCGTCCGGACGTACCACGCCGGGTGGTCCCGGTGTCTTTACCAACACGTCGGGTCCGACGAAGATCGCTTTCTCTCCGTTTGCGAGCGTGACCGGCCGATCGAAGCGAGCGATCACCGCCCACTCTTCTTCATCGTCGAGGCGGTCGGGTGTCTCGAGAGGACCGGGAAGAGCGATGACGACCCGTTCCCCGTCCCCTTCGAACACGACGAAGTGCTCGCCCGCCGACGTCTCGCCAACGTCGTCGACCTCCCCCACGAAGCGCACGCGCTTCCCGGCTAGATCCATCTCGTAGTCATCGAGGCGCAGCGTCGGCCCTTCGACCTCGGCGACATCGTCCATCGACAGAGGCACGACTCCGGCGATCGGGCGCGGCGCCTCGGCAAACGCGAGAAGAGGCACGAGTCCCGCCAACACGGGAGTGAGCAACAGTCCGATTCGCTTCATCCGAAACCCTCCAAGATCCTCGATCACTAGTGCACGGCACTACCGAGGCACGGCGTCCGCGCCAAGCCCGTGTTACCAAACTTTCGACCGAGCAGTCCGACTTCGACCCCGAAAGGTGAGCTGGAAATGAGAATCGAGGGCAAAACCATCGTCGTGACGGGTGGCGCCAGTGGCATTGGCCGAGCCCTCGCACACCGTTTCAAGACCGAGGGTGCACGCGCCGTGGTCGTCGCCGACCGCGACGAAGCCGGGGTTCGCGCGGTCGCCGAGGAAATCTCCGGGACCGGGCACGTCATCGACGTCTCCTCGGGCGAGCAGATCGAAGCGCTCGTGGAGGAAACCGAGCGCGACCAGGGCCCCATCGATCTCTTCTGCTCCAACGCCGGCATCCTGGCGATCGGGGGCGCCGAAGTTCCCGACGCCGAGTGGACTCGGATCTGGCAGGTCAACGTCCACGCCCACGTGTTGGCCGCCCGGGCCCTCGTCCCGCGTATGACCGAGCGCGGCGGCGGCTACCTCCTGAATACCGCATCCGCGGCTGGGCTCCTCACACAGATCGGTTCCGCGCCCTACTCGGTCACCAAACACGCGGCCGTCGGCCTCGCCGAGTGGCTTTCGATCACGCACGGGGGACAGGGAATCAAGGTCTCGGTCCTATGCCCGCAGGCTGTGCGCACGGCGATGACAGCGGGATCCGACGAGGGCGGCGTTGCCGGCGTGGACGGATTGATGGAGCCCGAAGAGATCGCCGAATGCGTCGTCGCGGGCCTCGCGACCGAGCAGTTCCTGATCCTCCCCCACCCCGAAGTGCTGGAGTACATGCGGCGAAAGACCAATGACTACGACCGGTGGCTCCGCGGCATGCGCCGGTTACAGGAGAGGTTCATCTAAAGCCTTTCCAGCGAGAGGGATTCGCGGTTAATTCTTCCTCAGGCTTGTGATGAGCGACGGCTTGAATCCCATGATCTCGGTTGTGATCCCGACCCACCAGGCGTCCGCTCTATTGGAGCAGTGCCTCCACGACCTGATGGGCAGCACCAAGCAGCCGACGGAGTGCAACGTCGACGACGACGGGTCCACCGACGACTCCGGCCGAACCGCGCTCCGACACGGCGCGACCGTGATCACGCCGCAGGCGCGGCGTGGCCCGGCGCACGCGCGCAATCCGGCTCGCTCTCGACCGCCGAGCCGCTCCTTGTGGGCGTCGCCGGCCTTTGGTGTGCAGGAACCGCAAAGATCATCTCCCTGAACGACGATTTCTTCCGCTTTCTCGCGCAGCAGCGCGGCGCGCGCTTCGCGACCATGGCGGTCTCGATGCAGCTCGGCTTCTACACTTACAGCGGCTTCGCCTTCGGCCTCGGTAGGCTGCGCTGCGCGGCCGGCCTCGTGCAGACCCGCCGCGAGATCGTACCCCTCGAGCCCAGCGAGGAACCTGCCCCCGAGTCCACCTGACCCGCCCCTCGCCGTTGCATGCCGTAGTCCGATGAGCCTAAAGCGTTAGGCATGGCCACCCTCGGAGAGGCACTCGTATCGGGCGAGAAGAACGGAACTGTGGAGGGCCTCGGTGACGGCCTCGCCATGTTCCACGGCTTTTGCAACGTCGGCTTCGCGTGGGGCAGCGGCGCGTCTCTGGCCGTCGACACGTCGAACGCGCTCCTCGGAAAGAAGGCCTCCGACGGCCTCGCGGCCGCAACCCACGATCCCCTCCGACACGTCGTCTACACGCACGGGCATGTGGATCACGTCGGCGGCGCTCCGGCCTTCCTCGATTCCGCCAAAGAACGCGGACACGACCGCCCGACGGTCTGGGGCCACGAGAAGGTCGTCGAGCGGATGGCTCGCTACCGGCTCACCTGGGGTTGGAACAACGAGGTGAATCGACGGCAGTTCCAGCTGCCTCCCGGCATCGATGCATTCCCGAAGGAATTCATCGAGCCCGACCAGACTTACAGCGACACGGCCGAGATCGATCTCGCCGGGGAGCGCGTCGTTCTTCACCACGCCAACGCCGAGACGAACGACGCGACATGGGTGTGGCTCCCCGAGCGATCCGTCGCGATGGTCGGCGATCTCTCGATCGGCTCGCTGCCCAACAGTGGCAACCCGAACAAGCCCCAGCGGTATACGCTCGGCTGGGCCGAGACCCTCGAGGCGATCGCCGCGCGCGGGCCCGAGATCATCATCCCGGGCCACGGCACCCCTCTGCGGGGGAAGGACAACATCGCCGAGACACTGACGGAAACCGCCCGTGCCCTGCGGTTCCTGCACGATGCGGTGATCGAGCGCATGAACGCCGGGCAGTGGCCGGACGACATCATCGACGCAAAAATCGAGCTACCGGACGACCTGGCGAAGAAGCCCTACCTGCAACCGCTCTACGGTTGCGCCCCGTTTGTCGTCCGCGACGTTCTGCGGATGTACGCGGGTTGGTGGGGCGGAAACCCGGCCGATCTCATCCCGGCCAAACGCGCCGACGTCGCGCGCGACATCGTGGAAACCGCGGGCCGCGAGGCCCTCGTCGACCGGGTACGAAAGCTCCTCGCCGAGAACGAGCCGCACCGGGCGCTGCACCTCGTGATGCACCTCGTTCAGGCGGACGCGACCGATCGCGAAGCGCAAGGCCTTCTAGCCAACGCATCCGATGCGATCATCGCGATCGAGCCATCCTTCATCGCGCGGAACTTCTACAACACCGCCTCCGCGCGGGCGCGCGCCGCCGCCGAGTAGGATCCGGAACGAAAAACGGCGGCGCAGCCTGGTGGCCGCGCCGCCGTCTTCCTCGTACGAGGTTACTTCGTCACACGAGCAGCGGAACGATGACGAGTGCGACGATCGACATCAGCTTGATCAGGATGTTGAGCGACGGGCCGCTGGTGTCCTTGAAGGGATCCCCGATGGTGTCGCCGATAACCGCGGCGGAGTGGGCGTCGGTGCCCTTCTTCTCGCCTTCGATCTTGCCTTGCTCGATCGCCTTCTTCGCGTTGTCCCACGCGCCACCGGCGGTCGCCATAAAGAGAGCCATGAGCACACCGGTCGCGGTCGCGCCGGCGAGCATCCCGCCGAGAGCCTGAGGTCCGAGGATCAGACCGCAGATGACCGGAGCGGACACCGCGATGAGGCCCGGCATGATCATCTCACGCAGTGCCGCAGTGGTGCTGATCTCCACGCAACGAGCCGAGTCCGGCTTCACGCCTTCCTTGCCTTCGAGCAGGCCCGGGATCTCACGGAACTGGCGACGGATCTCTTCCACCATCTGACCGGCGGCCTTGCCAACCGAAGTCATCGTCATTGCGGCGACGAGGAACGGAAGCGCGCCGCCGATGAGAAGACCGATCACAACGAGCGGATCGGTGAGCTCGAGCCTGAAGCTACCCGCCGCGGCGCCGCCCACGACCATGAGACGATCCACCTCCGAGGAGTACGCGGCGAACAGCGCCAGGGCCGTCAGGGCCGCGGAGCCGATCGCGAAGCCCTTGCCGATGGCCGCAGTCGTGTTGCCGATGGAGTCGAGGCTATCGGTGATCTTGCGGGTCTCTTCGCCGAGGCCGCCCATCTCCGAAATGCCACCGGCGTTGTCGGCGACGGGGCCGTACGCGTCGACGGTCATAGTGACACCGACCGTCGCGAGCATGCCCATGGCTGCGAGCGCGATGCCGTAGAGGCCGGCCGCGTGGTTGGACCAGTAGATGCCGATCGTGATGAGGATCAGCGGCAGGAAGACGCTCTCCATGCCGACCGCCAGGCCGGTGATCGCGTTGGTCGCGGGGCCCGTCTTCGAAGCGTCCGCGATGCGCTGAACCGCCTTGGTCTGGATCCCGAGAACCTTATCCGTCGAGGTGTAGTACTCGGTCGCGAGACCGATCAGGATGCCGACGATGCTACCGACGATTACGGCGTAGAGCGGCTCGAATGGCATGTCGAACAACCCGAGAACGATGAAGCCGAGCACCCAGAACAAGCCGGCGCCAATCAGCGTCGTATTCCGGAGTGCACCCGCTGGCTCGGAGTTCTTGAGCCAGTTCATCGAGAAGATGCCTACCATGCTCGACCCGAATCCGAGGATCGCGAGGAGCACGGGAAGCGACATCAGAGTGGCGCGATCCGCTGAAGTGAGGATGTGGCCCTCGGGGAACATTAGACCAGAGGTTGCCGACGTGATCGTCGCGCCGAGAACGATGGACGCGATGATCGAACCGACGAAGGATTCGAAGATGTCCGCGCCCATTCCCGCGACGTCACCGACGTTGTCGCCGACGTTGTCAGCGATGACACCCGGGTTGCGGGGATCGTCTTCGGGGATGCCGGCCTCGATCTTGCCGACGAGATCAGCACCGACGTCCGCAGCCTTCGTGTAAATGCCGCCACCAACGCGCGCAAACAACGCGATGCTGCTGGCGCCCATGCCGAAGCCGCTGATGTACTGCACCGTGCTGAGGCTATGGCCCCAGAGCATGTACATGACCGCGATGCCGAGCAGGCCGAGACCACCGACACAGAGGCCCATCACCGCGCCCCCGTTGTAGGCGATCAACAGAGCCGCGCCTGCGCCGCTCTGCGAAGCCGCCATCGCGGTGCGCGTATTCGCGGTCGTGGCGGCACGCATGCCGGCAAAACCGGCGGCAACGCTCGAGAGCGCGCCCAGAAGGAACGCGACCGACGCCTGCCAACTGGTCGCGACGGCCAGAAGGCCGGCGACGATCACCACGAAGACGGAGAGAACTCGGTACTCGGCGCGCAGGAACGCCATCGCGCCGTCCTGGATCTGCTTGCCGATGTCGGCGATCTTGGGGTCGTCGACCGGGACCGCCTCCACTTGCCCGAAGAGCTTTCGAGCGGTGCGGAGACCGAACAGAGCGACGCCGATCGCGACGAATCCAAGAAGATAGGGTCCGAAACTTTGCATCCTGCCACCAATATGTTTTTGGGGCCGCGCGGGTGCCCGAGAACCGGGACCGCCGGGGCCTTCGTCAGACGTGCGGTATTAGAAAATGATGATTCTGGAAACAGGCTTGGTTAGCGCACCCAATGCTACCTGACAAGCTTGGGTAGCTGCCCCACTCCCCTCAGCCCTGCTTCCGTGACAAAGATCCTAGATGACCGAAAATGACGCCACAGAGCGTACACTGTCCATCGACATCGGAGGCACGGGACTGAAGATGCTGGTCCTCGACCCCCTGGGAGCAGCCATCGACGAGCGCAAGAGAGTCCCCACGCCGAGACCTGCGACTCCGGGTGCCGTGATCGAGGCGCTGCGGGGCCTGATCGCCGAACAGCCCAATTTTGACAGGGTTTCCATCGGCTTCCCCGGAGTGGTCCACGACGGAGTCGTCTGGACGGCCCCCAATCTGCACCGCAGTTGGCGCGGGGTTTCGCTCTCGAAGGCCGTCCAGGAGATCACTGGGAAGCCGGTCCGCGTCGCCAACGACGCCGACGTGCAGGGCTACGCGAGCGTCGAAGGGACGGGCGTCGAGATGGTTCTAACCCTCGGCACCGGCCTCGGCTCGGCCCTGTTCGTGGACGGGAGGCTCGTCCCGAACCTCGAGCTCGGCCATCACCCGTTCCGAAAAGGACGGACCTACGAGGAGTACGTGGGCAAGCCCGCCCTCGAGGCCGTGGGGAAGAAGCGCTGGCGTAAGCGGGTCCAGAAGGTCCTCGGTCAACTGGAGCCCATCTGGAACTACCGCCTGCTGCACATCGGTGGCGGAAACGTGAAGCTCCTCAAGCCCGACGAGGTGCCGGCAAACGTCCGCCTGCATTCGAACCTGGGCGGCGTCCTGGGTGGGATCGCGCTCTGGCGGACCTGAGGTACGCCTCGCCGACTCGGTCAGCTGTTCGGCGAAAGGGATTGTCAGTTCCAATCCCATCGTGGTCCTATGCCCGGTCCCGGGACCGACATGGATCATCTGACTTCAATGCGACACGCCATCCTGGAGATGATCGCCACCGGGCAGCCCCTCCACGAAATCCTCAAAAAAACATGCCTTCTGGTCGAGGCCCAGGCCACCCCCGGCCTCTGTTCGATCATGGTTCTGGACGAGGACGGCACCTGCCTCCACACCAGCGCCGCGCCGAGCCTCGCCCCGGAAGCCGCCGAGGCTCTCGATGGCCTCGCCTTGGCGAACCTTTCGGGAAGTTGCGGCACCGCCCCCTTCAACGGAGAAATGGTGGTCGTCGAGGACACGTCCTGCGATCCCCGCTGGGCGGCGCAAGGTCTGCATGACTTCGCGAACCGGTTCGGGCTGAAGGCCTATTGGTCGCGCCCCTTCTTCAGCAAGGAGGGCGGGGTTCTGGGCGCGGTCACCCTCTCCCAGCTCGAGCCGGGCGCTCCTTCTGCCGACGACCTGAAGCTACTCGAGACGGCCGCACACCTCACCAGCATCGCGGTCGAGCGCGCGGTCACCGATGCGACTCTCCGCGAGGCGCTCGTCAAACTGACCCAGCGCGGCAACGATCTCAACAACGAGCTCACCGAGCGCCGCCAGCTCGAAGCGCAGCTGCTACAGGCGCAGAAAATGGAGGCCATCGGCCTCTTGGCCGGCGGCGTGGCGCATGACCTGAACAACATCCTCACCATCATCAACGGCTACTGCGATCTGCTCCTCAGCGGTCGGGCGTCTGAGGAACAGAGCCAGCACTGGCTCGAAGAGATCCGTCGCAGCGGCGACCGGGGCGCGGCCCTCACGCATGGGCTTCTCGCCTTCGTGCAAAAGCAGGTTCTGTCTCCGGCCGTCCTCAACCTGAACGAGGTCGCGCGCCAGATGGAATCGCTCCTCAGCCGCACCCTGGGCGAGGGCATCGAAGTCGAGATCGTCACTGATCCCGACGCCGGCTCGGTCGAGGCCGATCGGGCGCAGCTCGAGAAGGCGATCGTCAATCTCTGCCTGAATGCCCGAGACGCGATGCCGACGAGCGGCCGGCTGATCGTCGAGGTCCGCCAAGCGGAAATCCGCGCGCCCGAAGGGCTGCCACACAACGACCTGCAACCCGGACGGTACGTGACACTATCGATCCGCGACTCTGGACACGGCATGGAGCCCGACGTCCTGAGCCGCGTCTTCGAGCCCTTCTTCACCACGAAGAAATTCGGCAAGGGTTCGGGACTGGGTCTGTCCACCGCGTACGGCATCGCTCGCCAGAGCGGTGGGGGCCTCGTCGCGGAGAGCGAACCCGGTGTAGGATCCACGTTGACGATCTACCTCCCCGAGGCCGGAGGGGCCGAGACGACCGCGCAACCGGTACAGGACTCCGACGCGCCCGGCGAAGCAACGCTTCTCCTAGTGGACGACGACGACGCCGCTCGCACCCTTCTTGTCGGCGTGCTGCGCAAAGGCGGATACCGGGTCCTCGATGCGGAGAGTGGACCCGCAGCACTCGATCTCCTCGACGGGCTCGATGCAGAGATCGACCTGCTCGTGACCGACGTCGTCATGCCGGGGATGAGCGGTCCCGAGCTCGCCCTGAACGTCGCCGCGAAGCTCGGCCCGCTGCCGACGATGTTCGTTTCCGGCTACGCCAACGACCTGACCGACCGCCACGGCTTGCTCGACCCATCGACAGTGCTCTTGCAAAAGCCGGTCGCGCCGGAGGTGTTCCTCGGCAAGGTCGGAGAGCTGCTGGCCGCCCGCGTAGGCGAGGCTTCGACCACCACCTGAAAAGCGTCCGACTGCGCTACTTCGCCTTCACCCCGATCGGGTCGACCCAGCCGCCGTACTCCGCGGTCAGCCGGTTGGCCTCCTTCGGCCCCATCGAACCGCGCGCGTACTTCCGGATCGGACCCACGTCGCCGAGGATCGGGTCGATCGCGGCCCAGGTCCCTTCCACGGCCCGCTCGGATGCGAAGAGAGTCGACTCCCCGGCAAGCGCATCGCCGAGGAGGCGCTCGTACGGCAGCGGCGAGTCCCCGAGGGCCTGTGCGAAGTCGACGTTGAGCGCGATGGGCTCGGAGTGCATCCCCTCACCCGGCTTCTTGGCCTGCACCTCGATCGACACGCCCGCGTCACTCCCCAGTCGGAACCGGAGCCGGTTCGTTTCGGGCGCTGCACACCCGGCGTCGTCGAAGAGCTGCTTCGGCGGATTGCGGAACTCCACGACGGCTTCGGTCGCCTTGGCGGCAAGTGCCTTCCCGGTGCGGAGGAAGAACGGCACGCCCTCCCACCGCCACGAATCGATGTCGATCCGCAGAGCGCAGTACGACTCGGTGCGCGACTTCTTGGCCACGCCGTCGACCTTCGTGAAGCCGTCGTACTGCCCTCGCACGTAGTTCACCGGGTCAATCGGCCGCATGGAATTGAAGACCTTGATCTGCTCGTCGTGCAGACACTGAGCAGCAGCGCTGACCGGCGGCTCCATCGCGAGCAACGCAACGACCTGCATCATGTGGTTCTGCACCACGTCTTTGAGTGCACCGACGGCATCGTAGAACGAACCGCGGTCGGCGACGTCCACGGTTTCCGACATTGTGATCTGGACGTTCGAGATGTACCGGCGATTCCATACCGGCTCGAACATCGTGTTCCCGAAGCGCCAGACGAGTAAGTCCTGGACGGGCTCTTTCCCGAGGTAGTGATCGATCCGGTAGAGCTGTTCCTCGCGCAGGACCTTCAGCAGCGACACGTTCAGCGCCTGCGCCGACGCCAGGTCGTGGCCGAACGGCTTCTCGATGATCACGCGTCCGTTCTCGGTCAGCCCCACCTTGGAGAGGTTGTAGACGACGGTCTGGAAGAGGGCAGGCGGAATCTCGAGGTAAAAGAGCGGCCGCTTGGCCTTTCCGACCGACGCCTTCACGCGCTCGAACGTGTCGAGCTTCGTATAGTCACCCTTCACGAACTTCATCCCGCGGGTCATGCGGGCGAAGACCTTCGCGTCGACGCGCAGGCCGGCCTCGCGGATGGCCTTCTTGGCGTAGGCCTTCAGGTCCGCGTCGGTCCAGTCCGAGAACGAGACGCCGATGATCGGCACCTTGAGCAGTTTGCGCCTCGCCAGACGATACAGAGACGGGAAGGTCATCTTCCTCGCCAGGTCTCCCGAGGCTCCGAAGACGACGAGAACATCCGAATGAGCGCTCATAGGAGGCACGTTCTTCAAATCCTCGAAAGTGTCAAGGATTTCGACCGAGCGTTCGTTTCAATGAGCCGTGCGTTCGGCGCCCGGATCGGGACCGATGAGAAGCGTCGCAACACCGTGCGTCGCTTCCTTCGCCGTGCACACGAGCGTGCCCGCTTTTCGCCCCTCACGCACCTCGCTCACGGCGAGGCCGGCCTTCGCGATCCGTGCCTGCGTCGCCGCGACGTCGCGCACCCGGTACGCGAGGCCCCACAAGGAGTCCGGGGCAGCGGGGTCGGGCTCCTCGTTCAGAGACGCACCGATCTCTATGGACATCCCTCCCAATCGGAAGAACACGAGCCGCGATCCGAACTTCTCGAACGTCTTGTCGAGCGCCATGCGAATTCCGAAACGATCACCGTAGAGTTCGCGAGCACCGTCGGCGTCCTTGGTCATCACGACGATGTGGTCAAAGTCACGCACCGCCCCCTCGTCGCCGTGGGTAGGGACGGCGTCGGGCAACGCGTCGGGTGGGGACTGGTGTTCGATGGCGAAGATAAGCACGCCCCGGGTCTCGTCCGGGGAGAGATAGACGTTGCGCCAGCGGCGCTCGGCGCCCGTCTTTTCGTCCTTCCCCGAGCCGTCGACCGGATCGGTGGGGCTCATCCCACGCTCCCGGAGCGTGGTCGCGCAGGCCGCCGCGTCCTCGCACTGCAGCGCGAAGCCCAGGATGCCCTCGCCCGAGGTCTCGATACGCTGGCGGACCAAATCCCCAAGACCGCCCTCGCCGGTCGCGGCGAGAAGTTCCAGATAACCGTTGCCGAGTCGAAAGAGCGTGTTCGCCGTACCCTGGCCCGGATGATCCCCACGCCACGAGGGCTCGCGGCCCAGAAGCGTCCGGTAGTCGGACGTCGCCCCGTCCAGGTCCGATACCGCGACGATGATGTGATCGACACTCGTGAACATGCCCGTCGTTGTAGCGTGCGCAATTGGGGCGACACCAGGCATCTGGTACGAAGGGACTCCGCCCGTGTCCTTCACGTACAAGATCGCGATCGGCCGCGGCAGAAGCGCGGGCGACTGAGGAGTTGATGCGAACTCTGGCGAAGCTCGTTACCGCCTTCCTCTTGCCGTGGATCGTGCTCGAGCTGGTTCTGCGGCTCGTCGGCTACCACGCTCCCGACAACCGAGATCGCGTCCTCCTCTTTCCGAAGTTTCCGGCGTTCTATCAGCCCGACCGCGACCTCGCCTGGACACTCAGGCCGCACCTCGAATGGAAGGGCCGCGAGTTGGTCCAGCCGTTCTCGACTAACGAAGCGGGCAATCGGTTCACCAGCGAAGGCGAGGAGAAACCGACTGTCGATTGCATCGGGGACTCGACGACCTTCGGGTACGGTTCGGTGAACGGCCGCACCTACCCGGCGGCGCTCGCCCGCCTGCTCGGCGAGCCGGTGCGAAATCTGGGCGTTCCCGGATACACGTCACAGTCCGCCCGACTCCTCGCCGAACGGAACGACGATCCCGCACCGGTCACCTTGGTGATGACGGGGTTCAACGATCACTTCCCGGCGTACCAAACCGCCGAAGAGGAGCTGTGGGTCCGCCGCGGCGCCTACGCGTGCTTCGCGAGCCGGGTGTGTGCGACGATGTTCGACTACCTGGCCCAGCCGCGGGCCGACACGCGCCCCCCACTGGTCGACTTCACGCCGTCGATTTCACCGGTGCAGTACCGCGATAATCTCGTCGCGACCGTCCGCACGCTGCGCGAGAAAGGAAGCGAACCGGTCCTACTGGTGTACCCGCCCATCTTGAGCGACGAAGACACGCGCGCCGGTGTCGCGTCGCACTGGAAACATCCCCGCGCGTTGGTCGACGCGAACATCGATGCGCACCCGGTGTACCAGGAGATCACGCGCGAGGTTGCGGCCGCCGAGGACGTGGCCCTCGTCGACCTGCTCCCGGTGTTCGATTCGGGGGGCAACGAGACGCTCCACATCGACTGGGTGCACCCCAACGACGCCGGCTACCAGGTCATAGCCGAGACTCTCGTCGGGCCCGTCCGGGCCGCCCTCGGTCGCTGAAACCGCCCTCACCAGACTCTCGGGCCCTATCGGCCTGAAAGCGACCGGCGCCTCACCTATCACTTGATCTTATCATTTGATAAGTCCATGCTCGGAAGAGATGTCAGACCGATCCGCACGGGAGCGCATCCTCAACGTCGCCGAGGAACTCTTCGCCGAGAGCGGCCTCGAGGGCGTATCGCTTCGGGCGATCAACGCCGCCGCGGGCCTCAGCCCGGCGGCGCTGCACTACCACTTCGGCACCAAGGAAAAGCTCCTCGAAGCCATCCTCCTGCGACGCATGCCGGCCCTCATGGCGAAACGGCGCGAGCTTCTGGACGCAATCGAGAACGACGACGATCCTCCGACGGCCCGGCAGGTCGTCGAGGCGATCGTCGGTCCGCTCCTCGACCTGGTGCTCGAGCAAGGCGACGACGGCATTCGCTATGCGCGGTTCATCGCCCGCGCCTGGAGCGACCGCCGGCTCGATCCCGCGTTCATCCGCGAACACTTCGGGAACGGCATAGAGCGAATCGGCCCGATGGCACAGCGTGCGCTCCCGGACCTGCCACCCGAGTTGGTGAGCATTCGACTCGGCATCGCACTCGAGACGAGCCTGCGTTCCCTCGCCGACCTGATGGTCCCCGCCGCAACCTCCGGACCCGACGCCGCACCGCTCGAGGCGAGAGAACGAGGCGCAGCGCTGATCGATTTCATCTCCGGCGGATTCGAAGCCACAAATCACATCGCCATCCGAACCTTCAAGCCGAAGGCGGGAAACAAGCGCAGTCCGAAGGGAGCACGACAATGACCCAGCTCGACATTCGCCCCATCGCCGGATCGCTCGGCGCAGAGATCCACGGAATCGACCTCAAGAGCGGAATCGACCGCGAGACGATCGGCGCGATCGAACAGGCACTGCTCGAGCACCTCGTCGTCTTCCTGCCCGAGCAGAACATCTCCGCCGAGCAGCACATCGCGTTCGGGGAAGCGTACGGCTCACTCACCACCGACCATCCATCGTATCTACCGACACATCCCGATCATAAAGAGATTGTCGTGCTCGCGGGTCAGGAGGGCGGTCGCGCCGACCTCTGGCACACCGACATCACGATCTCGCCGGAACCCCCGATGGGTTCGATCCTCCACATGCGTACGTCGCCCGAGTACGGCGGCGATACGATGTTCGCGAATCTCTACGCGGCCTACGACGCACTCTCCGACAAGATGAAAACCTATCTCGAAGGGGTCGTCGCCTACCACGACCTCATGGGCACGGTGAAGACGGTCATGCGCGAGCTCTCGGCGAAGGTGAATCCGGCCGACCCGGGCACCGAGATCGGCGAAGGCATGGCTGGATTCGCCAAACTCGACCTGCCAAGCGCCCACCATCCGGTCATCCGGACCCACCCGAAGACAGGGCGAAAATGTCTCTTCGTGAACCCCACGTTCACGTCTCACATCGTGAATCTGCCCATGGCAGAGGGCGACGCCGTGCTCGATTTCCTATACCGCCACTCGACGCAGCCCGAATTCCTCTGCCGCCGCCGGTGGACAGAGGGCGACATCGGATTCTGGGACAACCGGTGCACGATGCACTACGCGATCGCCGACTACTCGGACGCGCCGCGAGTGATTCACCGCGTCACTATCCAGGGTGAGGCTCCCACCTAAACCCGGCGTCACTCGACCGGAAAAGTTGAACGCGCGTTCACCGAACTGACACATTGGCGCTTGCCTGACGCCACCTGCTTCGCCATGGTCGGGGCGAATGCGTCTAGCGGAAACTACTCCCGGCTTCAGCAGGGACGCTCAGTATGCGGCACGCAGGAGGAGACTCGCACGGGATGCCCCACTCGGCGTCGGGCTTCTGCTGCTCTTCGCCGGTTCGGGTTGGGCCTTCCTCTCGCAAGTAGAAGGTTGGCTCGGCGTCGCACTGTGGATGATCGTCTCCGTGCCGCTGTGCCTCCTCGTGGAGTTCGTCCTGCGTCCCCGTGCGACGATCCGCCGTTCCGCGAAGTCGTTGCCTAGGATGCAAGTCCGCGCGCCCATGCGGGGAGAACTCGACCGTAGCCCCGGATCGACGCGCTCACAGAACAACGAATTCTCCTGGCATCGCGGCGACGATGCACCGGCACCGCGCAAACGTCGCCGCAGCTTCGCCGGGCGCTGAGTTCCCTTCCGAGCCGTCGCCTGCAAGACCTCGCGATGCCGCAGACACTCGAAGCCACCCATCCCCGGGAAGCCGACGACGCAGCAACCCGCGCACATGGCCTGGAGCGGCGGGAGCCCGAACGCTTCGTCGGGGGAGATCGCGAGAAAGAGATGGGCAGACTGCACGCGGGCGCCGACCTCTGACTCCGACAGACGTTCGATGAGGATCAGATCGGCCTCTTCGGGCAGGGCCGAGCGAACCCGATCGAGTGCGTCGCTCCATTCTTGACGTCGCCGTAGATCCCGATGCCGGCTAGAACGTAGTAGTGACGTCAGCTTGATGGCAGATGGGAGAAATCGGCGGCAATAGAGCCCGGTCAGTCTCCGAACAGGCCGCGGAGCCCCTTTTCGATGAGCTCGGCTCCGACGTCTTCGGGGCGCTTCGGTTCGGCCTCTGAATCGGCCGCGAGCGCGCCGGGTTTCGTGCCGGAGGCGTCCTTCTTCTTTCCCCCGCCGAGAAGCTCGAGGCCGGCGCCGATCGCGCCCTTCGTCAGGGCCTTCGCGACGAACTCCGCATCCGGCTTGACGCTCACGTCCGGGAGGACGCCGACGATCCGGGCCCGGACCGCGACACGCTGTTCGTCGTTCGTGATGTAGCGCGCTTCTCGCACGCTGCGAATCACATCTCCGGTCAGCTCTTCGGATGCAACGAGCGTCGTGGTGAAGTCGAGCTCTCCATCGAAGGCGACCGAACCCTCGCCGCGCAGCGTGTAGTCGCGCGCCGCTACGATCGCGTCGTCCGTGCGGGCACGCCCGTCCTCTATGAGGACCGAGGCGGACATCCTTTCGAACGTGGTGTCGTCCGCCGAGAAGAGATCGGCGTACTTCGTCCGGAGATCATCCGAGAGCAGGCCGGTCAGCCCGCTGATTCCGGTGAGGCTCTCGAGTACCAACTCGGCGAGATTCACCCCGACCAGAACGCCGTCGGTCACCACGACGCTCCCGTCTCCACGAAGCGTCTTGTGGACGGCCTCCGCGCCGGAGCCGGAGCCGGCCACCTGTAGCTTGCCCGAGAGGCGCCCCGTCATTCGCCCCCCCGCGCTCGGCGACTGACTCGCAAGCATCCGGCTCACGTCGACGCCGCGCAGCTCCTGACTAAAATCGAACCGAGGCGCTTCGGCATCACGGAGATCATATTTACCCTTTCCTTCGTAGGAGCCACCGAGCAGGTTCATCTCGATTTTTTGGAGCGACGCAACGTCGTCCGCCATCGCGAGTTCTGCGCCGAACGTATCGAACGGTACGTTGCCGAGTGAGCCCCGGTCGATCCGAACGTCCCCCTTGAACCGGGTCGCTTTGCCCGTGAACTCGAGCTTCGTCGACAGACCCTCGATCTCGTCGGTCGATCCTTCTTGCTGCCCCGAGACTTCCGCCAGCGCCACTGTCCCGGTGACCGCCGGGGGTGTCGTCCCGTCCACCTTCCCCGCAACGCTCAGGTGAACGGAGACCGTGCCCGCCAGGTCGTACCCTTTGAGCGCGGGGAGGATCTCGTTCCACCCAGCGAGGGGCGCGCCGTCGGCGTCGATACGCACGTCGATCTTCGCGTCCGGGCCCAGCTTCACCGTTCCGGAGCCGCCGAGCTCCAGCTTTGCGAGCACCAACTCGAGCTTCGTCAAATCGATCTGCTCTGAAGATTGCGTACCCGACACGGCAAGTGTGAGCGGGACTCCGGCACCCTTGTGGAACGCGTCCCCGTAGCCCAGTCGCGCGGCCGTCGCGTCCAGGTCCACCTCGAAGCCGAGGCGCGAAGGGCTGCCCTGGATGCGCGCCACGAGCGTCAAAGGATCCGGAGCGGACAACTCCGGCGGCATCGCTTCGCCCGCTCCCGGAAGCCCTCGCATCTCGTCGAGAACGACCGGGCCGATGCGAACCGCGAGATCGAGCGAAACCGCGCCCACATTCTTGGCAGTCGCCGACGTCAGCGGGCCGACTTGCCCGTCGATCCGCACGTTCGGCTCATCGGCTCCGAGCACCGCAGCGGCGAACGACACCTCCACCGGATCGTCACTGCCGACTCCGATGGCACTCACATCGAGGTGCTGCAAGGCGGTGCTCGTCGCGGGGGAGACCGTGCGATCGACGTACACGACCTCACCGTCGCGGATCGTCACGAGGCCGATCAGAAGCGCGATTCCCAGCGGGGCCGACTCATTCTCGTCGCCCTCGGAACTCGGCGGCCCGGAAGCGGCAGGCTCTGCAGGGCCCGGGGCCCCGAGCGTCTCGAAGTTCATCCCGCTCAAATCGCGGATGACGCGGACGGTCGGATCCTCGAGTACGATCTCCTGCACTTCGACTCTGCCGAAGAGCGCGGGCAGGATCGCGACTTTCACGCGAGCCACGCCGGCCCGAAGGAACGGCTCGTCGGAGAAGGCCGGGTCGTCCGCGACCTGCAGGTCGGAAACGCGAGCCCCGAAACCGCCCCAGAGCGACAGCCCGATCTCGCCGAACGAGATGCGCCGGCCGGTGGCGGACTCCGTCCGCTCTTCGATCCAATCCCGGTTCTCGTTCAAGTACCGGTTCACGTTCAGCAGGGCGAGGCCCAGTACCCCGCCCAGCACTACCAGAAGAACGAGAAGAATCAGCCCGAACCGCCGCATGCGAAGGAGACTCTACACGAAAGCCCTGCGGGCCCAAGGACTCCCGAACGGAAACCGCGCGCTAGCGCACCTCGGCGCTAGACCTCGCGGAAGTCGCTGACGTTGCTCGCGCCTTCCGCTACTTTGCGTAGAGCGCGCGCGCATTCACGCACGTACTCGGGCGGAACACTCGCAAACCCCGGCAACGACACCAAGCGCGTCACCAGCTTCCTCGTGTTCGGCAACTCGGGCGCCCGACTCTTGCGGAAGTTCTCCAACGCGACACCCATCGGGCCGCCGAGTTCGCTCGTATCCATCGTCTGGAACATCGGCGAGTCGGGGAGAAGCGCCCAACGCTGACCGAACTGCGTGTAGCGATCAACGTTCAGCGGCACACCCTCGGCCTTCGCGGCCTGGACGAAGGCTTCGCGCGACCAGTCGCTGCACTCCTTCGGATCGTACTTCAAAATGTAGTTGAGGAAGCCGCCTCGCTCGGCCTCGTCGTACGTGCCGACCGGCTGAATTCCCTTGCAGCCGCGCAGCTCCTCCTCGAGGATCCCGTAGTTGCGGCGTCGCAGGTCGTTGAGCATCGGAAGCCGCTCGAGGCCACC
The DNA here is from genome assembly GCA_029243485.1 of Candidatus Binatia bacterium. Classification (NCBI taxonomy): domain Bacteria; phylum Candidatus Binatota; class Binatia (SeqCode); species Binatia bacterium. The sequence continues at coordinate 475,255 of JAQWRY010000086.1, read as the reverse complement.
CGCCGCGAGCAGAACGCCGTATACGTGCGGACGGTACTTCAAGCCGAAGCTGATGTTGTCGAGCTCTTCGAACGTTCCGGCCTTCTGCTGCTTGCCCGTGCGGCCGTTGTGCCCCAGAGCGAGCATCCGGTCGTAGAGAACCGGATCGTCGGTCGTCGCGATACCGCACTCCCCACCCGAAACGGCCTTGGCGCCCTGCAGGCTGAAGCAGCCGATGTCGCCCCACGAACCAACCGGCCGACCCGCGTAGGTCGCGCCGGGCGCGTGTGAGCAGTCCTCGATCAGCGCCACGCGATGTCGACGCGCAATGTCGAGGAACGCGTCCATCTTGCCCGGGTTTCCCCAGACGTGAACGACACAGATCGCCTTGGTGCGCGGCGTGATGAGCTTCTCGACGTGCTCCGGATCCGCGATGAGCGTGTTCTCGTCCACGTCGCAGAAGACGGGCGTCGCACCAGTCTGCAGGATCGGCGTGGTCGAAGCGAAGAACGTGTACGCCGGCACGATGACTTCATCGCCGGGGCGACAGCCCACCGCGAAATAGGCGCTGTGCAGAGTCGACGTGCCGCTGTTCATGGCGAGGCCGTACTTCGTCCCGACCATCTTGGCCCACTTCTGTTCGAACTGACCCTGCGCACCACGGCCATCGGAGATCGTGTTCACGTCGCGAAGGCCGCTGTAGAGAACCGAGACGATGTCCTTGAACGTGACCTTGCGCCACTTGTCCGTCGGGCGCTTTATCGTGACGGCCTTCTTGCCGCCGAAGATCGCCAGCTTGCCGTTTGCGCCATTCGCGCCCGCTTCGCTCATCCTGCCTGTCTCCCGCTGATCGCCGTCAAATTATTCTTGTCACCGCCGGCACCCGGTCGAGTGCGATAAATCTCGGCGGTGATGCCGTTGTAGTACGTCGCCGACGAACCGAGAGGGAACACGACCGGCTCCCCGAGAATAGCCGAGGTGTAGATCCCCGTCGCGAGTTCCACGGCGGGTCGCGACGACGCCGGCCCCACGGGCAACGGCTGATCCATGTCGAGCGCCTTCAGGATCGCCTCGAAGTAGGGGCGGTGGCTGCCACCGTCGCCCTTCTTCTTCGTAGGGCGTCCGAGCTTGCCTTTGATTTTGTCGCCGCCCTTTTCGACCACCTTGGTCGCGAGAGTCTGCAAGCGGGCAAGCCCACTGCCGCCGCCGTCGTCGTCACTCTTGGACGCGTAGCGATGGACTTTATTGGTACCGACGACGTCGAACATGACCCCCGACTTGCCGACTCCCGTCGACGAACTACACGACACGATCGCACCGTTCTTAAATCGAATTGTCGCGGCGAACGCATCTTCCGACTCGATGTCGAGGTGCACGGTATCCATCATCGCCGAGACGCTCTCGGGCTCGCCGTAGACGAGACACATCAGATCGAGCTCGTGTACGAACTGGGTCATCACGGTGCCGCCACCGGACATCTTCCAACTGCCCCAGTTCTTGGCGTTCTGCACGAAGGCGCCGCGCGCGGTCCGATTAAACGTTCCGCCGACGAGACGTCCCAGCGATTCATCGTCCTTCAACCGCATGAGGCGCTCGACGTCGGTCGCGTAGCGGCGCTGGAACACCGTCGAGAGCTTGCCCGGGTACTGCTTCTCGAACTCGATGAGCTCGTCGACCTCGGCCAGCGTCGGGGCGAGAGGCTTCTCCGAGATGACCCACTTCCCCGCGACGAGCGCGTCCTTCACGATCTGCGCATGCACACCCGGAGGGGTGCAGATGTCGATGATGTCGATGTCGGGGCGCGCGAGAAGCTCGCGGTAGTCCGTCGTCGAAACCGGAAGGAAGTGCTTCTGGCCTGCCTGGCGCAGGCGAAGCTCGTCGGTGTCGGAGATCCCGACGATCCGAAAGCGCTTTGAAAGATATTTGTACGCCTGCAGGTGCGAGGGAAAGATTGCCCCCGCTCCGACGACGCCGACACCGAACTTCCTGCTCATGGTTTTCCTAACTTGGGTTTGCCGGGCGGCTCGCCGCCTCGGTCATCCGGGGAGCCCGCCGCTCACGCGACCGAGCTTCTTACTCACCTTCTCCGCAGTGGCTCGACCGGAACGGACGAGCGACTCGACCCGGCCCGGGTGGTGCACGGGCTCGGCCGCCAAATCCCGCCAGATGCCCGAAGGCGAAAGCCACTCGGGGAACCAGCGATCCATATCCTCACCACAAAAACGCTCGAACGAGGCGCGTTGCGTCTTCGTCCAGCGAGTCCAGTAGCTCACGGGTTGCCGCGCGGTGTTCAGCTGCTCGACGACGACCTTTCCTTGCTCGGACAGCCCGAGGAATGCCTGCAAGCGAGGGATCGCGGATGTGAGGCGATCGAGGCGAACCTTGGTGTGCAGGGACTCGTCGAGTCCCGACAACTCGGTCTCGATCAACCGGTTGTACTTACTCCAGCACCAGCAGCACTTCTCGAACCTAGAGAGGCTCTCCCACTCCTCCGAGGAGAAGTCGCCGGTGCGATCCCCATGCAGACGGGCCCGCCGCCACATGATGCCCTGGCGCGGATACACCTCGTCGTACCAACCGCGATAGTACATCGACGCGACGGAATCGCGGCCGTCGCGAATCAGCCAGATGTATTGGGCTTCGGGGAAGACGTCGCGCAGGATCGGGAAGAGCAGCGTATGCTGCAGGTTCACTTCCCCGTATACCTTGCCGTCGACAGTCGCCTCGCGGGTCTCGCGCAGCGTCTGCGCGAGCTCATTGCGCGACGAACCACCGGTGTAGAAGTCGGTGGCTTCCGCCGCGAGCTCCGGCTGCGGGTGATGCAGGCAGACGGTGCCCGGAATCTGATTGAGGGCGGTAGCGATGGTCCTGCTACCGGCGCGCCCGGTGCTCAAGACAAAATACATCGCCTCTCAGGGTGCCCGAAAATGAAACACGCGGGTGCAAGCCCGCGCAATTGAAGGAAAAAGTCTGGCTTCTGCGGATATATCGGTATGGAAGGAGGGATCCTCAAGCAAGCAAGGAGAATCGAGCGTTACGCCGGAGCCCGCACGGCTTGGGCAAGGCCCTATTGTACGCAGCCGCGCCTACCAGTCCACCCGTAGATGGTCCCAATCGACATGCGCGCCCGCGCGCGCCGCTCCTCCGAACCAGGCCACAGTGAGGCCGATGTAGCCGGGGGGGAGGGCCCGGCCCAGGGGTTCCGCCAGTAATGCGGTCGGAAAGCGACGCTCGTGCGTGCCTCCCTGCGCGGCATCGTCGGGGACGATCGGAACGAAGCCTGCCCCGTCAAAGCGCAGAACCGAGTACCGATAGGACTCGGCGCCCCGCTCGATTTCGATCCGGTACCACCCCGCCGGGAACGCCACGCCCTTTCCACCGACGCTATAGGGCAAGTACGAAACGTCGATCAGGTCGTTCGGCCGCCCTCCCGATTCCGAGACCTCGTTCGGTACTTCCACCGCGAACCCGACGCTCCCTCCCCGAATCGGGGAGTCGCGATCGGCGGGCTCGCCGAACGCACCCCCGATGACCCCGTACCACCGATAGCGGTCCGGCCCGTCCCCGTGGCTCGTCGCCGTGTCGGCGATACCAGCGCAGTCCCGGTCACACGCGGTCTCGGTGACGGTGAGGTTATGGAGGATGAGGTAGTGCTCTCCCGCGCCGCCCACCGCGACGTCCTCGTGGACGTGGAGATCCACCCGCAGGCGGCCCGTCTCCGACGCCTGCCGGTCGCGGGTCGTCATGATCTCGAGTACGCCCCGGTTCGCCGTTCCGAAGGGTCCCCCGTCCGCCTCGAATTCCGCGAACCGGTGGACGGCGACCGAATCACCATCGCAGCCCGCCGCGCCCCGACACGCCGGCGCCCCGTGTTCCGCGCCGGGGGCACCTTCCCACGAGAACGAGCCCGGATCCCCACAGGCCCCGCTCGTGACCCGGCGGACGAAGGCTCCGTGCCCTCCGCGGCAGGTGGCCGCATCGGGAGCGGTCCAATCGCGATCGAAGGTCTCGATCATCTCGAGGGCGGGCACCGGGGTCGGCGCCAAGCACAGAAGAACGGCCAGCAGGAGCGCGCCGGGAACTCGGAGGTTTCGGGGATTTCGTCGCATGGAGCCCATCTCGGGGTGTTTCCCTGGTTCTCTTCGATTACCCATCTTCTTCATGAATGCACGCCTGATCGCATGCGCGGCCGTTCTCGCAACGGTTCTCTTCTCGGCGGCCGGACCTGCCGAAGCCGGCACCAATCTGACGGCGCTAAGCGACGCCACCGAAGACCTCGTCGCACGGGTCCAGCCCGGCGTCGTCCAGGTGCTCGCCACCGGGTACGGACCAGGTGGCCCCGCGCGACTCTCTTCCGCGGCGACGAGCAGTCTCCTCACGACACAGCGTTCGACCGGCTCCGGCGTCATCATCGATGCTTCCGGCTACATCATCACGAACGCACACGTGATCGGCGGCGCGCAGAAGGTTCATGTCGTTCTGCCGCACGAGCACAAGGGCAAGGGCGGAAAGAACTCAATCGTTCGACCGCGCGGCCAGCAGGTCGAAGCGAAGCTCGTCGGGCTCGATCGCGAAACCGATCTCGCGCTGCTCAAGGTCTCGGAGAAGAACCTGCCGACCGTGAAGATCGGCGACTCCGACAAGCTCCGCACGGGCGAGCTCGTCGTCGCCATCGGCAGCCCAATGGGCCTCGGCGGCTCGGTGTCTCTCGGCGTCGTGAGCGCCCTCGGGCGTCAGCGCGGACCCGAAGACCGGATGGTCTACATCCAGACCGACGCACCCATCAATCCGGGCCACAGCGGCGGAGCCCTCGTCGATACCGAGGGCAATCTGGTCGGGATCAACACCTTCATCTTGTCCCACTCCGGCGGCAGCGAAGGCATCGGCTTTGCCGCGCCGAGCAACATCGTGAAGTCCGTTTATCAGCAGCTGAAGACGAACGGCCGTGTCCGGCGCGGAAACATCGGCGCGTTCCCGCAAACGATTACTCCGCTCCTCGCGGACGCCCTCGGTCTCGGTCGCGACCGTGGCGTCGTCCTCGGAGACGTCGAGCCCGGCGGGCCGGCCTACGCCGCCGGTCTCCAGATCGGCGACATCATCCTCAGCATGGGCGGCAAGCCGATGGAGAACGGCCGGCAGCTCGAGGTCAACGTGTACCAGCATCCCCCCGGCGACGTGATCGAGATGGAGATCGAACGCGCGGGCGTAAAGTCGACGGAGTACGTCTCCGTGCGCGAGCGCGAAGGAGAGCCTGAGCGCATCGCCGAAATGGTGCGCCCAGAGAAGAACCTGGTGCCCGGCCTCGGCATCCTGGGTATCGAGCTAGACAGTGAGGTCACGAAACATCTGCCCCCGCTGCGCATCTCGCGCGGGGTCGCGGTCGCCGGCCGAGCGGCCGACGGTCCATTGTTCGAAATGCCACTCGTTCCGGGTGACGTCATCATCGCCGTGAACGGCACAGACATCGTCACGCTCGAGCAGCTGCGAGAAGAGATCGATCAGTTGCCCGGCGGAGAAGCGGCCGTGCTGCAGGTTCAGCGCGGGCCCGGACTGGTGTTCGTCGCGTTCGAGGCCAAGCCAAAGCCGGGCGGAAGCTGAGCCGACTCTTCAGGCTCTCTTCGTTCGACGCGGCACCGCGCGCACAGGCGGGCCTTTGCGATGGCCCGCACGCCGGAACACCGCGGTCATCGCGGAGCGAAACTGCTTCTGCTTGATCGGCTTCGTGACGGACGCCTGGAAGCCCAGCCCTTCGACCTCGATTTCCGGCGACGTCGCAAGCGGCGTGAGCGCCACCATCGGAACGTTCGACCCTTGCGCCGCTCCACGAATCCACCGAGCCACCGTGACACCGTCGGGGTCCGGCATGTCGAGATCGATCAGGACCAAGCCGTACGGTGAACCCTCGCGGTACGCGGCGTTGAGGCGCGTACACGCGGTCGTGCCCTCGGCCGCCCCGTCGGCGTAACAACCCCATTCCCGGAGACGGTGAAGCAGGTGACGGCGGCTCGCCTCGTTGTCATCCACCACCAGGATTCGAAATCCCCTCGGCAGAGGCGGCGCTTCCGCCGTCCCGTTCCCTTCGGCCGCCAGCGGAACCGAGAATGAGAAGACGCTCCCGGTGCCTTCTACGCTGTCCACCCCGATCGTGCCATCCATCACGTCCACCAAGCGGTGCGCGATGGTCAGGCCCAAACCCGTGCCGCCGTACTGACGCGTCGTGGAGCTATCGGCCTGGGTGAACGCTTCGAAGATGCGGCTTTGGTGCTCTGGCCGGATGCCGACGCCGGTATCACGCACCATCCCGGACACCATGAAGTGATTGTGCTCGGCCGTCGGTTCCGCAAACAAGCGAATGAGCACCTCGCCTCGTTCGGTGAATTTGATCGCGTTCCCTCCCAGGTTCACCAACACCTGGCGTAGCCGTCCGGGATCGCCGATGAGCCGGTCGGGGACCGACTGGTCGAGGCAGCCGATCAACTCGAGACCTTTGCGCTGGGCCTCCGCGGCAAGCGTGTCGATCACGCCGTCGAGAAGACTCTCCGGCTCGAACTCGATCCTCTCGAGCGGCAGGTGCCCGGCCTCGATCTTCGAGAAGTCGAGCACGTCGTTGAGGATCGTCATGAGGCTCTGCGCGCACGAACGTGCCCGGTTGAGAAAGTCGCTCCGCTCCCCGGCGTCCGTCGTGTCGATCGCCAACTCCGTCATCCCGAAGATGCCGTTCAGCGGCGTACGAATCTCGTGACTCATCGTCGCCAGGAACTCGGTCTTGACCTCCGCGGCCGCCTCGGCGGCCTCCTTCGACTCTCGAAGGCGCTCCGCGGCCTCCACACGCTCGGTGATGTCGCGCACGAACGCGGTGTAATGCTGTTGGCTGTCCGTGCCGATCGACGACGTAGAGAACTCGATCGGGAATTCTTCTCCGTTCTTTCGAAGCGCGCGGGCCTCGAGGCGGCGCCCCAGAACGCGGCTGTCGCCGGTGGATCCGTACCGCTCTGCCTCACCGATCAGCGTCGGTTTGAGGGACGGGGGGACCAACCAATCCATCAGTAGTTGGCCGACGACTTCACTGCGCGTCCAACCGAAGATCCTCTCCGCCTGGCGGTTCCACCCGACGATCCGTCCACGGCGGTCCATCGAGACGACGCCGTCCAGGGCGGTATCCACGACGAGGCGATTCTTCTCCTCGCTCGCGCGCAGAGCGCGTTGCGTCCACGTCTGCTCCGTCACATCGCGCATCGTGACCACCGCACGCAGCGCATCGGGAGCGTGCGCGTCGGTGCGCGTCAGTTCGACCCATGCAATCTCTCCGCTCGGTCGCCGAAGCGGCAGAGCCGTCCGGAAAGAGTCGAGAGCCGGATGGCAGAACGGACAACTGACGGCGGGGTAGACCCGCTCGCCCCGCGGCTCGAGGTGCAGGAGAGGGTGTTCCAACTGTCGGAGCAACTCCGACTGGGACCGTCCCAAGACACGTTCCGCGACCGGGTTCACGAAGCTAATCAGCCCCGCCGCGTCGACGCCGTAGATCGCCTCGCCCGCGGAGTCTACGAGCAGACGGTTCTGTCGGTTCAGAATCTCGAGTTCCACGAACGTACTGCGTCGGACTGCGGTCACTACGATCGCCAAGAGAGCCGTCGCCACTAGGTCGATACTCCAGTGCGCCGCCGGCGGCGGCGCTTGCAGCGGAAGCAACGCGATCCAACCCAACGTCCCAGCCAACACCGAGATGACGATCGTACGGAGGTCGAGAACGAGACAACCGATCCCGAGCAGAGTGATCAGCAACGTCGTCGTCTGTCCCGCATCACCGGTAATGCCGACGAAGGCCAACGCAAAGAAGATCGCGGTGAGAGCAGCGGCGAGCGTCAGCGGCGCGAGCAACCTCGTCGGCGCGGTTCGAAGCCACGCCCACAAAAAAACGAAACTACTTGACGTGAAGAACGCGAGCGCCGCATACAACCAACCCGGTTCGATGGGCGGATGCACGATGTACACCACTCCGACAGCCGCGTAGACGGCTGCGATCCAGGGGAAGCCCGCACGTGCTCCGCTTCGGGCTCGTTCTGAGAGGTCGATGTTGTCCAACGGAGAACCCGTTTCTCTTGTACACCCTTCGTCAAGTCCTTGCGCGTGCGATGTGCAGATGAGAAACGGGCGTATTGGCCGACGGTAGCGCATCTTTTCTCGTACGAACGTACGTTCCAGCCGACCAGGCAGGCATCATCCGTCTCTGGGAGCACTGCGGGCTCGTCAGTCCATCGAATGACCCGAAACGGGACATCGACCTAAAGCTCTCATTTCAGCCCGGTCTTCTGTTCGTCGCCGAGAGCGACGGCCGAATCATCGCCTCCGTGATGGCGGGGTACGAGGGCCACCGCGGGTGGATCAACTACCTCGCGGTGGCACCCGAACACCGACGGGAAGGCCTCGGGCGAAGGATGATGGGGATGGCAGAAGACGCCCTCCGCAAGCTCGGGTGCCCCAAGGTCAACTTGCAGGTCCGCGCCGACAATCAGGCCGTGGTCGAGTTCTACGAGCGGATCGGGTTCGCCGTGGAGAAACGCTTCTCGCTCGGCAAGCGGCTCGACTCAGGACACTAGGTCAGGCGGTGAGGCCCGCGCCTTCGTCGAGGCCGAGCATCAAGTTGAGATTCTGAACCGCCGCGCCGGCCGCGCCCTTCCCCAGGTTGTCGAGCACACCGACCAGGAGAACATGCCCGTCGGGATGGGTGGCGACATGGAGGTCGACCCGGTTCGTGTCGTTGCACGCCTGCGGATCGAACGTGAACTCGTCCGACTCGAGAGGTTCTCGATACGCGCATACATTCACGAACTTCGAGCTCGCGTAGCAGTCGGCGAGCACCTCGTGAATGCGCTTCCCATCCGCACCCGGCGCGAGCGACGCCGCATGAAGGGAAGTACCCACTCGCATCCCACACCGAAATGGCCCGACCGACGGAAGAAAATGCGGTGGTGCCGACAGGTGCGAGTACTTCAGCAACTCCGGCGCATGTTTGTGCCGACGCTCCATCGCATACGGAGCTTCGTGCGAAAGCCCAACCAGCCGATTCGCCGGGTCCTCCCACTTCTCGACCATCGAGCGACCGCCGCCGCTGTACCCGGAGAGTCCGTGGATGGAGATCGCAGCATCGGCCGGAACGATCCCTTCGTCGACGAGCGGTCGAAGACTGAGGATCGGAGACGTCGGCCAACAACCCGGATTCGAAATGCGCCGACTTGCCGCGAGAGATGCGCGATGCTCCGCACTAATCTCCGGTAGTCCGTACACCCAACCGTCCGCCACACGATGAGCGGTGCTCGCGTCGACGACCCGGGTCGTGTCGTTCTCGATCAACGTGACCGCTTCGCGAGCGGCGGCGTCGGGGAGACACAGGATCACGAGATCTGCCCGATTCAACAACTCGCGGCGGGCGTCCGGGTCCTTGCGCTTCGACTCCTCTATCTGCAAGAGCTCGAGGTCGTCGCGCGGAGCAAGCCAATCGCGGATGCGGAGCCCCGTCGTTCCGACGTGCCCATCGATGAAGATCCGCGGTCGACTCATGCCCCATAGTCACCAAAGGCGACGCGCTCTCGCCACCCCCGCCCCGGCGAATTCTACGTTCGTCGCGACCAGAGAGCCGCCGCCCGGCGCTCAGAAACCTGGGAGCGTCTGCTGCCCCCTGGGCCGCCGGGGCTTCCGCTCGCCCCGATTGTCCCCGACGGCGCGGCCACCCAGCGAATGCGAACGCTTGCGCTCACGGGAAACGAACTCCTCGAAGCTGGGGCCTTCGGCACCCTTCTCGAGCCAACGCGCCTGGCGATCCAGGCGTTGAATGGCGGCAAGCCGGTCGTCGCCCGGAAGACGCTTTGCCGCCATAACGGCATCCTTCAGAACCCGGATCGTCTCGTCGTACACTCGAAGCGGAACCGGGAATGGGTGGCCATCCTTGCCGCCGAGCGCGAGCGAGAACCGCGCGGGATCGGTGAAGCGACACGGCGTCCCGTGGATCACCTCGGCCGCCATCGCGAGAGCCAGCACCGTGCGGGCACCGACCCCGGGCGTGAGCAGGAGGGAGGGGAAGTCCGGCGGGGCCGCTGTCTGCGCCGTCGCGATGGTCCCGCGCAGGCGGCGCAGTACGACGTCGGACGCGTTCACGTCGTGGCGCTTCGGCATCGTCAGGTGAAGACGCGGGCCGGGTTCCCATTCAGGTTGCGGGGTGATGGGCTCCATGGCGCCCGCATCCTGTTTCTCGACGTCCAGAGCGAGCTCTGGGCTCCAGTGCTGAACGGCCCTCGTCACGCGTTCCGGGTCATCGACGATCAACGCAAGCTGCGCGTCTCGGGCACGGCGAGCGCGCTCGTCGGCGAGATTCACGATGCGCCCCTTCGCCGCACCCTCGATGGCCGCGTGCGGATCTTCCACGAAGCTCTCGAGCCCCTCCGACAACCAGTGATACCGCCGCGCTTCCTTCCTGTCGGGGTTCATCCCCTGCTGCACGACCGCCCACTTCCCGTCATCTGCCACGACGAAGCTGTGGAGATACAGATCGAAGCCGTCCTGGACCGCTGCGCTATCGACCTTTGCCACGAGCTTGCTCGTGACGGCGAGGGCCGCGCCGTCTAGTCCGACGCGTTCGCCGACGTCGAAGAGCTCCTCAGGGGTCCGCCGCGAGTGCTTCCCGCGCCCACCGCAGACGTGAATTCCGAGTTCGCCGGACATGGGCGTGAGGCCGCGCTTGAGGGCTCCCATCACCGAGGTCGTGATCCCCGAGGAGTGCCAGTCCATTCCCATTACCGCGCCGAAGGACTGGAACCAGAACGGGTTGGCGAGGCGTCGCAGGAGCTCGTCTCGGCCGTAATGGTGGACGATCGCCTGCGAGATCACGCCGCCCAGGCGCGTCATCCGCTCTCCCAGCCACTGCGGCACCCGCCCCCCGTGCAGGGGCAGGTCCGCGCTTCCCATCGACCGCGCCACGCCGCAGGATACCTCCGGAGGGGGCGTCCGGTGCAACCCACGCGGAAGTTGCAACGAACGACCGCGGGGCGGTAGCTTCGCGGGCGCATGTCGCGGGAGCGGATCTCATAGCCAAGACGGCCCTGCGCGTTGCCGTCAGCGTCTCAGTCCTCGCGGTTCTGTTCTACCGCGTCGGGCTCGGCGACGTACTCGAGATCTGCCTCCGCGCGCGACCCGAGTACCTCGCGGCGGCGTTCGGGCTCTTCATCCTCGGGCAGATCGTGAGCGCGGTTCGCTGGCATGCCCTCGCCCGTGGCGTCGGATTCACCACGTCGATGATCGAATGCACCCGCATCTACTTCGTGGGGATGTTCTTCGGCCTCGCCGTTCCGAGCACTCTCGGGTCGGATGGCACGCGCACGCTCTACCTCGGTCGCGCAGAGCCGGGGCAGGCACGGGCCCTCTCCTCAGTGGTGTTCGATCGGTGGGTCGGACTCGTCACATTGGTCGGCGTTGCGGTGGCTGCTCTCCTTCTCGGGCCGAGCGGCGATCTGCCCGAAAGCGTCGTGATCGTCCTCATCGGACTTGGAGTCGCGCTGATCGCCGGGTGGGCGCTGGCCCCGATACTCTCGGGCCTCCTTCCGGAGGGCAATCGAATCCGGACCCTCGTGGAGGATGATCTCCTCCCGTACTTCCGCGACCCGGGGCTCTTGGCACGGGCGGTCGCTCTCTCGGTGATCGTCCACACGCTACAGATCGTGACGCAAAAGCTCCTCACCGACGCACTCGGACTCGCCGTGCCCCTGAGCTTCATCGCGATCTACCACCCCCTCGTCGTGCTCGCGACGGCGATCCCCATCACGATCGGGGGCTTCGGCCTCCGCGAAGCGGCGTACGCCTACCTGCTCCCTCACGCCGGCATCGCGACGGACGACGCCGTGGCATTGGCCCTTCTGTGGTGGGCCGTGGGCGCCCTCGGGGGGTTGTGCGGCGGCGTCCTCTACGCCATCGCGCCGCGCACTACGAAGTAGGTTGGCGCGCCGGCGCCGGAATCGCGCGCGCCGCACGAGCAATCGCGCGGAGGGATTCGTCGTCCAGGCCCGGTACACGCGCGTCGAGTCGAAGAGCCGCCACCAGGTCGTCTACCGAGGACTCGACCGGGGCCGCCCAGAGCAACGTCATCCGGATCGCGACGTCGATTCGATCGATGGCGGGTCGGATGTCCGAAGAGAGATCCGGCAGATCGGATGCGTTCATCGACACCGCGCCGGCGAGCACGGCCCGCTGCACGTTCTTCGCAGCTTCGATCTCGGCGCGCACGAAGCCCAGGTAGCTCGTCGGATCTAGACCAGCGCGGGTTGCCGCCGCCCGCGATTTTTCCTCGATCACTTCCTCTCGACCCGGCGCCTCAACCGGAAGTCCCTTCGCACGTTTCACCTCGGCGACGAGCGGCATCAGCATCAGTCGCTGCGCGATGTGATCGACCAACGCAGCGTCGTCGACGGGCAGCGTCGATCGCTGCGGATCGTCCATCCACACGTTGCGTTCGGTCTCGAGCCAGCGGTCTGCGGCCCGGGCTCCAATCCATTGGTTCAGATCGAGCGCGAGCTCCGGACGGGCCGGCGTCACCCAATAGGCCTTCCGGTCGCGGGCGAGCACCTCCTTCACCTCCGTATCGAACGCCTCGAAGCTCTTGACCTCGAGCGTGTCGGTGACGACTGCATGCACCCGTCTCCCTCCGAGAAGAGCGGGGAGGCTCTGGTTGTCGTCGACCGTGCGGATCGTCGCGTGACGGAACCTGGCGCGCGCCAGCTTCTCCAGGTGCCCACCCCGGTTCACCGCCACCACGACACCCTCCCGATCGATCTCCGCACCGGAGCGCCCATCGCGCACCAGCACGATCGCGTCCGCGCGGGCGACGGAACTCGTCATCGGGCCTCGGACCAGCCGGTCGCCGCGCACGGTGACCCCGCTCATCGCGACGTCGAACTTCCCGGAGAGCAACGCATCTTCGAGTTCCGGCCACGAAAACGGCACGACCTCGAGCGCCAAGCCCCGGTCGCGCGCATAGGCCCGCGCCACCGAGATGTCGAAGCCATGGCGGGTTCCGCCCTCTTCCTGCACGGAAAACGGTGGGTAGTCGCCACTTGTGCCGACGCGCAGCGTGCGGACCGAGCAAGCCGAGACGAGAAGGACGAGAAGACCCACCAGCAGGGCGCGCCATCGGTTGTCGGCGTACCGAGGCTCCGGTAGCGTCCGCGCATGATCGCATGCCTGGACCTCGAGGGAGTTCTCATCCCGGAAATCTGGATCAACGTGGCCGAGCGAACCGGAATCGAGGAGCTCCGCCGCACGACTCGGGACGAGCCCGACTACGACAATCTCATGCAGTACCGACTGGGGATTCTCGATGAGCACGGGATCTCCCTCGGTCAGATCCAGGAAGTGATCGATGGGATGGGCCCGCTGGAGGGCGCAGCCGATTTTCTCGATTGGCTCCGGGCGCGTGCTCAGGTGATCATCCTCTCCGATACCTTCTATCAGTTCGCGGCGCCGCTCATGCGGCAGCTCGGTCATCCGTGTCTGTTCTGTCACGCGCTCGAGGTCAACTCCGAAGATCGAATCACCGGCTATCAGCTGCGCATAGACGACGGAAAACGGCGTGCCGTCGAGTCGCTGCGCGCTCTCAACTTCCGCTGTGTCGCCTCAGGCGATTCGTACAACGACACCACGATGCTCGGCGTCGCAGATGCCGGGATCCTGTTCCGTCCCCCCGACAACGTCATCGCCGAGTTCCCCCAATACCCCGTCTGCCGGACCTACGACGAGTTGCGCACCGCCTTCACCGAGGCGAGTGGCGGCGAGATCCAGGGCTGAGCGACCGTCCGAGCGGCTTGACTTCCGACCGCGTAGAAGGCTGATCTACCCCCATCATGTATCATCTGGCCAAGAGCCTCTTCATCGAGGTCAAGAAGCACGCCCGTGAAGCCTTCCCTGAGGAGTGTTGCGGATTCATCCTTTATGACGTCGACAACGATGTCGAAATCGTTCGGCGCGTCGAAAACGTAGCGACCGCACGGCACAAAGCCGATCCCGAGACGTTCTCACGAGACGGGAGCGACGGCTACATCATGGACGAGAAGGAACTCCTCGCCGTGTCAGAGCAAGTCGACGCGCAGGACTTCGAACTCCGCTGCATCTACCACTCCCACCCGAACGGACGTGCCTACTTCTCGAAGGAGGACCAGGCTCGCGCCAAGATGTTCGACGAGCCGATCTACCCCGAAGCCGTCTACATCGTCGTGGGCGTCGACGACAATTCGATCACCGGAATGTCCGGACACCTCTGGAATGAAGAGCGCCTCGAATACGAGGAACTACGCGTCGTTCCGACCTGACGCGCGCCGCCGTAGCGCCGTCACGGCGAGATAGATTACCCCGGGCACGGTCCATCCGATGTCCCGGACCCGCGCCGCAGTCGCGGCGACGATCGCAAGTTTTGGATCGTCGTCAGCGAGACCAAAGACCACCGCCTGCGCTCCTTCGAGCGCCCCGAGAGAAGCGGGAATCGGAAGGGCATGCGCCAGGCCCACGCCGAGCAGTGCGCCGGCGAGGTCCGGCAGCGTCGGCCAGATTCCGAAGGCGATGAACAACACGCCGTACTCGGTCAGGATGATCGCGTTCAGCAGAAGCGATGCGCCGAGAGCTCCGGCGAGCATGCGCGGTCGGGCGAAGAGCAATTCCCGTAGGGCCTCGTCGGTTCGCTCAATCGCGTCCTCGGACGCGCCGAGACGATCGAGTACGCTCCTCATCCGCGCCGGCACGATCGAGCCTCCGCGTTTGAGCCGACGCACGAGGAGCCCCGTCGCGACGACGAAGGCGATCCCACTCACGACGACGACGATGAGGACCCGTGACGCAGTTTCCTGATCGCGCAGTGCGAACAGGGCGCAGTACGCCACCGCGAACACCAGATTCGCCACGAGCTCGAGCGAACGGTCCACCGCGACACTCGCGATGGCCGGGCCGCTCGGCACACCGTCGCGGGCGATCAGATACGCACGCAGGGGTTCCCCGCCCAACTTCGCACCCGGCGTCAACGTGCCGACCGCCAACCCGGCCACCCGAACGCCGATCAACCGAGGCAGCGGAACTTCGGCGCCGAGGCTGCGCAACAGCATCCGCCACCGCAGGGCGAAGCCGACGAAGATGACACCCTCGACGAAGAGCCAGACCGCCAACCACCCCGGTCGAACACCGGCCAGCGTATCCCAGACGTTCTCCGCACCAGCCCGTCGAATGAGCGCGAAGAGGGCGACGAGACCGAGGATCGCAAGCAGGCTTCGCCAGATCCGACTCCGCCGCTCGCGACGAAGCTCATCGTCGCTCACGAAGACACCACGGACGAATCCTCGCGGCTGCGTCGCAGCCAGGCGGGCGAG
Source organism: Candidatus Binatia bacterium (assembly GCA_029243485.1). NCBI lineage: Bacteria > Candidatus Binatota > Binatia (SeqCode) > Binatia bacterium. Next base: position 459,884 of record JAQWRY010000086.1, on the reverse strand, counting down.
AGAAGCGCCGGAAGCAGAACGATGGTCGTCGCGAGACAGATGGCGAGGCTTACCGCGGCAAGCGTACCGAGTCCGGAAAGGGCGGGGTAACGCGAGAGCGCCAGGGCGCCGAACCCCGCGATCGTGGTCGCCGTGGTGATCGACAAAGCGCGGCCGCCGCGTGCGACCGCCTCCCCGACGTCACCGCTCTCCCGGTACCGCTCGACGAGATAGAGGCAATCGTCCAGCCCGATGCCGATGGTGAGCGGCAGCACGACGACGCTCACCGGGGTGAGCGGAATCCCGAAGAACCCGGCGAGCCCGAGGACACCCACGACGGATCCCACCGGGATCGCGAGGAGCGCGAGGGTGGGGGCGACACGGCGCTCGTGGGCGCCGATCAGAATCACGGTGCACGCGAGCACAAAGCCGAGAAAGCCCAACAACTCGCGGCGGGCGCTCCGGCCCAATTCTGCCTCCATCAGGGGACGACCGGTGACGATCAACGAAACCCCAGGCGGCAGCACGGTCTCGCGCACCAATCGATCGGCCACCCGCTCGAGGGCCGCCGCATCCGTAGGCGTGAACGACACCAGGATGGAGAGAGCCTCGTCGTCGCGCTCGAGTTGTCGCTCGATCAAGATCTCGAGTCCGGGGAGCACCTCGGAGGTGGGATCCGCGGGAGCCGGGACTTCTCGCAGCATCCGTATCGCACTGGCGAACATCTCGGTGCGAAAGCCCGCCGCATCGAGGGCCACCTCGAGACGATCGGCGGCAGCCTCGCGCGGTAGCGCCGCCCAAGCGTCCAGGCGCTCCCGCTGCGTCGTGCGCGACGGGAGGAGCGGCGCCAGGCTCGTCACGGACCGCACGTCGCCCGCCTCCTGCGCACCTCGAAGACTCTCCGTCACGATCTCCGCCACGCGCACTACGGAGTCGATCGCGTCGGGATCCCCGATGTTCCGTGTTTCGACCAGAACCGAACCGTGGGGGTCCGTGAAGCCGAACTCGCGCTGAATTTCCTTCTCCACCGAGCGCGCGCGCGACTCTGCCGGACGAAGGTGGAACAGATCCGTGTCGATCGACGCATGCCTCGCAGAGACGGCCGAAAGTGCGAACAGGACTCCGACCACCGGCACGCTGACCCGGCGATGCCGTGCGACCCAGACGGCCACGGCGGCCAGCCACGTCGCGCGCGTCGGGGCGCGCACCCGCGCAAGCCGTCCGCGCCTCTCGAACCAGAGAAGGAGGGCCGCCATCACGACGAACGTGCCCGGCACGTTGAGCAGCAGGCCAATCGCGGTGAGCCAGCCGAGCTGGGCCACGCCCTCCAAGCTAGAGAACCCGACAGCCCCGAAGGCGATCGCCGTCGTCGCCGTCGCGAGCAACGTCGGTGGAAGAAGCGCATCGATCGTAGCCGAGAGCGCCTGCTCCGGATCCTCGCAGGCAACCCGCTCTTCGAGGAAGCGCGTATAGAAGTGGATGGCGGCGTCGATCCCGAGGCCGTAGAAGATCGCCGCGAATGCGAGAGAGATGAGGTTCAGCTTGCCGAGCAGCACGATGCCGAGCGCCAGCGTGAGCAACGTCGTGAGACTCAGGTGATAGGTGACGAAGGGAAGGATCCGGAGATCCCGATAGCCCGCGTAGAACACAGCGAGCACACCGACCAACGCAAGGAAGATGTAGAGCGAGATGTCGCGATGCAGCAGCGCCGCGTCTTCGCGGGCGTGTGCGAATGCGCCCGTATAGTCGACGGTGACGGCGGAGGCGTTCCCGAAACGGTCTCGAGCGACGCGCTCGGCCGCCTCGAGAGAGAGCGCCAGTTGCTCCACGTCCTGTAGGTCGTAGCCCGCCTCAAACGGCCGGATCAGGAGCAGCAGCTTCCTGCCATCCGTCGACGTGAGCGACTCGGCGCCGGGGGCGAGCGCGCGATCGGGGCGGGAGGCCGCCAAGGCTTCCGCAAGAACGACTGCGAGTCCGAGGGGGTCCGAAACGAGCGCCGAGCGGAGTCCGATCGCGCCGGGAACCGAGAGTGCGCTACGCATGCCGACGACGGCCGCATCGACGTTCTCGGGTGAAAGTCGACGTTCGAGTTCGCCGCGGCGGGAGGCGGGCATCAAGCGCGGCAGAGCCCCCTCGCCCAAGGCGCGCAGGAACGCCTCGCGATCGACGCGCGCGCGCACGTCGGCGATCTCCGGTCGCTCCTCGAGGGCGGCTGCAAACTCGGTCCCGAAGGTGCGCGCCGTCGCCGGGTCCGGAGCCCGCACCAGCGCGATCACCAGATCCTGCGCCCCGAAGCGTTCGACGAAGCGCTGATAGTCGGCAAAGCGTTCCGCACCGCGGGGCAGCATCGACACCAACCCGACGTCGAACTCCAGTCGAAAGAGGGAGAGCACGCCGAGCAGCGCCAGGACCACCGAGCCGACCAGCACCACACCGGCGCGCGCCCCGAGCCACCGCACGTAGGTCAGGGTGCGCGGTGCAGGCTCGCTCACGAGCCGTCCTCGCCCGCGGCCGGCAGCGCGAACAAGGCATCGTCGAGAGCGACGTTCTCCTCTTGCTTCAGGATGCGAACCGTCGCGCGCCAGCCCCGCGCCCGCGACGCCATCTCGATTCGCGCCGGGAGCAGCCCTGCGAGACTGCAATCACGCTCGAGGTAGCGCACCTCGACGACGTCCGGATCGTCTCCGGCCGTGCGGACCAGACGCTCCTCATCGACTCCGAGGGGGCCGACACGAACGTCACGAGCCGTCGCGTGCGCGGAGTGGGGATCGAGCCGAAGCCACCCCGGCTCGGCCGCGAGCGCCGTCGGGAGCGTCGAGCAGCGCGGACGCCAGAGAGACCACAGTGCGAGCGAAAACTCCGCCTCGGGCTCGGAGAGATTCTCACCCGGTTCGAGCTCCACCATGATGGGCGCACCCGACAGCGGCCGGCGGATGAAACCGCGCACCGAGCCGCGATCACCGACCCAGAGTGCGTCATGCACCGTCATTCCCGCGAGTCCGAACAACTTGACTCGAACGGCATCCGGCCGCCGGACCAGCAGAATTCCGTCGGTGCTGCGCACCTCTCCATCGACGACGACGGTCGCGCGAAAACGCGCCTGCAGAGTCTCGATGGCCCGATCTTCGCGGCACACCCGCTCGATCTCACTCCCCACGACCTCGGGGCACGGGGCGGTCGGCTTCACCCCCGTCCAAGGTCGCTGCGGCACACACCCCAGCAGCCCGACGAGTCCCCCGAAAACGAGGATGCGCACGGCAACCCACACGCCGATCACGGTGTCACCGACGTCCACCGATCGCCAGTCGACCGCGCGCGCAGGCTCAGCGAAGGATCTCGATCTCGCTTCGGTCGCCGCCGGCCTCGCGGAGAACGACCTTCCGCGGCATTCCCGACTCCGGATCGAGCGCGAGATCGATCCCGTCGAGCGCGCGGGCAAGGTTCACGTCCTTCGGCGTGAGCTGGAAGGCGCCCACCCCCTCTGCGGCGACCACCTCGAACGCAGCGGAGATCTCCTGTGCACTCGCCCCGAAGATGCCGGAGAATCCACCCGGGAGTGAGGCAAACGGTCCCAGCATCTAGGCCGGCACTTCTTGCAGCTGGTCCGGGGGCCCGACGCGGAGAACACCGCCGCGGGTATCAACCACCAGAGGCTCCGGCTCGACGACTTCCCAGCGTAGACCGTCGGGCAGCTCGAACCGCACGGTTCCACGCGACACGAGCGGCCCTCGCAAGAGCGCGATGTGCTTTGTCTGGCGAAACCTTGCGTCGAGGGCTTGCCCCGTGCGCTTGCCGAGGATCGCCGCCAACTGCTGCGCCGGAGAGTCCTGCGCGTGCGCGGGCAGGAGGGCGAGTGCTCCGAGAACAACGGCGAGTAGCGTCGCCCCGCAGAGCCGAGCCACGAGTGCGGTCAGCTGGCCGCGGCGCGGCGCTCGAGCTCGATGAAGTCGGTGAGGGCGTCGATCGACGCGAAAGCGACGCGAGCCACCTCCTCGTCGGGAATGGCAACCTCGAACTCTTCTTCGATCAACACGACGAATTCGAGTGCGTCGATCGAGTCCAGGCCGAGGCCCTCGCCGAAGATCCCCTCGGAATTCACGATACTCTCGGGCTCGATCTCTAGGCGCAGCCCTTCGACCAGAATCTCCTTGGCGCGTTTCGCGATTTCAGCTCTCGTCATGGTTCGACCGGCTGCGGTTTTACCCGCGCGCGGACCTCGAAACAACCACGCTCTACAGGCGCTCGAGGAGGGCGGCCGTGAACTCCTTGGTGCCGAGCCCTCCGCCGATATCCCGAGTCTGCGCGCCGGCTCCGAGCGCCTGGTCGTACGCCGTCTTGATCCGAGCCGCGCTCTCTCGACACGCCTCGTCGGAGCGGGTTTCCGCGAGATGGTTCAGCATCATGACGGCAGACATCAGGAGTGCGAGCGGGTTCGCGAGACCCTTGCCGGCGATGTCCGGAGCCGACCCGTGGACGGCCTCGAACACGGCGCGCTCGTTTCCGAGGTTCGCGCCGGGAACGACGCCGAGGCCCCCGACGAGTCCCGCGCAGAGATCGCTCACGACGTCGCCGTAGAGGTTCTCCATGAGGAGCACGTCGAATTGCGTCGGGTCCTGCACCATCTTCATGCAGCCGGCGTCGATGATGACGGACTCGTACTCGATCTCGCTGAAGTCGGATTCGTGGACGTTCTTCGCCGAGCGCAGAAACAGACCATCGGTCATCTTCATGATGTTGGCCTTGTGGAAGACCGTGACCTTCTTCCGCCCACGGCTTCGAGCGTAGTGGAACGCCCAGCGAGCAATCCGAATGCACGCCGCGTCGGTCGCCACCTTGAGGCTCGTGACGACGCCCTGTGTGATCTCGTTCTCGACACCGCTGTAAAGCCCTTCGGTGTTCTCGCGAACGACCACGAGGTCGACATCCGAGTAACGACTCCCGACACCCGGCAGGTTCCGCACCGGCCGAACCGCCGCGTAGAGGTCCAGCGCCTTGCGTAGCTTCACGTTCACCGACGCGAAGCCCTCTCCCACGGGCGTCGTACACGGGCCTTTCAGACCCACGCCCGTGCGTCGGATCGCGTCCAACGTCGACTCAGGCAGCACCTCACCGCAGTCGTCGAGCGCAGCAATGCCGGCGAGATGAATCGCCCAAGTAATGGGCGCTGCCGCTTTATCGAGCACGGCGCAGACGGCTTCGGCAACTTCGGGTCCGATGCCATCACCGGGAATGAGTACGACCTCGTGAGCCATGGGAAGACGTTAGCTTGCGAGCGCGCGATCTACGATGCGCTCAACCAAGTTGTCGTTCGACCATGCTCGCGCTCGCGGTCTGCCGCGAGATGAATTCGCGCTTGTCGATGTCGAGCCGGTCTCCGAAAATGCTCTCGAGAATCTGCCATTGCTCGCGCACGGTGCGCGCGATGATGGGCACCGAGAACCCGTGCCGCAGCACCTTCTCTGTTGCCTGCAGATAGTTGACCGAGCCGGTTCCCTGGTGCCGCTGCGCGTTGCGGTCCGGTGGCTCGTCGATCCCCAGCATCACGCGTAGCGCCGCGAGAGCCCGCCCCACGTAGGCGTCCTCCGCCTGTGCGCGCTTCTTGAAGTACGCGACGAACCACTGCTGGTGGCGCCGTTCGTCGAGCGAGATGCGATGCAGAAGCTCCTTCAGAACCGGCTCGTCGGCGGCCTTCGAGAGCTGCTGGTACAGATGGATGTTCAGCGTTTCACCCAGCAGGTTCACGAGCGTCACCCAATGCTCGTCGTGGTACTCGTCGGGGTCGAAATCCTTCTGCTTCCGCACCACGTTCGCTTCGGTGTGCTCGGCCGACATGGCGTGGCCGACGTGACGGCAATAGTGACGCACCACGTGGAAGTGCTTGGACTCTTCGCCCACCTGATACGTCGCCCACGCGGCGAACTCGGCATCGAAGAGCATGACCGAGAGTTGGTTCACGACGATCGTCGGAGCATTCCCTGCGACGATCGCGATCTCACCGATGCAGTCGACGATCTTGTGATCGGCTTCCGTCAACGTCGCTGGATCGACGCCTTCGATCTCTCGGCGCACGTCGGACATCTTCCACCGGTGGGCCTCCGCCAGATCGATGAACTGATCGTACAGAACCCAGTCGTCTTCGGCGTCCACCGGCGCGTTCGGAAGACGCCACGTGAACGGTTCCGGCCGCGGGGCTTCGGCCGCCTGCCTGCTGTCCTCGGCCATGTGCGGGAAACCAATCACGACGACTCTGAAAAGGGAAGAATGAACGACAGGCGCCCGGTTCCAATGTGGCGCCGAGGTCGGTAGGGCTCTGGGAGCCATGCGAACGTGTGACGTGCTGGTGATCGGAGGCGGCCCGGCCGGGTCGACGGCCGGACACCTCTTGGCGCGAGCCGGCCGAGACGTGATCGTGTTGGAGCGCGAGCGCTTCCCCCGGTTCCACATCGGCGAATCCCTGCTGCCGGCCAGCATGCCGCTGCTCGAACGCCTCGGGGTACGCGCCGAAGTGGAGGCCTCCGGGAGCGTGCCCAAATTCGGCGCACGCGTGCTGACGGCCACCGGCACCCCGTCCGTCCGAATCCGGTTCGACGAAGGCCTCGTCCCCTCGGCTCCCAGTGCGTTCCAGGTCGTGCGGGCAACGTTCGACGACATTCTCCTGCGTGCCTGTGCGAGCGCCGGCGCCGAAGTAAGGCAGGAACACGAGGTCGCGCGAGCCGAGCGGACGGATCATGGGTGGTCCGTTCACGCGCGAACCGCGGACCGAGAGCACGAGTTCCGGGCGAAGCACCTCGTAGACGCGAGTGGCCGGGATACCTTCCTCGCGCGAGCGCGCGGTACGAAGGTGATGGCCCCCGGCCACCAGCGAGCAGCCATCTACGCGCACTTCGAGGGCGTCCCCCGGGTCTCGGGCGCAGAGTCCGGCGACATCTTGCTGGCGGTGCGAACCGATGGCTGGCTCTGGTTGATTCCGCTCGCCGACGGGCGGACGAGCATCGGACTCGTCGTGCAAGGCGACGCACTTCGCCGGTTCGAAAGAACACCCGAAGAAGCGTTCGAATACGCCCTGCGCCACACACCGGCCCTCGCGGAAAAGACACGCGACGCCGAACGCGTCTCGCCCATCCACGTGACGAGCAACTACTCCTACCGGAGCGGTACGGCGGCGCGCGACGGCGCAGTCCTGATCGGCGATGCCCTGGGCTTTCTCGACCCCGTCTTCTCGACGGGCGTCTTCCTGGCCCTGCAGGGCGGGGAGTCCGCCGCCGCCGCACTCGACCACAGTCTCGCGCGACCCACCGCCGCCGATGCGATCCTGGCGGAGTGGGCTGCCCGGCAAGCGAAAGCGAACCTCTACTACTGGCGGCTAATCGACTCCTTCTACACACCGGAGTTCATCGACCTGCTGCTCCAACCGTCCGGCGCGGCGATCTTCCGGAGCCTCGTACCCGCGCTGAACAGCGTGTTTGCCGGGATGGGGCCAGGCACTCTCGGCCTTCGCGCGCGTGTGTGGCTCTTCGAGACGCTCCAGTACCTGCATCGCCGATTCGATCTCCAGCCGCGGCTCGTGATCGGATCTGTTTTCGATAATTGACTATCTCGTACGCCGCACTAGAGCCGGCGGCGATCGAGTTTGCCCCGCTCGTTCCGCGGGACCTCGTCGCGAATCTCGATCGAGCGCGGGACCTTGTACGACGGCAATACGCGTTCGCACCCACGCGCGATCGTGGCCCGGTCGATCCCGTCTCCCGCCGCGACGATCGCTCGCAGGCCTTCACTAACGTCGGACCGAGCGTACGGAACGACGGCGGCATCCAGGACACCCGGAAGGCCCCGCAGGACGCGCTCGACTTCTATCGGGTAGACCTTGTGGCCGTGGATCTTCACGAACTGACCGACCCGCCCGATGAGATGCAGCCGACCTTCTTCATCAAGACGACCGAGGTCCGAAGCGAGAAGCCGGCCAGCCGAGATCTCGGGACTCGCCGTAGGAAGCGTCCCGAGCGCGACGGAGCCACTTCGAACGGAGATCCTCCCCACGCCGTCCTCGCCGTCGAGCAAGTCGATCGAAACGCCGTCGAGCGGTCGACCCACGCAGCCGTCGGGCACCTCCCGGTCGGCCTCCCGGTCAAAAGCGATACCGCCGCACTCCGTGGCGCCGTAGAACGTGCGGGGTCGCAGATGAAAGCGCTTCGCGAAATTCTCGCGCGTCGTCGCGGGAAGCGGCGCTCCCGCGGAGATCACGAGCCGAAGCGAGCCGAGCGGGGCCTCGCCACCGGCAGGCGACCGAGACAGAACATCGAGGAGGAGCGGCACCGACGGCCACACCGTGACGCCGGTCTCGCGCACGACCGAGAAGAGGCGCCGCGGCACGAGATCCGAAACCAGCACGGCGGGAGTCCCCTGCATGACGAGTGTGCCGAGGACGTTGTCGAAAGCATAGCTGTGCGCGAGCGGCACCGTCACCAGGTTTCGATCCCCGGCCCTGATCCCCATCGTGGAGCAGATCTGGGAGACTCCGAGCTCGAGCGCGGGTCCGGCGACCGCGACGGCCCGCGGCTCCCCCGTGGTGCCCGATGTGAGCTTCAGGACGGCCGCTTCGGTCGGGAGGGCGATCTCGGCGCGCACGCCCGGGATGGCATGACGCTCGAGCCCCCGCCCGCGCAGCAGCATCCCGATGCCGAGCGACCGCGCGAGCGTCTCGATCTCGGCGACATCGCGCTCGCGATCGATGGGCAGAGGCACGAGATTCTCACGCCAGGCGGCGAGGACCGCCGCAATCAGCTCCGGAGCGTTCTCGGACTGCACGGCCACGACACCGGCCTCCGACGCCGCGGCCCGGACCGACCCGGCCACCTGATCCACCAGTGCCGCCAGCCCATCACGGGTGAATCGACGGCCCGCGTCGACGTCCAGGACGGCCTCGGCGGCCGGCGACTCCCGGCGGCGGTCTTCGAAGTGTCGGTAGAGAGCCTCAGCCATTCGCCGCCCAGTTGCTCCCGCGGCACGCTTTCGCGAGGATGTTGCCCGTACCCTGAACGTCGGGGACGTGAGTCGTCATGGATCTCGAGCTGTCCGGGAAAAGAGCCCTCATCACCGGTGCGAGCCGGGGAATCGGCCTGGCCACGGCGAAACGTCTCGCCGCGGAAGGCGTGCGCGTCGCGCTCAATGCGGGCCACTCCCGCGAGGGACTCGAGGCCGCCAAGGCCGAGGTAGACGGCGCGCTCGCGTGCTTCGCCGACGTCTCGGACCCGAAGGCCGTGGACGAGATGTTCCGAACGCTCAAGAAGGAAATGGGCGGCATCGACATCCTGGTAAACAACGCAGCGGTCGCGCGAGACTCCCTCGTCATGATGCTGCAACCGAGCGCCTGGCGCGAGGTCCTCGACGTGAGCCTCGACGGCGCCTTCTACTGTGCACGGGCCGGGCTCCGATCGATGATCGGTAGCCGATGGGGTCGGATCGTCAACGTGGTCTCCCCCGCGGCCTTCCTCGGAAAGCCGGGTGCGGCGAACTACGCGGCCGCAAAGGGTGCTCTCCTCGCTCTCACGAAGACACTCGCCGCCGAGTCCGCCCGCCACGGGATCACCGCGAACGCCGTCTGCCCCGGCTGGGTCGAGACCGAAATGGTGTCCGGGCTGAACGACGAGGCGCGCGCGGCCGAGTCGGCTCGAATCCCGACGGGTCGCTTCGCCGCACCGGACGAGATCGCCGATGCCATCCTGTTTCTCGCCTCCGAACGAGCCCGCTACGTGACCGGTACCACGCTGGTAGTCGACGGCGGTCTCACCATGCGCTGAGACATGCCCACCGAGCCACAGCGTCGCGTGGTCATCACCGGCATGGGAGCCATCACGTCCGCCGGGCTCGGCACCGCCGCGCTCGAGCAGGCCCTGCGCGGCAACACCCATCGCTTCCGCGACGTGACTCTCTTCTCGACCGAGGGGCTGCGGGTTCATATCGCGGGGGAGGTCGAGGAGATTCCGGACTCCGCCCTCGCGGGCGCGGCGGCACGTCGGCGCAGTTCGCGATCCGATCGTCTGGCCCTGTTCGCCGTCGAACATGCACTCGACAGCAGCGGCCTCGACCTGTCTTCCGAGGACCGGGAACGGATCGGGACGTCGATCGGAACTTCGACCGGCGGGATGCTCGAGACCGAGGCCTATTACGACACACGGCGACTCGGGACTCCGGCCGGCCGTCTCCGGCCCCAGCTCCTGTCGTCGACGGTCGGTGCGCCGACGGGCATGATCGCGTCCTCCGTCGGAGCGTTCGGACCCCGCCTCGGACCGTCGACCGCCTGCTCGAGCAGCGCGATCTCGCTCGCCATGGGACTCGCCTGGATCCGCTCGGGCGCGGCGGACGTGGTGATCGCCGGCGGCACCGACGCTCTGTGCCGCATGACGTACTCGGGATTCCACGCCCTGAAAGCTCTCGCGCCGGAACCGTGCCGGCCCTTCGATCGCGACCGGCAGGGGCTCACTCTCGGCGAGGGCGCTGCCGCCGTGGTCCTCGAAGCGGAGGACCACGCGAACGAGCGGGGCGCGCCGGTCCTCGCGCGGCTGCTCGGCGCCGGGCTTTCGTGCGATGCCAACCATCCGACGGCACCTCACCAAGAAGGCCTCGGTGCGAGTCAGGCGCTGCAGACCGCCCTCTCCGACGCCGGGGTCCCGCCGGCGGAGATCGAGTACGTGAACGCTCACGGCACCGGGACGCCCCAAAACGATGCGTGCGAAGCACGCGCTCTGCGCACCGTGTTCGGAGCGCGAGCGTCGGCGCTTCCCGTGTCGTCGACGAAAGGCCTGTTCGGGCACCTGCTCGGAGCCGCGGGCGCGGTCGAAGCCATCGCCACAGTGCTCGCCATGAACGGGGGCTTCGTCCCGCCTACGATCGGGCTCACGAATCCCGATCCCGAGTGCACCGTCGACCTGATCCAGGGCGCCCCGCGCGACCTCGCGTTCCGACGTGCGGCCTCCAACTCCTACGGCTTCGGCGGCAACAACTGCAGCTTGATCCTGGAGCGGCCGTGAACGGCGCCATCGTGGTGACGGGTCTCGGCTTCGTGTGCCCTCTGGGCACCGGCAAGAGCGCCGTGTGGGATGCGTGGCAGAAGGACGAGGCTGGCGTCCGCACCCTCGCCGAAGACGACCCCCGCCTCGCCCGCGGGGTCGACCCGGTCGCCCTGCCCGCTGTGGGACGTGCGGGGTTCGTGCGGGGCTTTCAACCGAAGGAACACATCCAGTCGTCTCACCTGCGCCGGATGGACTGGTGCTCCCGCATGATCGGGGCCTCCGCGACGCAGGCGGTCACCGATGCCGCACTCCCGCTCGAATCCGAACACGACCAGGTCCGCACGGCGCTCGTCATCGGGTCGTGCTTGGGGAACCAGCGCGAGACGCAGAAGTACATGGAACGGGTGCTGCAGCACGGACCGGGCGCCGGGCAGCCGATCCTGTTTCCGAACCTGGTGCTCAACGCGGCCGGCGGTTACGCCGCAATCGAGCAGACGATCCGAGGGCCGAATCTGAGCGTTTCGGAACACGAAGCCTCGGGCGAGATCGCCGTCGCGACTGCGGTCGATCTTCTCCGGGCCGGCATGTGCGACCGGGTCGTCGTGGGCGGAGCGGACGAGTTCGGGTCGGTCTATCTCGGGGCGCTTCGTGAGCGTCGCCTGCTCGACGGGGCGAGTTCGGCCGTGGCCGCGCGAGAAGACGCCGTCCGGGGTCGGATCGTACCCGGCGAAGGCGCAGCCGCGGTCGTCCTCGAGTACGAAGACGCTGCCCGGGCCCGTGGGCGCGCTCCGTACGCCGCGGTCGGCGTGGCGCGAAGCGGGGCCATCGCGGCCGGACCCTACGCCGCACCGGAACCCCAGGCAGCCGCCGCGCGGCTCACCCGGATGCTCGAAACACGCGGCCAGTCGTCCCCCCCGGTTTCGGCCGTGCTCGGCGGCGCCAACGGATCCCCGCCGCGGGACGAGCTCGATCGCTGCCTACTCTCCGCGTTGGAGCGCACGCAGCCGACACCGCCGACCTACAGGCGCCTCGACGGGCTGGTCGGAGACTGGCCCTCACGGGGCATGCTCTCGGTCGCCCTGGCGTCCCTCGCCGTCGGGCACGGCTCTCTTCCCGGCGCGCTGGCCGACTCGGGCGCCCCCTCGCGCATCCTGATCCCCGGCAGCGGGCGCAGTGGCGTCCTCGTGCCTGTCGCGATTGACGTGTTGGCTTCGCCCTGATGATGAACCGCTGTTCGTTTCCGCTTCGTGGACTCTCGAGCCTGGTCGCGCTTGCTCTGCTCAGTGGCTGCTTGGCGTCCGTCGAGCAATGGGAGAAGACGCGCAAGGCCGAGATCGACCCGATCAACTCCGCGATCCACCGCCACCTCCCCGGCGACATCAAATCGCGCGACGTCGACGCGATCCTCAAGAACTACGACGTCGAAACCGGCGACGGCATCATCTGGTCGCCCCCCGCCGACATCTCGGGAGACTTCAGCGAGACGCGAGTTCGCTGGGAGAAAAGCGGGGGCGAGTGGGTCGTCACTTGAGAAACGATCGAGGCGCGCGAGATGATCGAGTCATCGGAGCCACGCTTCGCGGTCGTGACCGAGATGGCCGGCTTGAGCGACGTCCATGACCTGTCCGGCTCGCCCCGGTTCCGGCTGATCGGCGAGATGGCCGCTTCCTCCGGGTCCGCGGTCGCCGACTACGACTGCGACGGCTTCGAGGACGTCGCCCTTCTCAACACGAACCACATCACGCTCTACCGAAATGCCGCAGACGGATCCTTCGTCCCGGCCAACGACGACAGCGGTCTCCCGCCCGAGCTTCCCATCTCCGGATCCGGCCTCGTCTTCTTCGATGCCGAGAACGACGGAGACCCGGACCTTTGGATCTCCGGCCTGCTCGGGCAACGCTTCTACCGCAACGAGGGATGCGGAACTTTCGTCGGCCAGACCGAGATCATCGGCATCGAACCTACGACCTGGTCCAGCATGCCCATCGTCGCGGACTACGACCAGGACGGCTACGTCGACATCATCCTGCGCAACTACGCACAGCCGGCCCAGCTGCTGCGGAACCTCGGCGGGCCCGAGCACTGGCTCGAAATCAAGCTCGTCGGAACGAAGAGCAACCGCGACGCCGTCGGTGCCCGGCTCACTCTCGAAGCGGGCGGCAAGCGCCAGGTGCGCGAGGTCCACACCGGCTCGAGCTACCTGTCGGCCTCGTCGCTAGTGCAGCATTTCGGCCTCGCGAACGCCGAGACGATCGACACGCTGGAGATCCGCTGGCCGTCGGGCCGGATCACGCGCCTCACCGACCTCGGGGCCGACCAGCAACTCATGCTGGTCGAGGGCCGAGCGGAACCGGCCCAGGTCACCTCGTGGGTCCTCGAGACCGATTGACCCTCCTCGCCCCACAGGGTTAGATCGGGACGACTTTATGGCCGAGCCAAAGCAATTCGAGCTCAACGCCGAGCGAGTCGAAGCCATTTTGGCCCAGGGCCGCGAGTGCGCCGATTCCGCCGATGCTTCGGCGCTCCTCGAGCGTGCACGCACGGGGTATGAGCTCTCTCCCGAAGAGGCCGCAAGGCTCTGGTTTTCCGAGAGCGATCACGAATCGATCTACGCCGCCGCCCGCGAGGCGCAGCAGCGCCGCGCCCTTCCCCTCGAGACCTTCTCGCCGCTGTACATGACCAACACGTGCGACGCCGAGTGCCGAATGTGTGGCATGCGCCGCGACAACGATGCGCTCGTTCGACAGACCGCGCCGTCCGAGCAGGTCGAAGAGCAGCTCCGCACGTTGAAGAAGCGCGGCATGAACGCCGTCGCCCTTCTCACCGGCGAGTACCGGGCCGAACGCCGCGGCTGGGCGCTCGAGTTCGTGAATCGCGCGTTGCGCACGACCGAGGAGCTCGAGTTCCGGCACGTCCTCATCAACATCGGCTCGCTCGAGCCCGACGAGCTGGACGCACTTCTCGACGGGATCTCGCGCCGCGACGACGGCAGCGTCGCTCCGAAGATCACCATGTGCACGTTCCAGGAGACGTACTCGCGTGAGTACTACGGCCGGTTCATGGGGAAGAGCGCAGACAACCCCCGCGCCGACTACGATCGTCGCCTGGCCAACTTCGACCGCGACCGCGCCGCGGGTATCCGCGTCGCCAATCCCGGCGTCCTGATCGGCTTGAATCCCGATCTCGCATTCGAGATGATCGCGTTGATCCTGCACACGCGCCATCTGCTCGAGGCCGGGATGGAGGTCTACCTCTCCCTACCGCGGCTTCGGCTGACCGCGGGCGAGGGACGGAGCCCGCGCGGGGCAAGTGACGAAGAGTTCATCCGGCTGGTTTCGCTGCTTGCGCTCACTGTCCCCAGCGGCAAGCTCGTCCTGACGACCCGCGAACCCAAGGAGATCCAGCACAAGCTCGTGCCGATCTGCACGGTCTTGTCGGCCGGCTCCGCGTCCGTGACACCTTACACCGAGACGGATGCTAAGTTCCCGCTCGAAACGAGTCAGTTCGAGGTCATCGACCAGCGCCCGTTCGAAGAGATCCTCGCCGAGCACCGAGAAGCAGGCGACATCGTAAACTTCCTGTCTCCGCGGTAGTGCAGCACGAGGCGACGCCGTCTAGGACGAAGCCGCGCGGCGCTCTCGCAACACCTTGCCTCGCGGGCTGCGGGGCAACGCCTCGACCCGCTCGAGGCGTAGCGTGCGGGCCGCCGCTGGGAGGACTTGGCGCGCGGCCACGCCGGCCGCTCTCAGGACTTCGGCCGCATCGTAGTCCGCACCGAGAACGAGCCGGACGGAGACGCACGCGAGACCGTGGTCGTCGGTCTCCGACGAAACGAGACACTCGCGAATGCCGTCCAAGGTGCGCAGCCGCCGCTCGACTTCGGCGGGCCGCACGAACTGGCCGCGGACCTTGAAGCGGTCGTCGAGACGGCCGAGATAGGTGAAGCGCCCGGTCTCGTCGACCTCGAGTTCGTCTCCGGTTTCGCACCACTCACCATCGGTCTCGACGATCTGATCGTTCCCATCGTCGCACGACATCGCCACCGCGCGGCTCTCGCCTCGAACCGTGAGCGCACCGCGGCGACCGGCAGCGGGTGGCTGCCCGCCGAGGCGGACCTCGAAACCCGGCACTACGTGTCCCAGCGATCCCGGCAGGGCACCCTCCGGGCGGGGCGACAAGAACGAGTTGAACATCTCGGTGCATCCGAGATTGTCGAGCGGAGTCTGGCCGAACGCGCTCTGCCAACGCGAGAACACGCTCGCCGCGAGCGGCTCCCCGGCCGACAGAACCAGACGGAGGCGACGCAGCGCTTCCCCCCGGTCGGATCGGTCGGCGAGACGCGCCATCGCCTCGAGAGACCACGGCCCGCTCACGAGTACCGTCGCGTCGTGACGACGGACCTCCGCGAGCACGGTCGGAAGGAGCAAGTCCGCCGGCAGGATCGCCGAACCCCCGGCGAGAAGCGGAAAGAAGAGATTGTTACCGAGCGCGTAGACGAACGGCAGGCCGGCCGTCGACGCCGTGCGATCGGTCGGCGCGAGTGACAGGACGTCGCGACCGAACGCCTCGTAGGCCGCTCGTGGGCCGCGGTGGGCGTGGACCACAGCCCGGGGCTCGCCGGTGGTTCCCGACGTGAAGGTCCAAAAAGCAGGGTCGCCTGCGTGAACGGGTTCGAGTTCCGCGCCGCCGGGACCCGCCGCCGTCGTCCAACCGAGCACCGCCGTGTCGTCGATCACCGCGTCGAGCGCACCCAAAATCTTCGGGTCTCCGACGCCGCCTGCAACATCCCAGCGCCCTGCGACCCGCGCGAGCTCCGTCGCAGATTGCGGATCGACGAGAAGCGGGACGCATTGCGACTGCAGCGCCGAAAGCAGGGCGAGCGCGACCACCATCTGATCGTACCCTGCGATGAGGATCCGGCTGCCGGGTGCGAAGCGCTCGTCGATCTCCCGCCCGCCGTGCTCCACCGCTCGCGCCAGATCGCCGTAGGAGAGAACGCGCGCCGCGCTCAATAGGGCCGGGTCCGAAGCGCGCATCGCCGCCTCTTCACCCAAGACGACCGCGAGGAGATGGTTCCGAGGATCTGGACAACGGCGAGTCGAAGAAGACACGGCGACCGAAAGCTGCTCCCGGTCAGGCCTTCGGGGTCTTCTTCGCGGCCTTCTTGGCCGTGACTTTCTTTGCGGGCGTCTTCTTGGCGGCCGTCTTCTTGGCGGTGACCTTCTTGGCCGGCGCCTTCTTTGCGGGTGCCTTCTTTGCGGCCACGGTCGTCGTCTTCGCTTTCGCTGCGACCTTCTTGGCCGGCGCTTTCTTTACGGGTGCCTTCTTCGCAGTGGCCTTCTTCGCGACGGCCTTCTTCGCGGTCGTGGCGACCTTCTTTGCAACCGTCTTCTTGGCGACCGACTTCTTCGCGGCGGGAGCCTTCGCCGCCGGAGCGGCCTTTGCGACGACCTTCTTGCTCACGGTCTTCGCGGCGACAGCCTTCTTCGCAACGGTCTTCTTCGCCGCCTCCTTGGCGGTCGACGCCTTCTTCGCCGTCGCGGAAACCGCCTTCGGAGCGGCCGAGGCCGGTGTCGCGGCAACTGTCCTCTTCTTGGCTGCCACCTTCTTCGCCACCGGTGCCGCTACGGGTGCGGGTTGGGTCGCAGCGGGTGTTGCGGTTGCAGGCGCACTCGGAGCCCCTGTGCGGGGTGGACGACTCGGCCGCGGCGCACGATTGCCCGCCTGCGCCTGAGATGACTGCTGCGCGCTCGACGGGGCCTGCGTGTTCGCTTGGCCCTGCGTGTTCGCTGCGTCCGAACCCTGACCGGGCCCGCGACCCTGACCGCCGCGACGCCGACGACGCCGATTGCGACGCGACCGCTTCGATCCCCCAGGCTGACCTTCTTGTGCCTGCTGATCACGAGGCTGCAGATCGCGCGCCTGCAGATCGCGCGGCTGCTGGTCGCGCGGCTGCCGGTCGCGCGGCTGTTGTCGCTGCTGCTGCTGATCGCCCTGCGCCTTCTGGCCACGTTGCGGCTGACCGCCGCCGGCTCTTTTCTTTCGAGAGCGATCCCCCCGACCCGTTTCAGGCTTTCCGCCCTTGCCGCCGCGTCCGCGCTTCTTTCCGCGCTTCGGTGGTGCCGCGATCGCCTGGAAGAACGTCGAGGGGCGCTCGGGTCGGCCACGGCAGGTATCGCACAGGCCGCAGGGTTCGCCGTCGTCCTCACCAAAGTAGCTTCGGAGGTAGGTCGCTCGGCAATCGCTGTTGTTCGCGTAGTCGGCGAGCGAATCGAGTCGCCGTGAATCCTGCGTCCGCAAATTTTCGAACTGTCCGGCGAGGCTCTTCACCCGCGCGGCCACTTCTTCGGGCGGAATCTTCACGACGACGTTGTGCTCGTCGAACTCGATGATCTCTGCCTCTTCGATCGGCACCAGGAGCGCGGTCGTCGCTCGGTCACCCAACTCCGCAGAGAGCGCGAGGGAGGGAACGTCCGGGGTGCGACCTTCACCCGCCCACGCCGAGAGAGCGCGACCGAGTCGATAGAGCTGCTCGGGCCTTAGGCGACTACGACCCAGGAGGGCCTCGTGGGTCGTGCGGTCCTCGGGGTCGTACAGGAGGATGCAGTTCGACTTCGCACCGTCGCGGCCGCCGCGACCGGCTTCCTGAACATACTGCTCAAGGGAAGCGGGCGACTGCTGGTGCACCACGTAACGAATGTCCGGCTTGTCTATGCCAAGACCGAACGCGCTCGTCGCAACCATGACGGTCCGACGGCCCGTCTTCATGAACAGTTCCTGCTGCGTGTTGCGCTCGCCGGCGTTCATCTTGCCGTGATACCGATGCGCCGGGATGCCCAGCTTCATCAACATCGCGTAGACCGTGTCGACCTCACGCGTCGTCGTACAGTAGATGATCCCGGGACGGCGCAGGCGCTGCGCGAGACGCGCGAGTGCGCGTAGACGCGCCGTCGTGTCGCGACAGATCATCACCTCGAACGCGAGGTTCGAACGATGGGGCGAACTCGCGACCACCTTGTGATCGCGCATGCCGAGGAAGCGAACGATGTCTTCGCGAACCTTCTCGGTCGCCGTCGCGGTGAGCGCGATGAGCGGCGGCGCCCCGAAGGCGCGCAGTCGTTCGCCAAGGCGCTGGTAGGCCGGCCGGAAGTCGTAACCCCACTCCGAGATGCAGTGCGCTTCGTCGATCGCGGCGAGGGAGATCCCGGATTCCTGGATGACCTCGGCGAACGCGTCGGAACCGAGCGTCTCCGGCGTCGTCATTACGAGCAACGGGCCACCCTGCTTGATGCGCTCGAGCGCTTCGGCGCGCGCTTTTCCGCGAACCGTGCCGTCCAGCCGGACGCACGGAACCTGGTACTTGATGAGCTTTTCGTGCTGATCTCGAAGGAGCGCGAGCAGAGGGGACACCAACACCACCGGCTTGGGCATCAGCATCGAGAGGATCTGGTAGACAGCCGACTTACCGAAGCCGGTCGGCAGAACCATCAAGACATCGGAGCCCTCGAGCGCAGCGTTGATTCCGCTCTCTTGCTCGGGGTGCATCTGACGAATGCCGATACGCCGAGCTGCTCGTTCCGTTTCGTTCTTCGGCTCGGGAAGCGAAGACACGTCGACCTCGGGCGCAGCCTCGCCCCCGGGGCGTCCCCGCCCACCACGTTTGTGACCTCGACCGCGCCGACGGCGGCGTCCACCGCCACCACCTGCGTTCGAGGACTGATCGCTCGCCCGGCCCATAGGTCCAGCCGCCATGCCCTCTCCCTGCACAAGGCGCGCGCGCCTGATCTTCCGGACGACCTCGACTACGACCATTCGTACCGAGGCCGCGGAGGGCGGCTCACCACGAGAAACCGTGTGAAAACAGCCGCGGGCGGAGCGCACCGCTTACCTGGGCTAAACGTAACCTGGGTCGCACAGCGAAATCAAGTCAATCGCTTGCGGCCGCCCGATAAACCTTCGTGGGCGGTGAGACCTTCGGAACGGGCGGTGCAGGGTCCTGTAGCAAGTGCTCGGCTTCGTTCTGCTCGGCCGCGGTGAAGGCCCTCGTCGTCAGGCAAAATTCAACCATGATGCCGTTCGGGTCGAGCGTGTAGATCGAAACGCACCACTCGTGATCGACCTCGGCGACGTCGTGCCCATGCTCGACCCAGCGCTTCCGATGCGCGTCGAGCTCGTCGCGGTCCCGCGCGGTGAAGGCCAGGTGATTGCTCCAGACGGGAAGACCCAACCCGCCGGCAATCGCGGTCGGGTGCTCCGCCGGCGTAGTCTCATCGTGGATCTCCCAGAAGGCGATCATGCCGTTGCCGCCGGTTTCGTAGAAGAAGTGCTTGGCCCAGCCACCTTCGGGCGTCGCGCCAACTTCCACCTTCGCGAGGGTGAACCCCATGGCTACGGAGTAGAACTCGTGCGTCGCTTTCGTGTCGCGGGTCACCAGGGCCAGATGGTGGAAGCTCATTGGCGCCGAGCATAGGGCGCTGCGTCGGCGCAGTCAAAACTGAGTTTCTTCACCGCAGATCGACGTCGACCGGAAGGCCTTCTCGCACAGCGGCTTCGGGAACATACACCTCCCGGGACCCGCCGGCGCCGTCCACGTGCCAGCGTGCATTCTGGCCGAGGTCCGGCCGCTCCGACGAATACGGCAGCGCGATCTCGCCGTACCCTCGGGCGTCGGTCCGGACGCGCGCGACGTAGGTTCGCCTCCGTCCGGCGTCGGACTCGAACTCGTAGCGGAGCTCGTACTCGTTTCGCGGGAGGCCCTCGAGACGCAGCCGTGCGCCCTCGACTCGTTCGAAGATCTTGGGCTGACCGGAGACGTGATCACGCTCTGCGTCTACCAGCAGTCGGAAGTGCTGAAGCGCCGGGATGGTTTCGTCGAGCCCCACTCCCGCGAGAAGAGCCAGGCGAAGGTACAGGGTTCGGTAGAGCGCGGGCTGATACTCCCAGCGCGTTCCCTCGGGCAACGTGGTCTGCGTGTAGTACGCGCTCGTCTGCTCCCCGCGTGCGAGGAGCGCGGCGCCGATCGTCCCGAGGTCGTTGTCGACCACCACGTACCGCACGTCTCGATCGCGCATCCTCTCGACTGCCTCATCTTCTCGGGTCGAAAGGAAGAACGCCGCCGCTTCGTCGAACGACTCTCCTCCGATGTGGGAGCCAAACGGGCTGGCCACGATCGGTAGTTTCGTCAGGTACAGGACGCGATGGCCGAGGGGCCAGAGATTCATCACGCCTCGGGGGTCGCTGCCCGGGGTTTCCGCCGCGATCTCGCCGAGCCGGCCTAAATTCGTCTGGGAAGCGGGGATCTCTCGCGGCGAGGCGGGAGCGGCGTCGTGGACGATGGCGAAAAGCGCTTCCGGGTGGCGGAGAATCGGCTCGTAATAGGGCCCGAGCCCGAACGCCGCGAGGACGGCGACCAGCACTGCCGCCGTCGTCCGGGCGAAGAGCGGTGACCCGCGACTCGCCAGCGCCTCCCGGACCCGGCTCTGCACCCACCGCAGGCCGAATGCCGCGAGGATCGCGAGCGCCGGCGCAAACGCTTCGGCGAAGCGTCGCTGGCGCAGCGCCAGGACGAACAGCGCGGTTCCCCACACGACCAGCAGTAGCTTGCCCGCATCGAGGCGACCCTGCTCCATCGCCCCGCGCGCCACGAGCACCAGCAGGACCGGAACGACGAACCAGAATCGCGTGAGCCAGAGCGTCGCGCCGCTCAGATTGATCGTGCCGTCGGACCGAAGAAAGATCGGCACGACTTCCTGGATAGACGACATGAAGTCGTCGCGCGCGAATACCCAGTTGCCGACTTCGAAGAGCGCCCCACTCGCGACACCAACGGCCAACCCCAGCCCCATCAAAACCGCGAGCCAGAGAAATCCGCGTTCCGGCGCTCGGGCAACCCCGACCCCGACGACCGCAACCGCGGCGAGGACCGACGGATGAAGATACGAGAGTGCGAAGGAACCCCACGGCGCACCCGTCGCGTGCACGGTCGCGACGACGACCGGGAGAATCAGAACCGCCGCGACCCCATGACTCCACGCCGCGGCGCGGCCAACGCGCGCACGATTCTCGATGCTCGAGAGCGCGAAGACCGCGAGAAGGTAGGCGTCGAGGATGAGGGCGAACAGTACGAAGCCATTCCAGAGCAGCATCCCGAACGTGAGGGCGGTGGCGAGTCCGGCGTACCGACCTTCCCGCAGCGCGACGAGTGCGCCCAGGAACAGGAAGACCTGCACGAGCGTGACCGCCGCGTGATGGTCGACGAATCCGAGTCGCGAATACCAGAGGTGCGCAGGGATCAGGACCGCCAGAGTGGCGGCGATCCAGGCGCCCGGCCCGTCCAGAATGCGACGCGCCAGGGCATAGACGGGGATACAGAGCAGCGCGCCCGTGACCGGCGCCGAGAGGGCCAGGACCGTCTCGACGGCCGCGGGGCTCGACGCCGGCACCCCGACCAGCTTCACCAGCCCGGCCAGGAGCCAAGGGAAGAGCGGCGGCCAGATGGGCGCCGCCCCGTACGGATGGTCCAAAAGGGGATCCACCAGTGGCACCCAGGGGTAGGCGGCGAGCGCCTGAAAGACCCGATGTGCCTGATAATACGGGTCATTTCCGGGAAAGACGACCGAACCATCGACGAAGACGTCGGCGGCATTCGTGGTGCGCAGAAGGAAGCCCAGGACGACCAGGGCGGCCATCCAGAGAACCCGCTTGGCTCGATCCAGATCCATTCGACGAAGATGCTCCCCGGCAGGGGGCATCCCCCTCCTTCGTGAAAGTCGGTCGATCACCCTATAGACTGAAACGTCAGTCATGCGCAGGGTCCTCGTCTTTCAGCACGTCGCCCACGAGATCCTGGGCACGCTCAATCCGTTGCTGAAATCCGCCAGCATGCGGATTCGGTACGTTAACTTCGGGCGCGATCCCGAAGCCAAGCCCAGCCTCGAGGGATACGAGGGTCTCGTGGTCCTCGGCGGCCCGATGAACGTCGACCAGGTCGACCGGTTTCCGCACCTGCAGACCGAGGTCGAAGCGATTCAGGATGCCCTCGACCGCGACATCCCGGTGCTGGGAATCTGCCTCGGCGCCCAGCTCATCGCACGCGCCCTCGGTGCACCCGTCGGCCCGGCCGTTCGGAAAGAGATCGGTTGGTACGACGTCTGCGTTTCGGAACCTGGGCTCGGCGATCCTCTGTTGTCGAACTTCGCGCCGACCGAGCGGATCTTCCAGTGGCACGGAGACACCTTCGACATCCCGCGCGGTGCAGAGCATCTCGCATCCTCTACCCTCTGTCCGAACCAGGCGTTCCGCTATGGCAAAAAGGTCTACGGTCTACAATTCCATCTCGAGGTCGACGCGCCGTTGATCGAGCGGTGGCTCAGCATCCCGGTTCACCAGGCCGAGATCGCGGCGCTCGAAGGAGCCGTCGATGCAGGCGAGATCCGAAGCGAGACCGTTTCCCGGATCGACAGCGCCTGCGACCTCGCCGCCCGCACGTTCGGAGAGTGGATCCATCTCTTCGGCCGCGAGAAACGCGGGCGCATTCTGACGTCGCGGTAGGAGCCGAGCGCCGACTCGGGCATAGTCACGCTGTGCGGATCCTTCTGATCGAAGACGACCTGGAGGCGGCTCGCTACGTCGCCAAGGGTCTCGGCGAGAGCGGCTACGTCGTCGACCACGCCGAAGACGGGCCTCGTGGACTGATGATGGCGACCACGGATCCGTACGACGTTCTCGTCGTCGATCGGATGCTCCCCGGGGTCGACGGTCTCTCGGTGATCGAAGCTCTGCGCAAGAACGGCACGGACATTCCGGTGTTGATCTTGTCGGCCATGGGGAGCGTCGACGATCGCGTCGCCGGCCTCAAAGCCGGGGGCGACGACTACTTGGTGAAGCCCTTCGCGTTCGCCGAGTTGCTCGCCCGCGTCGAAGCTCTGATGCGTCGAACGCGGTCCGCCGGTGCGCAGGAGACGAGCCTTCGCGTCGCCGATCTCGAAATGGATCTTCTCTCGCGCGCCGTGAATCGCAGCGGGCAGTCGATCGACCTGAAGCCGCGCGAGTTCCGAATTCTCGAATTCCTGATGCGCCACGCCGGCCACGTCGTAACGCGGACGATGCTCCTGGAGAGCGTCTGGGACTACCACTTCGACCCGCAGACGAACGTCGTCGACGTCCACATCAGTCGGCTGCGGCAGAAGATCGACGCCGGGTACGAGCGCCCTCTTCTCCACACCGTGCGCGGGGCCGGGTACCGATTGGCGGAGAATGAGACGCCGTAGCCTCATCTTTCGCTACACCCTGCTGCACGCGACGTTGTTCATCCTCGTGCTGAGTGGGGCCCTCGCCTTCTTGTACTGGTCGACGCTCTCCGCGCACGAAACCGAGATGGACGCGCAGATTCAGCACGATGCGCAAAACCTGCACGACCAACTCGCGAGCGTCCGCACCGTGACGGAGATGGCCGCGATCGTCTCCCGAACGACCGCCGAGCAGCCCGGCCGAACGACGGTCTACATGCTCGCCACCAAAACGCGGCAGTACGTTGCAGGCAACCTGCGCGAGTGGCCCAACGGAATCGAGAAGGACGGCGACTTGTTCGAGTTCCCGCTCGAAGGAGCGGCCACCAGCAAAGCCCGCGGGCGCGGCCGCACGTATAGCCTGCCGAACGGGGAGCAACTTCTGGTCGGCCGCAACGTCAGCGAGCGCGCCCGGTTCCGCACTCTGATCGGCAATGCGTTCGGAGGCGCACTCTTCCTCACGGTTCTCCTCGGCGTCAGCGGCGCCTACCTGCTGAGCCGCCGGGTCTCGCGCCACCTCGACGAGATCAATCAGAACAGCGAGGAGATCCTGCAGGGCAATCTCGAGCTGCGCATGCCAGAGACCGGACGGGGAGACGAGTTCGACGAGCTCTCCCAGAACCTGAACCGGATGCTCGATCGAATCGGCACCCTGATGTCGGCAATGCGTGAGGTGACCGACGACATCGCGCACGACATGCGCAGTCCGATCTCGCGTCTCAGGAGCCGCATCGAAGTCGCACTCCTCGGAAAGGATGACCCCGCCGCGTATCGTGCGGCTCTCGAGGGCACGATCGAGGATGCCGACGCCATCCTCGGCATGTTCAACGCGCTCCTCACGATCGCCCACGCGGAGTCGGGTGAACCCCGGAAGAACTTCGAGCCCGTCGATGTCCGTAAGATCGTCTCAGACGCCGTGGAGATCTACGAACCCGCGGCAGAGGACGCCGGACTTTCCGTCGTAATGGAAAAGAGCCCGCCGGCACGTCTCTCCGGAAACCCGAACCTTCTCGGACAGGCCATCACGAACCTCCTCGACAACGCGATGAAGTACGTCCCAACCGGCGGACACCTGCGGTGTCGGGTCGAGAACGCGGACGACCGCGTGCGCATCGTCGTCGCGGACGATGGGCCCGGAGTGCCCGACGCTTTCTTCGACAAGGCCTTCGACCGGTTCAGCCGGCTCGAGGCGAGCCGCACGTCGACCGGAAGCGGGCTCGGGTTGAGCCTGGTGCGCGCCATCGCTCACCTGCATGGCGGTGACGTCCGCCTGAGCGCCGCGAACCCCGGACTCGTGGTGACCATCGATCTGCCCGTCCGCTCTGAAGCGTGATATGAGCGGGGCCATGCTTCTCCTGCACGAAACCCACGAGGTTTACGGCGAACGCGAGGCGGAGTTCGACGAGGTCTACCGCGACGGCTGGATGAAGACCCTCGGGGCGGGCGACGACGGACGCCTCCTGTACTTCCTCCGTCACGCCCACGGGACCGGTCCCTCGTATCGCGTCATCACCCTCACCGCTCTGCGAGACGGCGCTGCCTGGGACCGGCTCGCACGGCGCGTGGAGACCGGCGACCTCGCGGACTGGGCCGCTCGGATCGACGAGATGCGCCACGAGGTCGAGGCCAAGATGCTCGTGCCTCTGCCCTGGTCGCCGCGCCAGGACATCGACTTCGCCGCGGTGCCGACCGACGGCGCCGCGAAGCCGCTCGCCCTCTTCATGGAAGACACGGTCTGGCCGTACGAGGGTAAGCTCGACGAATACATCGATCGCTCGGGCTCGCACTACGCAGAGGAGATGAAACAGACGAGCGAGGTGGGACCGCGGATCCTCACGGTCGACGCAAGCTATCGCACGGCCTTCGGCAGCGGTAAGCGACGCGAGGTGATCCTCTGGCAAAAGGTGCAACGGCCGGAAGCGATGGAGCGCCTGCTCTGCAACGAGGTACCGCCCCAATACATGAAGCCCGGCACGTGGATGCACGATGCGCTTTCCCTCCGAGATCAGTGGCAAAGCCGATTGCTGCGCACCGTGAGATGGTCACCCCTCTCCTGATTCGCAAGACCTGAGAGGCCATGTCCGTTACTCGAAAGAGGGCGTGGCTCGCGGGCAGTCTCGCTGCGATGTTCTTCGCCGTGATGACACCGTGGGTGCTGCGCCCGTGGTTCCTCTCGGCCGACGAGCTTCCGCGCGACACGTCGTTCTTCGCGGCCGTCGAGAACGCCGACCTCTTGCTCAACGCGTGGATCCTCGGCTGGGTCGCCCGAGCCGGGATCACGGACCCGACGGCCTTGTTTGACGGGAACATCTTCTATCCAGCGTCGAACACGATCGCACTGTCCGAGAACATGATCGCGCACGTGCCGGTCACCGGAGCCGTCTTCGCGGCAACCGGAAGCGTGCTCGCCGTCCTCAAAGCGATGGCGCTCGAGAGCTTTCTGCTCGCCGGGCTCGGGATGTTCGCTCTGGTGTTCTCGCACACCAAGAACGCGGGAGCGGCCCTCGTCGCCGGCGCGGCATTCACGTTTGCGCCGTGGCGAGTAGAGGGATTCCCGCACCCGCAGTACCTCGCAACCGGAGCCCTTCCGCTCGCCCTGTTGGCGATCGATCTATGGCTCGATCACCGACGTTTCCGGAACCTGGTCGGACTGGCTGCCGCCGTCGCGTTCCAGATCCTTGCCTGTCTATATCTAGGGTATTTCATCGCGTTCGCAGCGGGTGCCTATGCCGTCGCTCGCTTGACCGCGACACGGCGTGAGCCGCTTCGTGCCGCCGCCGGCATCGTAGCAGCGATGGGAATCGGCGCGGCGATTGCCGCTCCGGTTGCACTGCCGTACCTACGCGCACGCGCCGAAGGGATCATCGCGCCGTTTGATCCGACGCGATTCGTCGGTCACGCTTGGGCCCCGTGGGACTACCTCAGCGTCGCGTTCGTGGCGCTCGCCGGTGTCGCCGTCCTCGCCCTCGTCGCCGGAGATCTCGCCGAACGGCTCGCACGCGCGATCCGGCGCGATCCGATCGTCATGACGGCGCGAGAGTGGGCCCTGTGGGCCGTCGTGGGTGTCGCCGTTTTGTTCTCGACCGGGCCTTACCTGAAGATCGGCGCCGTCTCCCTGCCGACGCCATACCTGCTCTTCTACGATTACCTTCCCGGCTTCTCGTCGATTCGCGGTCCTCGACGCTTCTTCATCATCGCGCTCGTCGGCCTCGCGGCGCTCGCGGGCCACGCCTTCGCACGTTGGACGCGCCGGTCCCCGGGGTGGTTCCAGGCGAGCGCGGGAGTCACCGTCGCAGTCGCCTGCGCCGTAGCCGCCGCACCGACCCCGTCGCCTGTATTCTCCGCCCACCTGGGTGCGAACGCCGCGCCCGTCTACGAATGGCTCGACGCGCAGTCGCGAGGCGGCGCCGTGCTCGAGATCCCAACCTCATCCATCGAAGGGGATTTCGTCGGCGCCGCTCGCAACGCACGCTACATGATGGCGAGCACCGAGCACTGGCATCCCCTCGTGAACGGCTACAGCGGCTACGAGCCGATCACGACTTCGTTCCTAACGACGGCCATTCGACAGCTTCCGGCGTCGGACGCTCTGCAGTTTCTCGTCGACGCCGTCGACGTACGTTGGATCGTGGTGCACCGAGACGACCTCATCGGATCCGAGCGGTCGCTTTGGAAACATGTCCAGACGGCCGGGCTCGAACCGATCGCCCGGTTCGGGCCGGACGAGGTTTACGAGGTGACCCGAAAGCCTCAGCGTCTGTGGCGAGACCGGCTCGCCACCGCCGACGGCAACCCAACGAGAGCGACCTGGACGGGCCTGCCGACCGCCGCGCTCGCCAGCGAATGCCGCTCCGGCCGGATCCTCGCGGTCGAGGCGCCCGCGGTCGTTGCGCTGACGGCGTTCCCGATTCCGATTCCGGTCCGCTTCGAGAACGAGAGCCCGTGCGCGTGGCCCGCGGTCAACGTCGCGACGGAGGGACTCGTCGGGCTGACCTACGCCTGGACAGATCCTGACGGCCGCACGCAGCCCTCGGGACCGTTCTCGAGGCTGCTCGCGGACGTACCGGCGCACACAACGCGGACCGAACCCGTGATGGTCATCCCGCCGTTCGGCGCACCCGGCAGATGGCAGCTCGAGGTCTTCCTCGAGCAGCGAGGTGCAGAGGCGCCGATCGCCACCGGACGTGTTGCGGTCGACGTGAAGCAGATGAAGCCGTGAGTTCCCCGGCACCCGTCGTTGACGCCGCTACCGCCATCCGTGATCGTAGCCCGGATGAGTGACGGGAACCCAGGCGCCGGCGGCGCGAGTGACGTCGTCCGGGACCGCCCGGAGCCGCTCGACCGCACCGACATCTGGTTGGGCTTCGCCGTAGTCGCCGTCGCCGTCGCCTTCCAGTGGCCGATCCATGACCGCTGGCTCAGCCTTCAGGACGAGGGCTACATCCTCGCCATCGCAGACGACCTCAACCGAGGCAAAGTCCTGTATCGCGACGTCACGAGCGACGCGCCGTTCCCCGGCGCATTCTACCTCCTGTCGTGGTGGTTTCGCTTCACCGGGCCCTCCGTCGAGAGCACACGCATCCTCGCCATGGGCGGCTTCGCACTCTACTGCGCGGCCATCTATCGCATTAGTCGCGAGCTCCTGTCGCGTCGTTGGTGTTTCGGCGTCGTGTTCGCTCTGCTCTGCTACCGCGTCTGGGCCTTTCCGCACTGGCACATCTACAGCTACTCGCTCGTTTCCGCCGTTCTCATGACGACGGCGGTCGCACTCGTCTGCGTTTATCGAAGAACACGCAGCCTCGGTTACGTCCTCATCGCCGGGCTGTGCGCCGGCGCGGGCATCATGAGCAAACAGAACTACGGGCTCGCCGTGACCGGCTCCCTTGGGCTCGCGTTGCTGATTCTCCCGTGGCTCGACGCGAAGAAGCGCCCCACGTTCTTCGGCGCACTCCTGCCCGGCGCAACGCTCGGGCTCGCCGCGCTCGCCATCGTCGTGCCCTCGATTCTCTACTTCGCGTCTCAAGGCGCGCTCGAAGCCATGATCGATCAGACGTGGGTCTTCCCATTCACGCTGATGGACAAGCTCCACTTCACCGCGCTTCCCGACCTCTGGCCGCTCTGGGGTCAGGATTCGAATCTGCGCGCGGAGATCGGCAGCTACTTCCCTGCCATCCTCGCCACCTTGTGGTGGTACCCGTGCCCGGGCTGTTTCGTCAGCGAGATGAGCAGCGGGCCGCTGTACCTCGACACGGCCTTCTGGGACGTAACGCTGAAGCTGTTCTACTGGGCGCCGATCCTATCGTACTTCACCGCCGCGACTCTCTGGGGAACGAAGATCATTCGCGGTCGTATGGCCGGAGACGACCCCGACTATGGTGAACGACGGCTTCTCCTCCTCGCGTTTGCCGGTGGATTCCTGCTGGCGTTCAACAAGCCGCGCGATTGGGTCCACCTCATGATGGTGTACCCGCCGAGCATCACGCTCGGTGCCGTCCTCCTATACGACACCATGCGGACGCTTCCGACTCCTGCGCGCAGAGCGACAGGCGCCGTGACGGCCTTTGTCATGGTGTGCACGCTCGGTCTTTCCATCGCGCTGATGATCGACCTGCGGCATCGAATCAATTGGCCGCTCGACATGCCGCGCGGTGGCGTCTACGGCGATCCGCAGAACGGACCCATCATTCAAGACGTCGTCGAGTACCTCGATGCGGCCGCACCCCCGGGAACACCCGTTCCCGTGTACCCGGTGCAGCCGATGCTGGGGTTCCTCGCGGGACGTACCACGGCCGGTGGCTACTACGTCGTCTGGCCGTCGCAGAACGAGAACCGCGACGAGAAGATCATCGCCGACTTCGAGAACAAGGGGATCACGAACGTGATCTACAGTGTCTCGCAGTACCAGCACCTGGGCGCGTTCCGAACCAACGCGCCGAAGCTGTTCGATCACCTGGTCGAGAACTTCGAGGTCGAGCGAGTCTTCTCACGCGAGACGCACGGGCCCATCGTCATGGGACTCCGGCTCCAGGTACCGCCCCCGTCTCTTCCGATTCCCCTCGCGGGTCAGCTCCGCAAGAAGTTGAACGGCGCCAAGTGGGAAACCTGGTCGTTCGACGAGGTCCTGACCCAGCCGGTCGGCAGACGAACTCGCCTCATGGTGTTCGTCCCTGAAAAGCAGACTCTGCTGAACTTCGGTTTCGGCGTGAACCCCGACCGGTGGCTCGACGTGAAGGGCGGCCCGTTCACCTTCCGAATGGTTTTGAAGGAACCACTGAACCCCGCGCGACACGTCCTGTTCGAAAGGGATCTGGACCCCGCGATGGAGGTGGAGGACCGGGCCTGGAACAAGTCCACCGTCGACCTCGCCGCGTTCGCCGGCAAGGCCGTCATCCTGGAGCTCTCGGTGCGATCGGAGCGAGAGGAGCCGTCCCCGCAGAACCTCGTGGGTTGGAAAAGTCCGTATTTCCTCGCCCCGCGCGCGAGCGTATCCGCGATTCACCTCGACGGATAGAGCTCCGGGAGAACCTGCGGCGCCGTCGAACGATCGGCGGCACCTTCGGCCCGCAGGGCCAGGCGCAGTTGCTGCCAGAAGCGCGCCCCATCGAAGGCGTCCGCACCGGGCGCATACAGGCTGCGATCGAGCCTCAGAGCCTCGGAGGAGAACTCGTCGTGCCCCAGACGAAGCGCGATCATCCGCGGATTCGCCGGTGCACCGACCCCGAAACGGGCGCGTGCCCACCGAACGAGCGCATCCCGCGTTCCGGCGGGGTCCGCCGCGCCACAGGCCTTCTGGACCTCCTTCAGGAGATGGGGCGCACCGGGTTCGGATGCAGGGTCACCCACGGAACGCCGGCGGCGCAGCACAACGACCCAAGCACCCCCGAGTCCGAGGAGAAGTGCCGCCAGGGCGGGAAGCCATCCCTCGAGAAGTCCGGTTTCTTTCGCGGCAGGCTCCGTCGAGCCCACCGACGGTTCCGGATTCGTTACGGCCGGCTTGGCAATGGGTGCACTTGCCGGCGCCGGGACAGTGGTCGCCGCGCCCATTGCCGGGAGGACCTGGATCTCGCGCGCGGGCAGCTCCGCGGTACGCTCGACTTCGTTCGTCGCATCCCACCACGTCACCTGCACCGGGGGCAGGATCACCGCGCCCGGGCTCGAGGGCACGAGCGCAACGGTCTGTTCGCGCACCGAGACCGTCCCATCGTCCGTTGGCAGGGTTCCGTCGCGGGAGCCCTCGTCGTACTGGCGAACTCCTTCGACGGCCGGAATCTCGAACGCCGGAAGCTGCTCCGCCGACGCACCGAGCGCGCGGAGCGTCACCGTCCGCTTCACCGCTTCGCCGACCCGGAACGACGGCGAGGCCGGCTCGAAGGCTTCGGCGATCTCCACGTGCTTGGCGGGCAGGAACCATCCCTGCGCACCGTCCGGACGCGCTTGCACGTCGATCTCGATCGCGTTCGAGCGCACCCGGATCTGGCGACCCGGGTTCATCATCTGATCGAACAGACCAGACCCGAAGCGTCCGAACGTTGCGCCGAACGGATCCTGGCCGCCGAAGAAGTCGGCGACCGGCGACCGGCCGCGCGCGCCCGGGTCGGCGATCCGCGCCTCGAGCGTCACCGGGGCGACGACCATCTTGCCGCTCGCCTGAGGCGCGAGAACGTACTCGCGCTCATGGACCTGGTAACGGCGGCCTTTCACGGTCTCCTCGTAGGTCCGCCCCTCGCCGGCCACGGTCACTCGCGCGTTCTCGACCTGCGGTGCGGTGAGACCACCCCCGCGAATCCCGATGCCGTCGTACACTTTCACCGTGTAGCGGACCTCGCCCTGAACGTACGGCGAGATCTGGTCCACCGTGCTCTCGACGAACAAGTCGGGCGCGTCCGCGCGGCTCGGCGGGGGCGCCGCCTCGGCCACACGGATCCGAAGCGGCTCGCTCGTCGCGGCGCCGGCGTGCAGGGGCGGGATCACGATCTCACCGGTGCTGCGCGGCAGGAGCGTGACCGTCCAGTCGACACTCGCCTCGCGGCGTCCGTTCACCACGGTGATTCTCTGACTCTGTTGCGTACCGAGAATCTCGAAGTCGCGTTCCAGGGGAGACAGATCGGGCGTCGCCACCGAGCCGTCGATGGGCGCACGAAGCTGGAGTTGCACGTGCTCCCCGGCGCGAACCACGGAGTGTCCGAGGCGTGCCTCGAGACCGGCCGCGGAAGCGGTCGAGGCCACGAGGGTGAATGCCGTGACGACGGCCAGGGTTCGGATGTGGCTCACCACCATGAGTTGCCTCCTCGTTGCTGCACGAGCCGACGCTGCTGCTCGGCGAATCGCTTCTCGGCGTACTTGCGATGGATCTTCGCGCGCAGGAGACCCGACGGGTCGTCAGGGACCTGGCGGAGCATCTGTTCGCGAGCCTGCTCCTCTTCGGAGATCGGCTCGGCTGCTTCGGTCGCGGCCATCTGGGAACCCGGCTCGCCCGGCCCCTCGGCCTCGGCATTCTCAAGTGCCTCGTCGAGGCGGTCGCTGACGGAGTTCGATCCGTCCCCCTCCTCGACTTCGGGCCGCTGGGCCTGTTGCTCGCTCGACGGATCTTCCTGCTCACTGCCGCTCTTCGCCTGAGCGGACGGCTCTCGTTCGGACTCCTCGCCTTCACCGGAAGCCGTCTCCCGTTGCTCGGTCGAAGGCTCGCCTTCGCTCTCGGAGGACGCTTGCTCGGAAACCGACTCCTTTTGCTCCGCGCCTTCGCCCCCGGACTGCGAAGCGTTCTCTTGCGGCTGTTCCTCGCCGCCCCCGTCGGCCTCGCTCTGCTCTTGTTCCTGGCCCTCGCCATCCTCGGGCTGCTGTTCGGGGTCCTCGGAGCCCTCGCCGTTCTGCGACTGCTGTTGCTGCTGTTCTTGCTGTTGTTGGTCGAGCAGCTTCTCGACCAGGTCTCGGTTGAACGTCGCGTCCTCGTGGCCGGGCTCGGCCTCGAGGACTTCGTCGTACGCCGAGATCGCCTCTTCCAGCTTTCCGGTTCGCGCCAGAGCGTTCCCCAGATTGTAACGATTCTCCTCCCCGAACAGCGCCGCAAACTGGGTGCTCGCTTCTTCGTATTCGCCGCTCTCGTATTGCGCAGCCGCACGCCAGTCGGACGCCTCGAAGAGGTCCGAAGCGCTCTCGGCATCACCCGCGGCGAGCGCCTCGGCTCCCTGCTGATCCGGGGTCTGCCAGAGATCGTCCCACACGCCGGCTCGCGCTTCGGACGGCGCACTGAGCGCGATCCCGATCAGGACGACCGCAAGCCAACCCCGTCGGAAGGCCAACGGCGCGAGCAGGATCGGCAGAAAGAGCAGGTACACGCCCGCGTCCTTCCAGATCTCGACGTTCGCCGCCGATACCGACGCATCGTCGCTCGTGCTCGCAAGTGACAGCCGCTCGGCGAGCAGAACGTCCAGGTCGGTCTCGCCGGAGGTCAAGTTCGCGAACCGACCGCCACCCGACGCCGCGAGCGCCCGAAGTTCATCGACGGGAACACTGGCCAGAAACCTCTCGCCGTCCGCCGTCCGCGCGAAACCCCCGCGCCCGTCGGGGACCGGAGCACCCTCCTGCGTTCCGATAGCGAGCACCGAAACACGCCTGCCACTCTCTGCGGCACGAGCGGCGGCCGCGCGAGTCGCAGAGGGGTCGTCCCCGGCCGAGTCCCCGAAGACGAGAATCCGTCCTCCGGGGACGCCAGCTTGTTCGAGAAGCGCGGCCGCTTGATCGATTGCACGATCGGGACGACTCCCCCGCCCCGGCATGATGTCGCTCGTGAGCGTCGGGATCATCTCCGCGATGACGCGCCCATCGTCGGTCAGGGGGGACGCCACGAAGGGTTCGTCCGAGTAGATCACGAGGCCGACCTGTCCGCCGGCGCTACGCTCGAGAACGTCTTGCAACTTGTAGCGCGCCCGCGCGAGACGCGACGGCGTGAGGTCCTCGGCGTCCATCGAAACGGACATGTCGAGCGCCACGACCGTGGCCTCGGTCGTCTTCGTCGTCGGCTGTGCGACGCGCTCCCAACTCGGGCCCGCCATCGCCAGACTCGCAGCAAGCCAGCCGGCGCCGAGCATCCAGAACGGCCAGGTTCGGGTGCCTCCCTCTCCGGGGAGAGTGAGGTGACGCAACAGATGCGCATCCACCGCATCACGCCACGCGGTCCCACGCGTCGCCGCGCGGACGCAGTGCCAGAGCACGAACGCAGCCGGCAGCAGGGCCAGAAGCAACAGGGGGCGCTCGAAATGAAAGTCGGTTGGAATCATCAGGCTACCTCGGAAGAGACGTGGCCGGTGGCGCCGAACGAGGGCCGGATCTCTGCGAGTCCGATGCCCAGGCTCAGCGCGAGGGCAATTCCGAGCGGCCACTCGAACAGGTCCTTGGTCGGTCGTACGTAGAGCGGCTCGGCGACGGCGGGCTCCAGACGGTCGATCTCGCGATAGACGTTCGCGAGCCCTTCGATATTCTTGGCGCGGAAGTACGCACCGCCGGTGAGGTCTGCGATCTCCGAGAGCGCTCGCTCGTCGAGGTCCGCCGATGGGTTCACCATGCGGGTCCCAAACGCGCTCCGCATCGCAATCTGATCCGCACCGACGCCGATCGTGTAGATGCGGATCCCCTCGGCCGCTGCGAGTCGCGCCGCGTCGACAGGATCGAGAGCGCCCGCGTTGCTGGCACCATCGGTCAGCAGAACCAGAACGCGGCTGTCGGCGGGCCGATCGCGGAGTCGCTTGGTCGCGATCCCGATCGCGTCGCCGATCGCCGTCTCCTCACCCGCGAGGCCAATCTGGGCCTCGTCGAGCAGCGTCTGCACCGTCGGTCGATCGAACGTGAGCGGCGCCTGCAGATAGGCTCGCGTTCCGAAGAGAACGAGACCCAGCCGGTCACCTTCGCGCCGACCGATGAAGTCCTCGGCGACCTCCTTCACCACGGTCAGCCGATCGGCCGCGCGCCCACCGAGAGTGAAGTCCTCCCGCGCCATGCTGCCCGAAAGGTCGACGGCCAGCATCAGGTCGCGGCCTTCTGCCGGCAACGCGACGGGCTCGCCGACCCACATCGGGCGTGCCGCCGCCACGACCAGAAAAATCCATGCCGTGGTCATGACGGCGAGCAGCGCCCGACGGCCGAGCGTGGGGGGGAGGAGACCGCCACGCATCGAGGCGATGGAATCGAAGAAGGGAACGCGCAGCGCCCCGGCCCGCGTCTGCGGCGCAGCGGGGAAGAAGCGGCGCACGACAAAGGGAAGGGGCACCAACGCAAAGGCCCAAGGCCAACCGAATTCCATCATGTGTTCCACCGGATCCAATCGCGCGCAGCAGCGACGACGCCCTTGCGTCCTACGCTCGTCCCTTCCAACTCGAACGAAGCCGAGCCGGGCGGTGCGTACGGCGCCATCGCGAGGAGCTGGCCCATGTCCTCGTCGAACGACACCCGCCTGCGCTTCTCGCGCGGGCTCGTCTCCGACAGGAACTCCTGCCAGGCCGACCCGTGCAGACTGGCGACTTGGGTTCGACCGAAGCGGGTAAGGGCGACCCGGCGCAGAAGCGCCGAGACGGAGGTCGCCAGCCCCTGGAAGTCGGCCGACGCTCCGTCGATGGTTTCAAGTTCACAGAGGGCGTGGTGGGCGAGACTGGCCCGTCGGATCCGGATCCCCACGACGGTGAGGACGAGCAAGGCGACGACCACCGCCAGCGCGATCCACCAGCCCGGGGCCGGTGGCCACATGCCGACCGCAGCGGGAAAATGAATTCCGCGAAGCGCAGCGAGAGGGTCTCCCTGCGCGCCGCCGGCCGCGGCATTCATCAAATCCGTGGGTGCGTTCATGCCTGACCTCCCGCGGCGCGCGCGCCGCCGAACGCACGGGCGAACCGATCCGCACGCAGCACGGTCTGGCAGTCCTCGCCCGTCTGCAGGGGAAGGAACGCCGCGCGATTGCGACTGCACGTCTTCTCCAAGCGATTGCGTCGTTCCGCGAACCGCTCGGCGTACTCGGTACGCCAACCTTCGTTCTCGGTCGGGAGGCGGAGGACCCGCTCGCCGTCACTGATCCGGTAGTCCCCGGACGCCGGCGCGCTCGACTCGAGCACGTCGTGCACGAGTAGACACGCGACGTCGCAACGACGCGCCAATCGCCCGATCTCGCGCTCGACGTCGTCGTCGAGATCGTGAAAGTCGCTCAGGAGAAGCACCAACGTGCCGGGACGGGCGACCCGCCCGAGGCGAGCGAGCCCTTCGGAGAGCGGGAGAGCCGTGCCCTCAGTCTCGTCCGCGGTCGCATCGCTCAGTTGACGAAGAAACCCGACGAGGCGACCCCGCGTTCGTTGCGGTGCCACCTCTCGATGCCCCGAGGGCGTGAGGATGAGACCGCCGACCCGGTCGCCCGCATCGCGAGCGGCCCACGCCAAAGTCGCGGCCGCTCGAGCGGCGAGAACCGACTTGAACGAGTCCCGCGTGCCGAAGCGCATGGGAAGGCGCGCGTCGACCAGCAGGAGAACCGGTCGCTCGCGCTCTTCGTGGAAGAGCTTCGTGTGAACGCGGCCAGTTCGCGCCATGACGCGCCAGTCGATCGTCCTCACGTCGTCGCCGGCCTGGTACTCCCGCGACTCGTCGAACTCCATGCCCCGACCATGAAAGGCCGAGTCGTAGGAGCCCGACTGCAAAGTTCGCACGCGCCCAGTGGGTGAGATCCCCACCGAGCGGAAAGGCGACCGCTGGCGGACGAGTTCGTCCAGGCTCGCCACCACGCCGTAGTTTGTGTCTCGTTCCTGAGACACGGTTCAGACCAGAGGAACGCGAGCGATGAGCTCGTCGAGGAACGAGTCGGGTGTCATCCCGTCCGCTTCTGCCTCGAAGTTCAGCAGTACGCGGTGGCGCAGGACGTCTTTCGCAACGGCCTGGACGTCCTCGGGCGCGACGAACTCGGCGCCGCGGAGCCAGGCATGCGCGCGCGCGCAGCGATCCAGGGCGATCGTGCCGCGGGGACTCGCACCGCAGCGGACGGCCTTCGCGAGGTCCTGTCCGTACGCCGAAGGAGTGCGCGTGGCCAGCACGAGCTGGATCGCGTACTCCTCCAACGCCGGAGCGAGGTAGAGGTCCAACACCTCACCCCGCGCCGCGAAGATTGTCGCCTGGGAGACGGTCGTGAACTCCCCGAGATTTTCTCCGCGTGCCTCTCCTCTTACGAGCTGCAGAATTTTTCTTTCGGACTCGACGTTCGGGTAGCCGATCCGAATGTGCATCAGGAACCGATCGAGCTGCGCCTCCGGCAACGGATACGTGCCTTCCTGTTCGATCGGATTCTGCGTGGCCATCACGAGAAACAGCTTCGGCAACTCGTAGGTGTGCCGGCCCACCGTGACCTGTCGCTCTGCCATCGCCTCGAGCAACGCGGACTGCACCTTAGCGGGGGCGCGGTTGATCTCGTCGGCGAGAACCAGGTTGTGGAACACGGGGCCGCGCTGGAACGCGAAGCTACCGTCCTCGGGTCGATACACGTCGGTGCCCGTCAGGTCGGCGGGGAGCAGGTCCGGCGTGAACTGAATCCGATGGTGTTCGGCCTCGACCGCGTCCGAGAGCTCTCGGATCGCCTTGGTCTTCGCGAGCCCGGGGGCCCCCTCGACGAGCAGGTGGCCATCGGCCAGCAGCGCCACGAGAAGGCGGTCCGTCAGCGTCTCCTGACCCACGATGCGGCGGTTCAGATGCTCGCGAAGCCTCTCGAAATGGACTTTGGGCTGCGTGGACTCGGTTGGGAATGCGGCTACCTGTTCGTTCATCGGATCGACTCCTCCAGGGAAATGGTTTCTTCGTGCTGGGTGGTTCGACGTGAATGGTAGGCCCGAGTCCCAGTCCGGGAGCTTTCCGGATCATGAACATTGGTTCATGAGCGGTGCCGCGTGGGCTGCCCCAGCAGGTGCGCCGCTGCGCTTGAACCGGCGCCGGGCCTGGCCGAGAATCAGAGGTGATGAAGACTTCTCTGGTTCTGACGTGCATCGGGCCCGACCGCCCGGGTTTGGTTGGCTCGCTGTCTCAGGTCGTTGCCGATCACGACGGCAACTGGGTCGAGAGCCGAATGGCGCGACTCGCGGGAAAATTCGCCGGCCTTCTCCGCGTCGAGATCCCCGCGGAGCGCGCGGACGAGCTGACCCACGCACTCGGAGCACTCGGTGCCGACGGCTTTCGGATCACGGTCGAACCCACCGAGGTCGAAGACGATCGCGCGACGCGGCTCCTCAGGCTCTCGATCGTCGGACGGGATCGGGCCGGGATCGTGCGCGACATCTCCGGAGTCCTCGCCGCTCATTGCGTGAACGTGGAAGAATTGGAGACGTCCTGTACCAGCGCGCCGGAGTCCGGGGAGCCCCTCTTCCAGGCAAAGGCCAGCCTGCACGTGCCAAGCACGGTTTCGACCGCCGCGCTGCGCGACGGGCTAGAAGAGATCGCGAACGACCTCATGGTCGATGTCGACCTGGAGACCGCGTAAGGAACCCCGGCCTCGGCGCGCCGCAGCGAGACGATGGCCGAGCTTCTGCCGAACGACCGATTCCCGCTCTCCCACAAGTACGACCGCGACTGGATGCTCCGGAACCAGACGGGGCCCAACGCGTTGTGGCTCATGGAGTGGCTCAAGCTCCAGGAGGGGGCCTTCGAGACCTGGCAGAGCGCGGAGTACTGGCGTCGTCATCTCGCGAAGTCCGCCGAGCTCGACGTGCAGCTCGCCGACACCATGGAAGACAGCTGGCGCAAGGGAGTCGACTCGATCCGCGAGGACGCCGGTCGCACGATGGGATTCGTCCGCGCGATTGCCACGCGGCGCGCCTGGCGCAGGGACGCGACCCCTCCCGCGGAACGCCCGGGTGGATCTGGCCGCCCTCGTCCCGTAGGGCCGTCTAGATGTCGTACGAGACACTCACCCTCGAGAAGCAGGGCAAGGTCGCCCGGGTCTGGCTGAACCGCCCCGAGCGTCGGAACGCACTGAGTGGCCGAGCGCTCGAAGAGATTCGGGCCGTCTTCGAGGAACTGCAGACGTCGTTCGAAACCTCGGTCGTCGTCCTCGCGGGACGCGGACTGTCCTTCTGCGCCGGAGCGGATCGTAAAGACCCACCGGGACGAAGCGCCGCACCGACCGGGCTCGAACGCGAGCGTCGGTACATGGCGCAGATGGGCAAGCGCGCGGTCGAAGCGATCGAGCGATGCGAAGCGATCACCATCGCCCGCCTCCAGGGCCACGCGATCGGGGGCGGCGTGCTGCTCGCCGCGGCGTGCGACTTTCGGATCGCCGCACGAAGCACGATCTTTCACGTCCCCGAAGTCGACCTCGGGATCCCGCTCACCTGGGGCGGCGCACCTCGCCTCGCCCACCTCGTCGGACCGGCACGGGCCAAGGAAATCATCCTCCTGTGCGACCGCTTCGATGCGGAGGCCGCCGACCGGTTCGGCCTGCTGAACCGGGTGGTCGACGACGACGCGCTCGACGATGCGGTCCAAGACTGGGTCGCCCGCCTCGCCGCCAAGCCCGAATGGGCTCTGCACATGTCGAAGACCCAGTTCCGCGGCTACGATATGCTCGCTACGCTCGGGGACCTGACCGAGGGCGACGCCGACCTACTCAACACCGCCTCCGCAAAGGACCCGACGCGCTTCGCGTTTCCCGCGAAGGACTGACTCAGCGGCTCAGTCGGTCTTCGGCGCGGCCGAGCTCCCACCCGGAAGCGGCGCCGTCTTCCACGTCTCGATTTCGGAGCGGAACCCGGCGACCAGCTTCGGGTGCTCAGTGACCACGTTCACTCGCTCCTTCGCGTCCTGTTGCAAGTCAAAGAGCAGTTCGAGATCGAGCGCCTGGTACCAGATGTAGTGCCACCGCGGATCGCGCAGGTAGAACGCCTGCACCGGTTTCCACTTCAGCCCCTCGAGGCCTTCAGGTTCGAACCCCGGAATGCGTCCCCTCGCGCGACCGATGATCTGGCGCCGATCCACTCGTGTCTGCTCTTCGACGTTCGTGCGGATGTCGAGACCCGTGAGGCTCTCGGGCACGTCGACCCCGCCGTAGTTCATCAGGGTTGGCACGATGTCCAGCGTCGAGACCAGGTCTTCGCGGACCACCCCGGCCGGAACGTGGCCCGGCCAATTGAAAACGATGGGTGTCCGGAATCCGAGTTCGAACAGAGTCGACTTCGAACGACGCCCCGTCGGCACCGGGTCCCCCTCGAACTTGAAGGGCCCCTGCCCGTTGTCGGACAGGTAGAGGATCAACGTGTTCTCGCGCAGCCCCTTGTGCTCCAGATAGTCGACCAACGCGCCGACCGAATCGTCCAACCAGGAGATGCTCGCGTAGTACTGCTTCGCATCTTCATCGATGTCGGAATCGGCATAGAGCTCGAGGTAACGCGCCGGAGCGTCCCATGGTCCGTGCGGTAGCTCGGGTGCAAACCAGAGGAAGAATGGCTCGTCACCGACTTCGTTCAAGAAGTCGTAGACCGGCGCCATCGTCGTCCGGCCGACCGCCAGCCCGTCGGCGCCCCCCATGGCGATTTGGAACGGCCGGCCATGAGCGTCGGGGCCTTTCGTGCCGGCCGTGAAACCTCCGGCCGCGTAGTCGTTCACCCAGAACTTTCCGGCCTGCAGGCTCTTGTAGCCGCGCTCCTGGAGCCGGCCGGGGAGCGACCGTTTATCGAGGTGGGGCTGCTTTTCGGGCCAACCTCTCCTGCGGGGGTACGGTTCGGTCCCGTCTAGAAGAGTGATCAGAGACGGAAGGCAGACGCTCGCCGTGTTGTAGCCGATGCTGAACGTCGTACCGCCCTCGATGAGCCGATCGATGTTCGGTGCGATCACCGTCGGGTCGCCCATGAACTCGAAATAGGGATACGCGTGATCGTCGGCGAGGATGAGCACGATGTTCGGAGGCTTGGTTTCCTCCTCCGCAGCGAGCGCCACGCCGGGGCCGAGCATCGCAAGCACGACGAGCGTGCACGAGAATTGTCGGAGTGGTGTCACGATGAAGATTCCCGCGCGGACTGTATGCGCGGTGACTCTACGCACGCAATCCGCTGAATCTCAGTGCCGCCCCGCGTAGCCCCGCAGCCGTATCCCCAGACCCGCTCCTATCGCGGCGAAGTTGGCGAGCTCCTCCTCCGAGAGCTTCAGCCAGACGGCCTCGATCGCCTCTTCGCGTCGATCCCGAAGGCTCGCTAGGAGTCGCTTCCCGGCCGCCGTGAGTCCGTACTCCCGCTGACGCGCATCCCCGCGTCCGATCGAAACTCCCACCAGGTCCCGCTCGAGAAGCTGACGGAGGGTCCGGGAAACGCCTGCGGGACTCTGCGAACGGCTCCGAGCGAAGAGCGACGGCATGAAGTCCTCTTCCGCGACCTGCTCCAGCACCCGCCATTGCAGGTCGGAAACCCCGGCTTCGGCGGCCAATTGCTGCCTACGTTTTTCGAAAACGTCCGCCAGCTCCTGGAGAACCCGGATCGCCTCGTACGCGAGAGCTCGTTTGTGCTTGCTTCCCATTTATATTTAACCTATGTTAATCATTAACCTAAGGCAAGTACGGAAGGAACAGCTCATGGAATCGACTACGATGAACCTGAAGCAGGCGGTAGAAGCCCAGTTCAGCGCTGCCGCTGCGGCCTACGCCACGAGTGGTGTGCACGCCGGGGGCCCCGATCTCGAGGCAATGCTCATTGCCGCTGACGCGCACGGAACCGAGCGCG
The DNA here is from genome assembly GCA_029243485.1 of Candidatus Binatia bacterium. Lineage (NCBI taxonomy): Bacteria > Candidatus Binatota > Binatia (SeqCode) > Binatia bacterium. Next base: position 418,892 of record JAQWRY010000086.1, on the reverse strand, counting down.
TACTCGATCTCGGTTGTGGAGCGGGTCACACTGCGCTCTTTTTCGCACCGCACGTCGCCGAAGTGCACGCCCTCGATCTGTCCGAGCCCATGCTCGAGCAGGGGCGCCGACTCGCAGCGGAACGGTCGCTGTCGAACCTCCACTGGCACTGCGGCGAAGCGGAGTCGCTTCCGTTTCCCGACGCGCACTTCGATCTGGTGACGTCTCGCCAGAGCGCGCACCACTATGAGGATCTCGATCGAGCCCTCGCCGAGGTCGCGCGGGTGCTGAAGCCCGGGGGGAAGTTCCTCGTCGTCGACAGCGTGGCCCCCGAGGATCATGCCGGCGACACCTTCCTCAACACGTTCGAGATCCTGCGGGACGCGAGCCACGTTCGTGACCACCGCGTCTCTGACTGGTGTCGCATGCTGGAGCACACCGGGATGAAGGCCGCGGGCGGTCCGCGTTGGTGGCTCGACATGGATTTCGAAGAGTGGGTGCGGCGAAGCGCAACCCCGAGCGACGCGGTCGACGCGCTGCGGTCCTTCGTGCGGCGCGCGCCACGGGACGTCCGGGAGCCGTTCTTCCCGGATGCCGTGGGCTGTAGTCGGGTGAAGCTCGAAGCGGCCCTGGTCGTCGGACACCGCTGAACCCGAAGCCCCAACTGCGCCCCAGAACCGACCCGTTCTAGCCGGGGGGGGTGGGGGGCTCCCCCCCCCTTTTCTGCAAGTGCCAGGCGGCACGGGAGCTTCTCCGGATCTCGGCCGGGCGCGGGAGCCCCCTTCGCAGAACCGCTCTGGACCACTCGTCCCCGCCGTGCCCTCGAAGCCCGGGCAGGCATTCGGTCCCTCCCGAAGCGGGGCCTTACAGAAGCCCGGCTTTGTCACGGCCGGGCGCTCTCACTGGTACAGGGGCCGCCGGCTGGTGGCGCCCCGCTGCGCTCGGCGCTAATCCGAAGCCATGGTTTTCGATCGATTCAGGCTGGACGGGAAGGTCGCCATCATCACCGGAGCCGGGCGCGGAATCGGCGCCGGCTGCGCCCGCGCGCTGGCAGAGGCGGGGGCCGACATCGTGGGCGGGGCGCGCACGCTCGAGCAGGTCGAGGCAGTCGCGGAGGAGGTTCGCGGCCTCGGTCGCAAAGCGCTCGCCGTCGCGTGCGACGTTCTCGAACGCGAGCAGCTGGAGAACCTCGTTGCCAAAGCAATGGACGAGTTCGGCCGCATCGACATCCTCGTGAACAACGCCGGGGGCTACCCTCCCGTGCCCGCGCTGCGTACGAGCGAGAAGGCGTTCGAGGAGTGTTTTCGCTTCAACGTCACGACCGCCTTCCTGATGAGTCGATTTACGATTCCCCACATGCTCGAAGGCGGGGGCGGGTCGATCGTGAACATCAGTTCGTCCGCCGGCCGCATCCCGATGTCGGGCTTCGTTGCCTACGGGACGGCCAAGTCCGCACTCACCTTCATGACGCGCGAGTTCGCGATGGAGTTCGCACCGCGCGTGCGCGTGAACGCGATCGCGGTCGGCTCGACCGACACCTCGTCGCTCGGCCCGTTCCTCGACGACGACTCGCGATCGAAGATGGAAGAACTCACGCCCATGAAGCGGCTCGGCGAAGTCGAGGACATCGCGATCGGGGCGATGTACCTTGCGTCGCCGGCCGCGAGCTTCGTGACCGGCAAGGTGCTCGAAATCGACGGCGGCCTCATCATGGGGAACTGGCCGTTCCCCGTCTGAGCCGGCGGTCGATGACCTAGGGTCGGGCTGCCGCTCCCGTTCCCTTGGCAGGTCGAAGGAGCCGCCAGAGCTGGCCCTTCACCTTCCGCTCCCGCAGCTTCCGCAGGACCGCGACATTGGTCCGGATGCTCTTGCCGGGCACGATCCAATTCGGATGGGTCTTCGCGTGCCCCTCGATCTGTTCGATCATCTCCCCCTTCAGCCCGGGTGAGATGTAAAAGCGCGGGTACAGAAGGTTGTCCGTCTCGTCGATCTGTCCGTCCTGGATCGCCAGGTCGACCATCCCGGTGCCCGGCAGGATCCGGATCCCCGTCATGGCGATCACGGCAGTCGGCTGAAGCTCGTCCATGAGCTGCAGGGTCTCGTTCACCGTCTGTTTGTTCTCGCCGGGGCCCCCAAAGATGAGGCTGTGGCAGAACTTCAGGTTGTGGTCGTGGCAGAGCTTCGACGTCCGCCGAAGATCGCCGATGTCGAACTCCTTCTTGAGGCTCTCGATCATCGTCGCCGAACCGGCGTCCGTTCCGAACTCGATCGCCTTGCAACCCGACCGCGCCATGAGCTGGCACAACTCTTCGTCGATGAACTTCGGGTTGAGATAGCCCGACCACTCGACGTCCAGTTCGCGACGGATGATCTCCTCGCAGATGTTCTTCGCGTGCCGCATCGGCAGGTTGAAGATGTTGTCGACGAAGAAGAGGTGACGGACGCCGAACTCCTCACGCATCTGCTGGATCTCGTCCACGACGATCTCGGCCGTGCGCATCCGCACCTTCGAGCCTTCGATGAGCGGATAGCTGCAAAAGACGCACTCGAACATACAGCCGCGCTTGGTCTGGATGTTCAAAGCGCCGCCGCGCTCGTAGTACAGGTCCATGTCGAACCTCTGCCGCATCGGGGCGCCCGTGACATCGAGCTGCTTGATGCGCGTCACAGGTGTCACGAGAACGCCCTGTCCCGCCGGCTCGCAGAGAACTTCCGGCGTCGTCTCGAGGGCAACCCGATCGGCGACCCGCGTGAGGATCCAGGGAAACGCGTGCTCCCCCTCGCCCACGACACCCGCGTCCGCCGGCAGGACCTGCATGATCGTCGCCGGCATCACCGTAAAGCCCGCGCCCCCGAGGACGATGAACGCGTCGCTCTGGTTGCGGACCGCCTCGACGAGCGACCGGTAGTCGTCGATGTACGAGGTGTTCTCGGGGTAGGACGACGAATCCAGATTCCGCAGTGAGATGCCGATGACATCCGGCGCGAAGACGCGGATCTTCTCGGCCACCTGCTCCGGCCGATCGTCGAGGAAGCAGAGATCGATCGAGTCGACCTCGTGCCCCGCGCGCTCGGCCACGGCCGCCATGTAGGCGGCCCCGAGAGGGAACACGGGATCCGGGAGCTGCTCGGTGTTGGCCGAGATCAGCAGGACGCGGAGACTACGACTCACCATTCTTCACGGCGAGATATCACGCAGGTCCGGTCACGCCTAGGTGCGGCGCGGCAGTACGGCGAAGCCGTGCCGCGTACCGATGCCGTGTTCAGGCCGGGTCGAGCTCGGCTTTCCACTCGTCCACGACCTTATGATTGTCCTCTTGCCAGGGGTGGAAACCCGGTCGGAAGTAGTGCGCCCACGGAGCGATCAACCGTCGCAACATGCCGGGGCGGAGCCAGAGGAACCGGCCGAACGCGAGCCAGCCGCGCACGTCACCCGCGAGACCATCGGCCTTCACCAGCGCGAAGTGGAAGCGAAAGACAAGGAACCAGAAGATCGCCGAGGAGCTGAGCATCACGACGCTCCGCAAGAGGTACGCCTGCACGGGGCGCTTGGAAACCTCCTGATAGACGTCGAAGGCGACCGCCTTGTGCTCCGTCTCCTCGACTGCGTGCCAACGCCAGGCATTCGCGACCTCGTTGTCGCGCCCGAGGCTGTCGTCGGCGAGGACCTGTCCCGCCATGATCGCCGTGAAGTGCTCCAGCGCGATCGTAATCGCCAGACGCTCCATAGGAGACGTGCGCGTCTTCAGTCGGCCGAGGAAGCCCTTGAGCCAACCTTCGAGCTTCGCCACGGGGAGTCCGGCATCCGCAAGAGCCTGGTTGTACCGCCGGTGCTCCCGACTGTGCATGGCCTCCTGCCCGACGAACGCCTGGACGTCCGCCGACAACTGCGGATCGTCGATGCGATCGCGGTAGTGGCGAACGGCCTCGATGAAGAGCTTCTCGCCTTCGGGGAAGAAGACCGACATCGCGTTGAACAGATGCGCGACGTGGGGGCCGTCGGGATGCCAGCTGCGGAGTTCCTCGGGGGAGAATTCGAAGTGGAGATCACGCTGCTCGATGTCGAGATGGGCTGGAGTTGCCATGAGTGTGTTGTACGCAAAGTTAACATACGTGTCAAGTTCAATCGCAACTCACGAAGAAACCCTAGCGAATACGGGCTAAAGTTATCCTCGGAAGATCAGCTATTTACTAACACCGCAGTAATCTCTAGGACATCTCATGCCCCGCCCCCTGCGACGAAGTCGCCGCCGCCGCGAACGGGAGGTCCCCGTCGCGGGGAGCCGCATCCGGATTCTCGAGGGTGCGATGAAGGCCTTCGGGCAGCACGGCTACAACGACACGCGCGTCGAGGACATCCTGCTCGAGGCCGGCGTGTCACGGCCGACGTTCTACAAGTTCTTCGCGAACCGCGATGAAGTCTTCGACGCGATCGCCGAATCGCAGGCCTTCTCGGTGATCCAGTCGATGAAGGGTGCGATCGCGATCGCGGCCGACCCGCTCGAGCGACTCGACAAAGCAATCGACGCCTATCTGCGCTGGCGGGCAGCGATCGGACCGATCGGGACCGTACTGATCGCCGAAGCGATGCGGCCCGGCTCGAATGCAGGCCAACAGCGCCAGGCGATCCTCGATGCGGTCACCCTCTGGTTCACCGCCGAAGCAAGTGAGGTGCTCGGCACCGAGACCGACCCGCTTCTCTATGTCGGTGTCGTCGCCGCACTCGAGCGCGTCAGCTCCGAGATCGATCAGGCGCGCGTCGGCGAGAAGGAAATCCAACGGTGCAAAGTCGTCATGATGCAGATCGTGCTCGGCACCCTTTCGTGGGACCGGGACCGCGATGCACTGATGGAGAAGGCGATCGCTCTGCGCGATCGCCCGCCTGGTTGAGCGAACGCCCGATCAGCTTCGCTGCGCGTCTTCGCGCGTGAGGCGGCGCCGCCGAAGCGCGTTTCGGATCTGACGCTTGCCGAGATGGAAGAGCGTCCGACCGTCGAACGTCGGCCACTCGAGCAACGCCTCCATGATCGTGATGGGCTTGCGTCCCGGGCGGCGCCAGTCACTGATCACCGACGGCTTGTAGATCGAAGGCGTCCGGAACATCGCGCTGCGATCGAGAACTTCGTTCGGCCCGAGCCGCTCGACCGTGATCGGTAGACCGATCCGCTCGGCGAGCTTGCGCTCTGCCTCTACGGGATGCGCGCCGCTGGGATCATCGAGTTCAACCAGCAGCCGCAGCTCGTGGGGCCGAATCAAGATGAAGAAGATCCGGGTCCCGAGCTCGTCCGCGAACTCGTAGGCGGCGTCCAGAATCTCGTAGTGCATCGCACGGCCACCGGCGATCTCCACGGCCTCCTCCAGGCGCCCGAGCACCTCGATCGTCTCGTCGGCCCGGCCGCACGGGCACGGCTCGGTCTCGCGGCGAACGAGGTCCTCAGTGACGTACCGCACGAGCGGCATGACCTCCTGCACCAGACTCGTGATCGTCACGATCCCGGCTTCGCCCGGACCGACCGGCTCGTGGGTATCGGGATGCAGGATCTCGAACTCGAGAAGCTCTTCACAAAGGTGCAGCCGCCCCTCGGTGCACCCGACGCCCATGAGCATCGTCTCGTTCGATCCGTAGATCTCGACGATACGAGCCTCCCAGTCGTGCTCGATAACTCGGCGAAGCGCCGGAGGGAGAACCGCACCACCGCAGAAGATCACCTCGACAGAGCCGAGACCCTTCCGGAGATCGAGCCCCTGATCCCGGGCCAGCTCGCGAAGAAGGATGGGCTCGAGCGGAAGACTCGAGATCGCCGTCACCTTCAGCCGCTGGATGAACTCGAGCGCACGGGTGAACGGCACGTCCCAGCTCATGTTGCCGGCGGCGATGTGACAGGCTCCGGCCTGTCGGAGCGTTTCTTCGAACACGAACGAGACCGGCGCGAACAGCGGGAATCGATTCAGCAGAATCGTCTCGGTATCGAGCTCGGGCACCATCGAGTGCACGCGCGTCGCCATCAGCTTCAGCTCGTCGAGCCCCGACCACGTCGACGTCGGCTCGCCCGTGGTTCCGCTGGTCTCGTGGTAGTGCCACGCCTTGGACGGCGGCACCGCCAACATGCCGAAGGGGCTCGCCGCGGTCAGGTCACCCTTCTTCGTAAACGGGAGCGACGCGAGATCCTTGCGCGACTCCAGCGTGTGGCCCTCGAGATGCTGCGCGTAGAAAGGGCTCTGTCGCGCGCGCTCGATCGCCAACCGTAGGATCTCGTCGCGGGACGCCACGGGCTGAGCCGCTCTGCCGTGTCCTCCGTCCATGCGAGCCTATGTCGCACGCCGGAAGCGGCATGACCAGTGAGCCCGGCGGCTCATCCACGCCAACCGGCCGCGAACGGGACGACGGTCTTGATGATCCGAATCGTGTCGATCCACGGATTGTAGTGGCTCACGAGTCGGTCGGGCGGAGGGTAGTAGACGTGCACCTTCCGCGACCTCACATCGAGCCCCCGGCGGGCCGCGAGGATCAAAACCTCGCTCTCGAACTCGTAGTGATCGGCTCGGACGCCAAGGCCGAGCGTCGGGGCAATCGGGTAGATCCGGAATCCGGATTGGGTGTCAGGGAACCGTGTCCCCGCCGCGAGCGCGACCCACCAGTTCGCGAAGTCGTTCCCGAACCGCCGGATCCCCGCGACCTCCTGCCCCTCTTCACGAATGCGCTCACCCACCACGATGGCATCGGGGGCCTCGCGCCATTCCTCGAGGAGCACGGGCATCTCGTCGGTCAGATGCTGTCCGTCCCCGTCGACGCTGAAGACGTGCGTGTATCCCTGGTCGCGCAGCCGTTCCATTCCCGAACGCAGCGCGGCCCCCTTGCCCAGGTTCTTCTCGTGCCGCAGGACGTCGGCGCCTGCCGATGCTCCTGCTGCGCTCGTACTGTCGGTCGATCCATCGTCCACGACGAGGGCGTGATCGACGTGCGCGAGCACCCCCTGAATCACCGCGCCGAGCGTACCCTCGACGTCGAGGCAGGGGATCAGCGCCGCAATCCGGGGCTCGCTCACTCCGCGGTTTCTCGCGCCCGCGAGAGACGCGCGAAGATCTCCGCGCGGGTCTGATCACAGAGACGTTCGCGATCGTCGTAAATCAGATCCGCGGTCTCAATCGGGGGAAGCACCTCGATGACCACGGTGCCCGGACGGATCGACAGGTACCTGCCACGCGGCATCACGCCCGAGGTGCCGTGAATCGCGATCGGAACGATGGGTCGCTTCAGCTGGATGGCGAGCGCGAAGGCTCCCTTCTTGAAGGGCTGCAGTCCGGCTTCCGTGGACCGCGTTCCCTCCGGGAACATCACGAGCGAGAACGCGCCGCGGCCACCTTCTTCAAGTCGGTTGAGCCGCTCAATCGACTTCGCGGGATCGTCGCGATCGATCGGGATCATTCCGAGGGTCTTCATCGCCACGCCAAGGATCGGCTCGCGGAACAACTCCTTCTTCGCGGCGAATCTATTGTTGCCCGGCAGGTATCCCAGCAACGCGGCGATGTCGTAGTGGCTCGCGTGGTTCGGCGTGAGCACGCTCGGGCCGGCGGGGAGATTCTCGAGCCCGAAGAGCTTCACCTCGACCCCGGTCGCGACGCCCAGACTTCGCGCCGAAAACGCCACCCACTGCCACGCCCTCTCGCGGGAGAGCGGATGCAGGACCGCGGCGACCGCTCCACAGAAGAACACCATCGCGCGGAAGAGGATGCGGTTCAGGAAGATCCGGGCGCGGGACGCGGCCGACGCGCCGACGCTCGTCACGAGTTCGTCGTCCCACTGTGTGGCCGGAATCCGTAGCTGCTGCATGCGCCTCAGGTACCACTGTCCCAGACGTCGTGAAACTGGAACCACTGATGCGGGTAGGCACGAACGTTCTGTTCGAAGCTGCCCATGACATCCCGCATCACGTCCACGACCTCATCCCGGCTCGCCTGTCGGTCGATGTGCCGCACCGGTTCCGGAAGGAACCGAAAGCGCCGCCGACCCAATCGCACGACGTACACGGGCCAGACGGGAACTCCGGCGAGTTTCGCGAGCATGAACGGCCCGATCTGGAACGGCGCCGGTTTACCGAAGAAGTCGATTGGCTGCGTCACCTGGCCAGGTGCCGCGCGATCGAGCTGGATCGCCACGATCTCGCCTCGTCGCAGCGCGCGGATCATCTCCACCGAAGAGAACGCGGATCGGTCGGAGTGGATCACCTTCAGCCCATGCTGCTCTTTCTTCTCCACGGCGAACCGCTCGACGGTCGCGTTCGCTTCCGTAGCCATCACCAGATTCACGGGCCGATCGAGCTTCTGCATGACCCGTGCGCCGATCTCCCAGCAACCGAAATGGGAGGTGAGCACGATGAGCCCCTGCTTCTGCGCGAGGATCTCGTCGAGGTCGAAGTCCGGCGGGTACTGGATGTCGAGCTCCAGCTCGAGGGCGTCGGCAAGATCGGACCCGTGCAGACGATGGCCCTCGAACTCGAGTGTCTCCTGGAACACGTACGCAAACTCGATGAACGTCTGCAGAGCCGCTCGATGCTCGGCCCGCCAACCAGGCTGCCCGAGGACCTGCCGGAGGTTCTGGACCACTGCCCGTCTGTTGCGGCCAATCAGCGCGAAGAACAGAGAGCCAAATAGCGGCGGCATGCCCTTCTTCCACCAATCGGGACCATGGGCGGCCCCGTAGTAGGCGATTCGGCGCCAGAAGAGCCCGTCCCAACGGAGCGCCCCTGACAGAGAGATGTCGCCCTGTCCCGCCATGACCGAGGAGTCATACGGGTGGACCCCGCCCACGTCTACGGCGGTGGTCTACGCTGGTGCCGAGGCCCCGCGCTGGAGGACTTCTATCGAGTCGCCCACCGCGACATCGCCCGCCTCGACGACCGTCCAATAGACGCCGCGCATGTGCTGATCGCGCTTGGCCTTGTCCGAGATGAAGCGCAGCCCGTCGTTGCCGAACCGACCCATGAACTTCCGGCAGCCGTTGTGCGGCTCGGGCGAAACCTCGACGACCGCGGCGCCGACCCGCAGCCGGGAGCCGGCCGGGAGGTTTTGGTCGGACAGATCGAGATCCACGAAGAGATTGTCACCGGCCAGCGTGATGGCTTGGCCGTTCGCGAGCAACTCGGCGATATCGCGCCGCATGACCGCGAGTTGCATGTCGGGCCGGTCGCCCGTGCGCCGCGCCCAGCGATCGCCCGGCACGCCCTCTTTGGCCGAGAGGCGAGCCCGCTGAGGTGTATCCCGCACGCCATCGGCCCGCCGCGACACGATCAGAGCGACTCGGCCGGTGTCCGCCGGCGGGGCGGGAAAGCGGCTCCAGGCCGCTTCGAGTTCTTCCAGCGGTAGGTGACGGCTCTCGTCACCCTGCGGTCCGTAATCTTCTTCGTCGGCCATTCCAGTAGGATACGCGACCCTCGGGCGCGGTTCATCCCACCCGTTTCCAAGAAGCTGGAGGCCAGCTAGGAAAGACCGATGCACCGCGCGCGGCTCCTCCTGGCCCTCCTGCAGGTCTTCCTCGGTGCCGCGGTCGCGACAGCGGCACCCCGCTACGACATCGCGGCATCGCTCGAGCCCGACGCCGGCGTCATCGAGGGAACGGTACGAATCCGGTTCGAGCGCAGCGACGACGTCGCCCTGTTACACCTCTACCCGAATCGGTTCCGCAAAGAGGGGCCCGAAGTCGACGACACCACGCGCCGCTACGTGTACCCGCGAGGGATCTTCCACCCTGGCGGGATCACAGTCGAAGGCGTGCAACTCGCATCGGGCGAGGCATTGCCGCACCGGCTCGACCGGCCGCAGGGTTCCGACGAGGAGACACTCCTCGAGATCGACCTTCCCGCGGGCGGGCTTACGTCGGTCGAGATCGTGGTCGCGTTCCGCACCGACGTGCCGAAACGCTTCGGCCCCTTCGGAGTGACCGAACAAGGCTTCGCCGCGGTCGGCGGGTGGCACCCCTACCTCGTCGCCCGCGACGACAATGGAGGCTGGCACCCCGATTGGGCGCCGCCTCCCGCGAATGTCGACGCGAACGTCCAGGCCCCGAGCGATCGAGCGCTCGTGCTGGGGGACGCCGTGTTCCCGGCGGGGCACGGAGGAAGCGTCCGCACGACCCACGCTCTCGTGCGGAACCTCGCCCTACTCGCACCGCTCGACGCCGACATCGCAGAGTCCGTCCGCGGCGATACGAAGATCCGCTTCATCGAGCCCCACGAGCCGCGCGCATATCGACTCGGGCCGGACCCCGAGCCGGACACGCGGTTCCAGACCTTGGTCCTGCACGCGTTCGACCACAGGCCCAACACGCTCACGGCGCCCGATGCCCTCACGGTTGCGCAGATCCCGCTGCGCTGGAATCTCACCTCGCAGAGCGACGCGCCGATCGTGATCTCGGATCGGGCGATGCACGTCCAGGACGTGCTCAGCGGCTTTCACGGCGCGCAGATCGCGCAGGCCGTGTACGCCGCGTTACTGCAGCCTCGTATGATGGAGTGCGAGCCCCCCGGGCAGCGCAATTGGATCCAGCAAGGCGTGGCCTGGTACCTCGCCGACCGGTTCCTCGCGGCGACGGACCCGGACCACCAGAGCGTGCACGACTGGATCCGATATCTCGATTTCCTCGCCATCGTAGACCGCTTCGAATCGGCGCCGAAGATCCCGTTCGTGGAGGCGTTCTTCGAGAACTCGCTGACGGACGACGAACTGCGCGAGAGCGTCTTCAGCTACGCCCGGGTCGCGCCCCCGGCCCGCCTGTCGTTCGCCCGCCTCGACCGCAGCGTCGGCGAAGAACCGCTGACCTCCGCCATCGAGACCTACCTCGGACGACTCGACGGGCCGTGCGTGACCTTCGCCGAGACCCTCCAGGCATCGACACCACAGCAGCCTTCCCGGGTGCGCGAGGAACTCGAGAGTGCTCGCGTTCCCGTCGTTCCGGATGGCCCCCGGGCGCGCATCGATCCGAACCTCCGACCGCGGCGGGAGCGGTCGAAGTATCAGTTCATCCTCGACAGCGCGGACATCGACGTGAGCTCGTCGCAGTTTGGGTTCGGTGCGTTGTTCCTGCTGCGCAAACGCTCCGACTACACCAAGGACATCGTGTTCGCGCCGTACTTCAGCGAGCGCTCGTACGGCCTCCGCACCGGCCCGCGCTTCCACTTCGGATCGCGAAACGACCCAAACAACTACCGACACAACGTCCTGCTGTTCTACCAGATCTCGGGCCTCGTCTCGGGGTTCAAAGACGATAGCCGCCCCGACGTGCGGAGCACCGGGGGCATCGGTGGCTTCGGAATCCGGTACGACTATTCCAACGTCTATTGGTTCAACAACCCGACGGAGAAGCGGAACCTCCGACTGTTCGTCGACGGCTACGACTCGGCGCTCGGCGGCGACTACAGCTTCCTACGCTACGGCGCGCGCTTGCGCGGCACGACAAAGATCTTCTCGCCGAACACGCTCGCAGCACTAGAGCTTCTCGGCGGTTTCGAGCAGGACTTCTCGGCGTCCGGCGTTCCCATCCAGGAGCAGTACGCGCTCGGCGGCCAACGCGCGATCCGCGGCATCTCGATCAACCAGGAACTCGCCCGCAACATCGGCCTCGCGCGGTTCGAGCTGAGGCAGGCGGTCTACCCCGAGTTCGACCTGAACCTCCTGGACTTCCTGACGTACCGCCGCCCGCAGGTTCGCCTCTTCCTCGACGCCGGCAACGTCGACGATGCTGCCGGACGGGCGGTGAATCCCGCGAACTGGGCCATCGGCGGCGGGGTCGGGGTCAGCCTCCTCTACGACTTCATGGGCTTCTTCCCGGGCTCGGCCTACCTCGAGCTGGCGACCCGACTCGACCGCGATCAACAGGACATCCAGGTCCTGTTCGGAACCCGACAGGCCTTCTGACACAAGGGGTAACGGCCCCTCTCGGCCGAGACGCGGGCTGATTTAGACGATCGGGGCCCGGCAGCGACTCCCGCGCCCGGCCGAAATCAGCAGAAGCCCCCGGAGCTAGACGACCGTGGCTTGGAGGGTGTGCGCGCTGCCTCCGTCGACACGGACGCGGACGACCTCGCCGGGCGCTACTCCCGGATCGCGGAAGATCGTCGTCTTGAAGGTCTCGCTCTTGCCGACGACATGGCCCGGGGGGCGACGCGCCGGTCCTTCGACGAGCACTTCGAGCTCGCGACCGATCTGCTCCTGGTTCTTCTCGAAGCCGATCTCTTCCTGCCGCTCGATCAGCTGCGTGAGGCGACGACCCTTCTCTTTTTCGCTCACCGTATCCGGGATCTTGTGGGCACGCGTACCTTCCCGCGGCGAGTACTTGAAAAGATACGCGAAGTCGTACCGCGCCTCATCGAGGAACGAGGCGGTCTCGTCGAAGTGCTTCTGGTCTTCGCCAGGGAAGCCGACGATCACGTCGGTGGAGACAGCGATGCCCGGAATGCGGTCGCGAACCCGGCCGAGCAGCTCGCGGTATTGCTCGATGGTGTAGTCGCGCGCCATCGCTTCGAGCACCGAGTTCGACGCCGACTGCAGCGGGAGATGGAGATACGGCATGACCTTCGGTTCGTCCGCGAGCGCGTCGATCATCGAGTCCGACACCTCCGAGGGATGAGGCGAGGTGAACCGGATGCGCTTCAGGCCATCGACGGCGGCGGTGCGGCGCAGGAGATCGCCGAAGTCGGCTCCATCCGCGTTGTACGCGTTCACGGTCTGGCCCAGGAGAACGACCTCACTCTTGCCTGCAGCGACCGCGGCTTCGACCTGCGCGACGACCGCGTCGGGGGGCAGACTGCGCTCGCGGCCGCGCGTGAACGGCACGACGCAGAACGTGCAGAACTTGTCGCAGCCGCGCATGACGGTGAGCCACGCGCGCGGCCCGGGGCCATGATCGGGGATGAGATCGGCGTACGTTTCGTCGCGATCGAGCCGAACGTCGACACGGGGGTCGGCGCCCTCTTCGAGAAGAATCGGAAGATCGCGGTACCCGTCCGGTCCGATGATCAGATCCAGGTAGGGCGCCCGATCGAGCAGTTGCTCACGCAGATGCGTGGCCATGCACCCGAGAAGACCGAGCTGAACGCTCGGCCGAGCGTGCTTGAACTGAAGGAGCTCACCGAGGCGGCCCAGGACGCGCTCCTCGGCGCGTTCCCGAATCGCGCAGGTATTCAGGAGCAAGACGTCCGCCTCGGCGGGGTCCTGCGTCCGCTCGTAACCGGCGCCCTGCAGCAATCCTCCCACCAGCTGGGAGTCTGCGACGTTCATCTGACAGCCGTAGGTCTCGAGAAAGACCTTGCGCGGCGTGCCTTCGGGGCGCTCGGACATCCGCCAGGTATAACGGACGGGCGCCGGACCGTCAGGGGCGGGCCCCGGCCGTTCGCGGGGCGTTCCTAGGCACCATAAGCGAGCGGCAACGACTCCAGCCGACGCACGAAGATGCTCTTCGCGTACACCGGAGCCGCTTCGGCCGACAGCGCGAGGTGCCCTGCCCGCGCAAGAAGCTCCTCGCAGACGATCCGCGCTTCGAGCCGCGCCAGGCCGGCACCGATGCAGAAGTGCCCGCCGCGGCCGAAGGTCAGGTGATCTCGCGGAAAGCGACGATCGAGCCGGAACGCGTCGGGATCCTCCACCCGATCCGCATCCCGGTTCGCGGAGGCCCAAAGTAGCATCAGACGGTCTCCCGGGACGAGCGAGAAGGAGCCCAGCTCACACTCCCGGCGAACCGCCCGGTAGTGGAACTTGAAGGGCGGCTCGAGGCGGGCGACCTCTTCGACGAAAACCGGGATGAGCTTCGCATCACCGCGCAGAGACTCGGCGACCTCCGGTGCCTCCGCCAGGCGCCGGACCACCGACCCGATCAGCGCTGCCGTCGATTCTCCACCAGCACCGAACATCACCGTCGCGATGCCGACGGCTTCGTCCGTAGCGATCTTCCCGCCCTGCACGCCGCGTGCGAGGGCGTGCAGCATGGGCGCGTCGACCTCCGGTCGCGGAGAAATGCGGGCGTTCTCGAAGTGCTCTCCGAGATACTTCGCCATCTCCACCGATTCCGTGGTGAGCCGGGCCAGCTGCTCGTGCCCAATGTCGCCGGCGAGGATGTCGCCGCCCATCATCGCCCACGTGCGATGCCGACTCACGTCGCCGTCGGGCAGACCGAGAAGCTCGGCGACGACCCGAGCCGGGATGAGCTCCGCAACCGGAATGAAGTCGCCACCGCCGTCCTTCATCCAGGCGCCGAGGGCGTCACACGTCCACGACCGAATCGGACCCTCGAGCTCGGTGATACGACTGTTCGACATTCGCGGCTGGGAGACCGCCCGGTGCACGGCGTGGGAGGGCTCGTCGGCCGTCGCGATGACGCGGGTGGCGGCATTCTGGGGCAGGTCCAGCGTGGTCGGCTGGCCCTCGTCGCCCCGGATGAGGACTCCCGTCAAGTTCGCCGAGAAGTCCTCCTCGCGGTCCAGCACTTCCTCGATCCGATCACGGGTCGCGACGAGGTGGACGCCGGTGGCCGCGACGCGGGCGATCGGAGCCTCCCGCCGCAGGCGCGCATAGAGCCGGTGCGGATCCTCGATCGCCTCCGCGCTGAAGATCTCGTCGGCCTGAGAGGAGTAGAGCGGTGCCCGCATCCCCGCAGTCTACGCCACCGGCATCGGGACCGTCGAGTCCAGCGAGCATGGCGCTCCGACCCCCTGCAACTCGGCCGACCCAACGGCGAGGCGCGGGCTGCTGTGCACGATCGAGGCTCGACAAGAGTTACGATCAAAGAAGCCGACGAGATTAAAGAACGTCCCTACCCGTCCCAACCTTGTTCCACGTCCGGCCCCGGCGGTAAGGTTCCGCCCATGGACCCGCGTGCCAGCTTCGAGTCGCTCGAGGTCTCGCTGCTGCTCTGCCCGAAGTGTCGGGTCGCTCAGCCCGTGCGAAAGCACCTGCTCCTGTGCCTGCCCGAGGGCGACAAGTACGAGTACCTCTGCACCCAATGCGGGAGCACCTGCGGGGACAAACTCGAAGAACCGCCGCCGAGCAGCGGATCGGTGCTCTCTTGAGCCTCCGGATCGTATCGCTCCTTCCCAGCGCCACCGAGATCGTCTGCGCGCTGGGCCTGCGAGAGAACCTCGTCGGTGTGTCGCACGAGTGCGACTTCCCGTCCGATGTCGTCGGCCTGCCCATTGTCACCGCGCCGAAGATCGACGTCGACGGATCGAGCCGAGAGATCCACGAGGGCGTGACCGATCTGGTGAAGGGCGGGCTCTCGGTCTACCGGATCCACACCGAGCTGCTCGGTGAGCTCGCGCCCGACCTCATCGTCACCCAGGACCAATGCGAAGTGTGCGCGGTCTCTTACGACGACGTCGTCGGTGCGACCCGCGAACTCACGGGCACCCCCGCCGAGATCGTATCGCTCAGCCCGCGCCGCTTGCGCGACGTCTGGCGCGACGTCGAGACGGTGGCCACGGCAGCGGGAATTGCGGACCGCGGCGAGGCCATGGCCACCGAGCTCGCAGGTCGGATGGCCAGCCTCGAGCGACGAACGCGCCGACTCGAGCGAACGCGGATCGCCTGCGTGGAGTGGCTCGAACCACTGATGGCCGCGGGCAATTGGGTCCCCGAATTGGTGGAGGCCGCCGGGGGTACGAGTGATCTCGTCGGCGCCGGCGCCCACAGCCCATGGATGGAGTTCGAGGACCTCCAGCGCGCGGCGCCCGACGTCCTGTGTGCGATGCCGTGCGGCTTCGATCTCGCCAAAACCAGCGCCGAGCTTCGCGACCTCCTCAGGGAGTCTCGTTGGGACTCCCTCGCCGCCGTACGCAACGACCGCGTTTTCGCCGTCGATGGAAACGCCTACTTCAACCGTCCGGGGCCGCGTCTGGTAGAGTCCGCCGAGATCCTGGCGGGGCTCCTGCATCCGGGCGATTGCGCCGACCTGCTGCCCGACGGAGCCTGGGCCAAGATCACGCGCACGAGCTGAGAGAACACCGATGGCACACGGAGATTCCCACAAGCACGGCGACCCCGTGCAGCAACACAAGGCCGCCGGCAAACGGACCGTCCGGTGCCTCGTCGTCACCGTGAGCGACACCCGAACGATGGACGACGACAAGAGCGGGGCCACCGCGAAGAAGTGCCTCCTTGCGGCCGGACACGACGTCGTGCGCCGCGAGATCGTGAAGGACGAGCGCCAGGCGATCGTCGCTGTCCTGCGCGAAGCCATCGCAGACGACGTGACCGACGCGGTTCTTCTCACCGGTGGAACCGGCGTCGCACCACGCGACGTGACCTTCGAAGCCGTCCAGGAGGCGCTCGAGAAGCCCCTCGACGGGTTCGGGGAGATCTTCCGAACCCTCTCGTACGAAGAGATCGGCTCGGCGGCGATGCTGTCCCGAGCGATCGGGGGCGTCACCGGTCGCACCGCCGTCTTCGCCCTCCCCGGCTCGACCAAGGCGGTCCGACTCGGGATCGACAAGCTCATCGGCCCGGAACTCGGACACATCCTCGGATTGATCGCACCATGAAGGTCCAGATTCTGTTCTTCGCCTCGCTGCGCGAGCGCACCGGCAAGAAAGCGATGGAGCACGACATCGCCGACGGTACGACGGCGGCCGACCTCTTGGCGGAACTGCGTCGCGACCTCCCCGCGATGGCCGACGCCGGGCGCATTTCCCTCGCCGTCAACGAAGAATACTGCGAGCCGACGCAGCTGTTGAAGGACGGGGACGAGATCGCGCTCATCCCGCCGGTGAGTGGCGGCCGATGAGCACGTCCGCGTATACTTCCGGCATGATTCGCCTCACCGCCGAGCCGATCCGTATCGACGACCTGATGTCTGCGACCGCAGACTCCGGCGCCGGCGCCACCGTTCTCTTCGTCGGTATGACCCGGGACAACAACGACGGGCGGAACGTGGAACGTCTAGAGTACGAGGCGTATCCCGCAATGGCGGAGAAGGAACTCCAGTCCATTGCAGCGGAAGCCTCCACGCGTTGGCCGGTTGCCAAGATCTCCGTCGTGCATCGGACCGGAGTCGTCCCCATCGGGGAAGCCAGCGTCGCCATCGCCGCATCGTCCGCCCATCGGGGGGACGCCTTCGAGGCGGCGCGGTTCACCATCGATCGCCTGAAGGAAGTCGTGCCGATCTGGAAGAAGGAGTTCTTCGAGGGCGGCGCCATCTGGATCGGCGACCAGGCGGGCAAAGAAGGCGTCTGGAAAAACGAGGACGGCGGCGCGGCTTCCGAGTAGCGTCCGACGGATCCATTCACCTTGCGCGCCAAGGATCTCGAAACCCTCGAGTTCGGAACTCTGCTCGCCGAAATCGCGCGTCACGCGGCGTCGAGCGCCGGCAAAGAAGCCTGTCGCGGGCTTCAGCCGGAGGGGCTCTCGAGTGTCGTCCGCAACGAGCTGACCCGCGTCTCCGACCTGATCGCGCTCATGGCGGACGAACCGGTCCCACTGGGTGATTTTCCGGACATTCGGCACCACCTCTCGGAGTCCCGAACGCTCGGCGCGAGGCTCTCGGGTGCGGAACTCCTAGAGGTCGCGAGCTCGCTGGCGGCGGTACGGCTCATGCGCGGCTACCTCCGGGCGAACGCGTCGGGGCGCCCCCTTCTGATGCGATCGGTCGGCTCTCTTCACTCCATGCCCGAGCTAGGTCGGAAGCTCGCGGACACACTCGACGAGGAAGGGAACCTGCGCGATGACGCGAGCCCCGCTCTTCGGGCGGTCCGTCGCGAACTGCGGCAGCTTCGATCCGAGATCGAAGCACGGCTCGGGCGTCTGTTTCGGAAGTCGTCGAGCGACCGGCTTTTCGCCGACGAGTACGTCACCGTTCGCAACGGGCGCTTCGTCGTACCCGTGCGCGCCGCAACCCAATCCGATCTCCCCGGCATCGTTCAGGATCGTTCGAGTTCGGGAGAGACGCTCTTTGTCGAGCCGCTCTTCGCCGTGGAGGGCAACAACCGGCTCCTGATCGCCGCCCGTGAGGAGGCCGAAGAAGAAGCGCGGATCCTCACCGAGATCACCCAGATGGTGGGTCAGTTCGCGGACGGGTTGGAAGAGGCCTTCGGCGCCTTGGTCGATCTCGACACCGTCGCCGCCCGCGCCCGCTTCGCCGCAAAACACGACGCTATCTGTCCTCGCATCGGCGAGGCCGGCGACGCGGTCTTCTTGCGGAAGGCTCGCCACCCACTTTTGGTCTTGACTGGACGACCCGTCACTCCCGTCGACATCGAGCTCGACGCCGAGACGAAGCTGCTCGTGCTCACCGGTCCCAATACTGGCGGGAAGAGCGTTGCCCTGAAGACGCTGGGGCTCACGTCGCTGATGGCGCAGGCCGGCATTCCGATCCTCGCCGAAGCCGGGGCCGCGCTTCCGCTCTTCGACGGCGTCTGGACGGACATCGGCGACCAACAGAACGTCGCGGACGATCTCTCGACGTTCTCGGGCCACATCCGGAACCTGGGAGAGATCCTGTCGGCGAGCGGTTCCGCCTCCTTGGTTCTACTCGACGAACCGGGAACCGGAACCGACCCCGAAGACGGGGCCGCACTCGCCCGCGTACTGCTGCAGAACCTTATTTCCCGCGGCACGCGGGTGCTTGCCACCACGCACTTCCAGACCGTGAAGATCTTCGCGCTGAACTCGGGCGGGGCGACCGTCGCCGCGGTCGACTTCGACCCAGACACCTTCTCGCCTCGCTACCGCCTGATCTACGGCAGCATCGGGCCGAGCCTCGGACTCGCGATGGCACGCCGCCTCGGCCTGCCCGAAGACCTTCTGACGGCGGCCGAACGAGAGCGAGGAGATCTCGCCCAGAGCCTCGGCGACGCCGTCACGCAGCTCGAGGCCGAGCGGCGCCGGTACGAGAGCGACGCCGCGGAGATGGCCACCGAGAGGGAACGGCTTCGGAAGCTCCAGACCGAGCACGAGACCCTGGCGGGAGAACTCCGCGAGAAGAAGAAGAAGAAATGGGCGGACGAACTCGGCGAGGCGAAGCGATTCGCCGAGGAACTCAAGACCGAGGGGCGCCGTCTACTCGCCGAAGCCCGACGCGACCCACAGGGCGCCGCCCGTCGGGTGCACCAGGCCGGTCTCGAGCAGAGCGCCCGGGTCGACGAGCGCCGCGCGGCCACGTTCGACGAGGGCCCGAGACCGCCCTCCTCGCCCCCGACGACACTCTCTGTGGGGGACGAAGTCGAGATCGTCGGCAACGGCGTGCGGGGCAAACTCGTGAAAATCGCCGGCGAACGCGCTCAGATCGAGCGCGGCTCGATCCGGTTCGACGTGCCCGCGAAACAACTCCGACGCCTCGGGGGTGCGGCGCCCAAGTTCCCGAAGGCCCACGGCCCGTCCCACTTCGTCCGCCGGGCTCCACGCGAGTCCGACGACACGTCGTCCTCGATGGAACTCAACCTCGTCGGCGCCCGGGTGGTGCGGGCCCTGGAGCGGCTCGAATCCTTCCTCGATCGAGCCTCACTGGACGACAGGAGCTTCGTGCGAATCGTCCACGGCCACGGCACGGGCGCCTTGCGCAGCGCCGTGCGTGAGTACCTCGCCGATTCACCCTACGTCGTGCGCTTCGAAGAAGCCGAAGGGAACGCCGGCGGATCCGGCGCGACCATCGTCCACTTGCGCTAGACCCGAGGCCCGCTCAGGTCTCGGACATGCTTTCGGGGATCGGGACCGCGTACGTTTCGCTGCGCAGCCCCGTCGAGTCGACGAGGGCCAGGTGAATCTCGGTCGCTCCCGCCGGAATGTGTCGGAGCGCGAAGGAAACGGTGCCGCGAAGATTTCCAAAGGCCGCCGGTGCGAGGTCGATGCTCGAAGGCGGCACGCCGATGCTCGCGTCCGTGGAGAGCTCGAGTTCGAGCAGGTCGCCACCGACGTCGAGGAAGTCGACCGAGGCAACCGTCGTCCCGTCGTCCGCGGCACGGAAGTCGACGCCTAGAATGAACGGGTTGCGAGGCAGCGGCGCGGGGATCGGGGCGGCCTGCGCGAACGTGCCGCGGGGCATCCAGGTGCGCACACGCGCGCGGCCATCGGTGGCTGCTCGGAAGTACGGACCGAATCCACGCCGTACCCGCTGCAGCTTGTTCACGTCGGCCTGCGCCGGAGCAACCCCCTGCGGTACGACGAGGACAAAGCCCATCTGGAAGGTTCGAACCCCGTCCTCGATCGGCGTGCGTTCACCGAGCTGCTCGATCACGTCGTCCACGCTGAGATCGCGCCGCTCGCCCGCGAAGGTCAAGCCGGCCGAAGGAGCCGCACTGGCCGTCTCGTCGACCCCCCAGGGGCGCTCCACCACGAAAAAATCGTCGACCTCGTCCGCCGGGCGTATTCCCATCAGGTACTGGTCGAGGGCACCGAACCGCGACATCACCTCGTCGGTCGTGAAGGTGCCGTCGGCGTTCTCGGTGAGGCTGCTGCCGCCCATGAACGACCCGCCACTGTCGAGGAAGTAGTTCCAATGCCCTCGCCGACCGGGCGCGACCAGCGGCTCGCCTGCCTGGGCGAGCCAGCGGTGACCGAGCTCGTGACCGAGAACGGCAAGCGTCGAGGGCGAGTACGCATAGCTTGGAATGCGGGGGGATTTGGTTGGATCGTCGTCGTAGAACGACAGGGAATTCATGAGCACGATGTGCTCGAGCTTCCGGCTCCCAAACACCTGGGCGTGATCGAAGATCGGCATGCCGATGCCCTGCACGTCGTTCGCAACGGTAACGCTACCCACAAGGTGCGAGCCTTCGACGACGCGATCGGTGAACACGGCGAGGAAGTCGAACCGGTCGGGCGCTTCGGTGTAGACGCGTCGGGCCAGCGCGACCTCGTTCAGGCGCGGCCGGTCGCGGTACCAGGAAAACAGCGCGCGGCCCGGCAGGATGTCGGGCTCGGTTACGAGGTCGACGATGTCGGTGCCGACGCGGTCGCTGCCCGGAGACAGACCGACGATGCCCCAGCCGGTGGAAACGCGGGGATACTCGAGCTCGATGAACCCGTTTCGATGAAGCACCGCTCGGAACGTGTTCGGCTGGCCGGCCGGACGCGCCGAGGGCACCCGAGCCCAGGTGACGACCACGCGGTCGGGAAGCTCTGCAATGTAGACGCCGGCTCCGGGCGTCGAGCCCTCGTTCGGCCGCAGCTCGTTCCACAGAACGGCGAGGACCGGCGGCCCAGCGACGAGCCCGGCGAGCCAATCCGCGGAGTCGGTCGCCCAGGCGCCGGCGCCCTCGGGCAGAGGCGCGCCGAAACTGATGGCGCCGTGCGGGTGAATGAAAAGATCTTGATGGAACTGCCCGTACATCGAGACGGGCCGGACGAGAGGCACGTGGGCCGGTTCGTCCGGCGCACCCAGAGCGAGCCGTGCGCCGAGCGCAGCCGGAACCACACCCGGTTCGACGCGTGAGGTGTATCCGCCCGCGGCGGGCGTGAGGACGACCCGATGCCCCCCCAGCGGCAGCGGATCGGCCGGTTCCAGGATGGTGCCGTCATCCTCGATGAGGATGAGGTTGTTGACCACGTCCGCATCCGCCGGACGCGCGCCTGTGAGAAGGCCCAACCCGGCAACGACCAGGGCCAGGATCAGGCCTCGGCAAACTCGCATCTTGCTGAAATTTGGAACCCGCTGTCCCACGTCAGTTCTCACTGCCGGCGGAGCTTTTTCCGTCGCCCCGCAGGCCTCGGGCACAGGTATAGAGCTCGGACGAGCCCTGCCGGGTCGAGTCCGGCTTCACTGAGCGTACAGCCTTGAACGTCCTCCGCAACTCGGAAATAAGGCCCTGATATTCCGCGTCCATGAAGAGCTTCACAATGAGCGCGCCGTCGGGCTGAAGCCACCCGCGAGCGCGCTCGATCGCGACGCGCACGAGGTCCGCATGCCGCACAGCATCTGCGGGCTTCACCCCACTGAGCTTCGGGGCCAAATCCGACAGGACCACGTCCGCGGGGCCCCCGAGTTCCTCGAAAACTTGAGCACCGACGGCCGGATCGGCCACATCCCCCACCAGAATCCGAACGTTCTTCCCGCCGATCGGGTCGGATTCCGCGAGATCCACGCCGACGACGCGGCCCGAAGGGCCGGTCTTCTCCGAGGCGTACTGCAGCCACGCCCCGGGCCAGCAGCCCAGATCCACCACGCGGTATCCGTGGCGGAACAGCTTGAAGCGCCGATCGAGCTCGATCAGCTTGTACGCCGCTCGCGACCGATACCCCTCCTGCTTCGCCCGGCGGTACGCCGCGTCCTTTCGATTGTACGCCACCTCACAGAACCCGGACGAGAAGCGTGGCACGCGCCTTCCCGGCTTCGCAAGTAGCGGGGATTGCGAGTATTCCGGCCGTTGGGTCGCCCACGGATCCGTGTTAGGAGCGCCCACGGTGGGCCAAGGAGGCCAGCAGAGCTTGGATATCGAGGCGCTGGTCGCAGAACTGCGGAGCGAGGCGGCAGAACTGCGCGCGAAACTCGGGCCGAGCGCCGTCGCGCCGCTCGAACCCCTACACCCCGAAAACGACTCCGACGGGGCGGGAGATTCCGCCGCGGGCTCGACTCTCCTTCTGCGGGACCTGCCCTGTGCCCTCGCCGAATTGCGGGCCCTCGCGGACCCACGCGGTGGGAGTATCCACTCCCACCGAGCCCTGCTCGGCGCCCCCGTTCTCGGGCTGAAACGCCTGCTGGTCCGCCTCCTGACACCCATCTGGGATCAACAGACGACCTTCGATCGCGCCCTTGTCGAACGACTTGGTGAGATCGGGGCCGCGGTCGGTACCAGCACCACCCGGGTCGAGGAGCGGCTGTCAGCGTTAGAACGCCGGATCCTCGCGATCGAAGACGCCCTCGCACGAGACCGGGGCGTGGCGGCCGCGGGCGAAGTGGGCTTCGACTACGAGCGGTTCGAGGAAGCGTTTCGCGGAAGCCCGGCGAAGATCTCGGAATCACAGCGCCCGTATCTGCGGTTCTTCCCCGACGCGAGCGCCGGACCCGTCGTGGACCTGGGCTGCGGAGACGGCTCCTTCCTGCGCCTCCTGCGGGAGAACGGGGTGGAAGCCCGGGGCATCGACCAGTCAGCAGGGGCGGTCGAACGCGCCCGCGCGGCCGGTCTCGACGCGTCCCGGGGCGACCTCATCGCCGCGCTCGAAGCCTGCCCGGACGACTCGCTGGGCGGAGTCGTCTCGCTGCAGGTCGTCGAGCACCTCTCGCTGCCCGTCGTGCTCCGATTACTGCAGCTCGCAAAGCGCAAGCTTCGGCCCGGCGGGGTGTTCCTCGCGGAGACCGTGAACCTCGCGAGCCTCATCGTTTTCTCGCGAAGCTGGACGATCGATCCGACGCATCGCCAGGCTCTTCATCCGCTGACACTCCGGTTCCTCGTCACCGAGGCAGGCTTCACGGATTCGGAAGTGGTCTACTCGGGCGAGGTCGAACCCGAAAAACGGATGGAACTGCCGCCGGGCGGCGGCCCCGACGCGCGCAACGCGGCCGTCCTGAACGACGTCGTATTCGGCCCACAGGACTATGCCGTCATCGGCCGCGCGTAGAAGGACCACCCGGAGCGCGGCGATCCTCGTCGCATCGCTGTCCTGCGCCGATGCGACGAGCAACGACGCCCTCGGCATGACCGAAGCACTCCGCATCGATGGCTGGGATGCGCGTCTCTTCGCCGGATCGGATTCATCGGACCACGGCGCGCAGGGGCTGCCCGCGGCGCGCAGGTTCCTTGCGAGCAAACATCCGGTCACGATCTACCACTGCGGTGCGCGGTGGGACGAAGGTATGGCGCTACTCGAGCGTGCGACCGGTCCGGTCGTGGTCCGCGATCACAACGTGACCCCGCCGGAGTTCTTCTCTGGGGTGAGCGACGAGTTCGTCGACGCCGCCGGGCAGGGCATCGCGCAACGGCGCCGCCTGGCGCGCGACCGACGCATCGCCGGTTTCCTGGCGGCGTCTCCGCGCAACAGCGACGACCTGTGCCAGGCCGGTGCCGCTCCGGAGCGCGTTCGCATCGTACCCCCGTTTCACCGCGCGCACGAAATGACGGACCTCGTTCCCGACGAGGACGCGATTCGGCGTTGGCAGAGACGCCCTTCCGTTCTCTTCGTCGGACGCATCGCCCCGCACAAGGGCCACCGGCGCCTGCTTCGGATCGCGGCCGTGTACCGCGAGCTCTACGGTCGCCCTCTGCCTCTGCGAATCGTCGGTGGCGCGGATCCCCGTCTTCATCGATGGACCGGGCGGGTCGAGCTCGACCGCGCGCGCGGCGCCGACCCGGACTGCGTCGAGTTCTGTGGGACGGTGAGCCAAGCCGAGCTCAAGGCCGCCTATCTGACCGCGTCTCTGTTCTTGTGCTGTTCCGAACACGAGGGGTTCTGCGTCCCGCTGATCGAGGCAACGCAGTTCGGCGTGCCGATCGTGGCAACGCAAGAGCCGGGAGTGGCCACGACACTCGGCGAGAGCGGGATGGTGATCGACGACGCAGATGAGGTCGTCGCCGCGGCCGTCCATCGCGTGCTCGAAGACGCCACGCTTCGCGAACGCCTCGTCACAGCCCAGCGAGAACGAGTCGCTGACTCCTTCTCCGAAGGCGCCATCCGAACCTCGCTCCGGCGAGCGCTCGCGGAGATCTGAGCGGTGCGGATCAAGATCGTAGTGCAGAGGTACGGCGCAGACCTGCTGGGCGGAGCGGAGCGCCACGCCGCCCTCATGGCCGGGATCCTCGCCAAGCATCACGAGGTCGAAGTCCTCACCACGACCGCGGGCGATTACCACACCTGGTCTGCCGTCTACCCGGCGGGCGAGAGCACCATCGACGGAGTGCGGGTCCAGCGCTTTCCCGTGACTCAAGGACGCACCCGCGGCTGGTCTGCGGTGAGTGGCCTCCTGCACGAAGGATTCGACCCCAGCGACTTCGCGCGTCTCGAGGCCGACACCCGAAAGGCGTTCGAAGAGCGCGTGCGCGCGTGGCCCGACGCGCTGCAGGAGGAGTTCATCCGGGGACAGGGCCCCGTTGCCCCGGAACTCCTCGAGACCCTGCGCCGGGGCGAGTTCGATCGTGTCCTCTTTGTGACCTACCTGTACCCGACGACGTACGACGGCCTTCTCGCGGTCGACCCCGAGAAGGCGCGCGTCGTCCCTACACTCCACGACGAGCCACCCGCGTATCTACCGGTGTTGGGGCGCCGGCTCGCCCGGGCGACGCTCCTCTGTTCCACCAAAGCAGAGATCCGGCTCGTCTCGAGGCTCTATCCCCAGCACACCCCAACCGCGCGACTGCTCGGGTACGGCGTCGCGATCCCTCCGGATCCGGCCGCGACGCCCGACGCATCGCCGTTCCTCCTGTACGCCGGCCGGATCGACACGCAGAAGGGCATCGGAGAGCTCCTCGGCTGGTACGAGGCACTCCGGCGGGTCGAGCCAGACCCGCCTCGACTGGTCCTGATCGGGGAGCCTTCGATGTCTCTCCCGGACCTGCCCGGCCTGGAGCTCCGGGGTTTCGTGTCCGAAGTCGAGAAGCTCGACCTCATGACGCGCGCGCTCGCGTTCGTGCACCCCTCCCCCTTCGAGAGTCTCGGCATCGTGTTGCTCGAGTCGATGGCTGTGCGAACCAGCCTCCTCGTGAACGCGCGGTCCGAAGTCATGGTCGATCACTGTCGAGACGGCGAAGCCGGCCTGTGGGTTCGGGATGGCGCGGAGTTCGCGGCCGCGGTGCGGATGCTGCTCACGTCCGCCGACCTTCGCGAACGGCTCGGGGCGGGCGGGCGCGCGTACGTTGAACGCGAGTACAGTCTCGGCTCCTACGAGCGCCGCCTGCTCACGGAGTTTCCCACCTAGTGCACCGCACTGACGGGTTCCCTTTTCGTCCGGGTCGGCTAGTCTCTGCCGATCGGTGATCAACCTCGGTGAACTGAACGAACCGCAACTAGAAGCGGTGACCTACGCCGACGGACCACTACTCGTTCTCGCCGGAGCCGGAAGCGGCAAGACCCGGGTCCTCACCCACCGGATCGCGCACCTCGTCGACACCGAACGCGCGCAGCCCGACGAGATTCTCGCGGTCACCTTCACCAACAAAGCCGCGCGCGAGATGCGCGCGCGGATCGAGCACCTCCTCGGCGGCGACCTCGGCGGGCTCACCGTGGGTACATTCCATTCGACCTGCGCGCGCTGGCTCCGGCGCTACGCAGGCCTTCTTGGCCTTCCGAACTCCTTTGCGATCTACGATGACGCCGACAGCCTCGCCCTGTGTCGACGCGCCCTCCAGGAAGTCGAAGTTCCTGAGGATCTCGTGTCACCGCGGATGCTGCGATCGTTCCTCGACCGCAGCAAGAACCACGCTCAGGATCTCCGAACGCAGAGCCCGACCGGCGACGGGTTCCGCGGCGAGGGAACCCTCCTGGCAGCGCGCCGGTACGAGGAGCTTCTGGAACGCGCCGGGGCCCTCGACTTCGGGAGCCTGATCACCGCGATGGTCCGTCTCCTCACCGAGAACGACGATCTCCGTCAGACATTTCGACGGCGCTATCGCCACGTGCTCGTAGACGAGTACCAGGACATCAACCACGCGCAGTATCTCCTGATCGACGCGATCGCCGGCCGCACCGGCGACCTCTGTGTCGTTGGCGACGACGATCAGTCAATCTACGGTTTCCGCGGTGCGACGGTCCGCGCGATCCTCGAGTTCGAACGCGACCACCCCGACGCGCACATCATCCGACTCGAACAAAACTATCGCTCCACGGGGAACATCCTAGCCGCCGCCAGCGCGGTGATCGAACGCAACGCCGGCCGGCACGGGAAACGGCTGTGGACCGAGAACGGCGAGGGCGAGAAGGTGACCCTCGCGGTCTTCAACGACGATCGGGCGGAGGCCCGCTGGGTCACGAACGACGTGAGTGGAGAAGTCCTCCGCGGGCGCGCGCTCAGTTCGGTCGCTGTCTTCTACCGCACGAACGCGCAGTCACGCGTTCTCGAAGAAGAGTTCGTGCGGCAGGGACTCCGCTACGTCCTCGTCGGCGGGGTGCGCTTCTACGACCGCAAGGAAGTGAAGGACATCCTCGCGTACCTGCGCCTGCTGGTGAACCCCGACGACGACGTGAGCCTCACGCGCATCATCAACGTTCCGACGCGTGGAATCGGCGCGACGACCGTAAAGGCGCTCACCGGGGCGGCACAAGCCGATGGCGTCTCGATCGGTGTGATGTTGAGTCGCCTCGTCGAGAATCCGGATGCGATCAAGCTCGCGCGGGCGAGCGCCACGCGCGCCGCCGACTTCTGGCAGATGATCGCGAGACTCCGGTCGCTCACACAAAATTCGAGCCTCGGCGACATCGTGACGGCGGTGATCCACGAGACCGGCCTACTCGCGCGCCTCCAGGCCGAAGGGTCCGAGGAAGCGATTACGCGCGCCGACAACTTGGAGGAGCTCGTCGGCGCCGCACGCGAGGTCGACGACATGGGCGCCCTCCCCGACGGGCTCACCGCGATCGACGCCTTCCTCGAACGCGCCGCGCTGGTCTCCGGCCTCGATGCCGTCGGCGAGAGCGGTGGCGCGATCAGCCTCATGACCCTTCACAACTCGAAGGGACTCGAGTTCCCGGTGGTCCACCTGGTCGGCATGGAGGAGCACGTCTTCCCGCACGCGCGCGCGATTGACGACGGGACGGTCGAGGAGGAACGCCGCCTCTGTTACGTCGGCATGACTCGCGCCCGCGAGCACCTGCACCTCTCCCGCGCTCGCTTCCGGATGCTTCAGGGACAGAGCCAACGGAATCCTCCGTCCCGATTCCTGCGCGAAATCCCGCGAGATCTGCTCAAGCGCGTCGGCACGTGGGACGATGATGGGCCGGGCGCCGACGCCGCTCGTCGCCTGGAAGACCTCGGACGCGTTGCCGAAACCGGCTCGGACGAACCGGAACCCGAGAACGACGACGAGCCGCGGATCGACTACAGCGTGAGCCAGGAGTTCGGCGGCGACGAGGCCGACGTCCCGCTACGCGTCGGAACGCGCGTCCGTCACCCCAAGTTCGGGGCCGGTGTGGTCCGCCGCAAAGAAGGCACCGGCGAGGGCACCAAGCTCACGGTCCAGTTCGAACGCGCCGGAATCAAAAAGCTGATCGCGCGCTTCGCCCCGCTGACCGTCGAAGGGATGGAAGGGGTCTAGCGGGCGGTAGGTTCGCGGATCGGCGTGTAGGGAAGCTCGTACGTGACACCGGTGCTCAGACCTTCGGTGTAGGTCTCGTAGTCGAATCCTTCGTGCGGGGTGTGACCGAAGACGGACGCGAGATCGTCCTGCGAGACGATGCGATGGAAGGGACGCGTCACCAACCACTCGGCGAGAAAGCCGATCGGGTGAACCAGATAGGCCGCCAACCGCAAGGGATTGGACTGCGAGTCGTCATAATCGTCAACGGCGCTTGCCGGCAAAGCCGAAAGAGCCACGAGCAATCCTGCCACCACCACTGTTCGTCCGAGTTTCATCCGTCCCCCTGATCCGCTACATCCCGAAAAGTATCAGGGCTGGGAAGTTGATGCCAACCTCCCTCCCAGGAGAAAAGTCGTGAGCAACCTCGATAGAGCCCGAAATCTGGTAGCCGAGGTGCTTCGGGTCCCGCCCGAGCGCATCGAGCCCGAGACCCAACTGAACGACGTGGCGCAGCTCGATTCGCTGTCCCTGGTCGAAATCGCGTCCGCGTTGGATGAGGAATTCGACATCCGCGTCCCGAGCGACGACCTGGGCTCGGCGAAATCCCTGAACGATATCCTGGCCATCGTCGAACGCTCTCCGGCCCGGTGAGCCGAAGCTCGGCCCGGTGCTGGGCCCTCGCCGCAGCAGTTGCCACAGTCTGGGCCTGCGCGGGAGCGAGTTCCGATCGGAAGACCCTCGACGAGGAGCTTTCGCAGGCGCGTTCCAGGCTCGGTGTCGGCATCGCGACCGATACGTCCCGGTCGGTTCGCGCGACGGGGACACGCCGCCTGGAGACGGTGATTCCGGCTTCTCCGTTGCGGGGCGCCGGCGGGCTCGCGTGTCACGAGAGCCAGATTTACGTCGCAGAGCCGCTCGTCGACCGGCTTTCGTCGGTTCGCGCGGACGGGACCGTGGGTCGGATCGGTACTCCGCACGGCTTCCGGCATCCGACCGATCTCGCCTTCGACGAGCACGGTGTCCTTTACGTCGCGACCGCCGAGGCCGGCGGCGTTTGGCGGCGGCAGCCGGGCGGAACCCGCTGGGACCGTATCGGCCCCGGGCTCTCCGATCTCCGCGGAATCATCGTGGCGCAGAGCGGCGACCTGATCGCGGCGGAGTGCGCGCGAGGGGGGCGGCTCCTGCGACTCGACGCAGGCGACGGCAGCCTCCTCGAGGTCCTCGCCACGAGTCTCGGTTGCCCGGGTCGCCTGAGTCAGGACGACGACGGCACCCTGCTCGTCCCGCTGCGCGAGAACGGCAAGGTCGTGGCGATCGATCCACGCACCAAGGCGACCACCGTGCTCGCAGAGGGGATCGACATCCCAGCCGCGACCGGACGCGCGCCCGATGGTGCACGGATCGTTCTCGAGTCGGGGAGCGGCAAAATCCGAACCCTGCCCGAGGCCGGGAAGCAGGGGCTGTCGCTGGCGAGCCTTCCGCCGGGGATAGCCGACTTCGTTGTCTGCGGTGAAACCGTCGTTCTCTCGAACGAGGCCACGGGTTCTCTGCGTGCGTTCAAACCCTGGCCGAGTGCGAGCCGTATGCTGGTCCCGAGCGGCCTCGTGCTGCCCGGTGGGATCATCTTCGACGGCCAGGATCTAATCGTGGCGGACCGGGCGTCGATCAAGCGCATCCGCGACGGGAAGATCGAACTCCTCGTCCTCGCCCGATTCGACGGCATGCCCCCGCCGGTGGGCCTCGCCGGCGGCCTTCCCGGGATCGTTTGGATCACCGCACCCCAAGAGGGCGAGCTCCTACAGGTCGACCTCCGGCGGGGTGAGGCGACGCGCATCGCGTCCGGGCTCGACTGGCCGACCAGTGTCTTGCGCACACTCGGGGGCGACCTCGTGATCGCCGAGACCGGGGCCGGACGGGTCGTGCGACTCGGGCTTGGTGCCGTGCCCTACACCCTGGCCAGCGGGCTGATGTCACCGGTCGCGCTCGCGACGCGCGGCGAGCGGATCCTCGCGGCGGAGCCAGACGGCGGCCGAGTGCTGCGCATCCGACCCGACGAAGCGCCTACCGTCGTCGCGAGCGAACTCGCGGGGCCGGCGGGTCTCACGACGGCGCGCGGAAAGCCGCTGTACATCGCCGAGGAGCGCAAAGGCACGCTCCTCATGCGTTCGAGGGACGGGACAGAACACCGGGTCGTGGAGGGCCTCGCCCTCCGGACGAAACGAGGCGGCCGACCGCTGCCGGTCCCGATCGCGATCGGATCCGATGGGTCGGTGGTGATCGCCTCGCCGGAAAACGGCAGCGTCGTTCGCGTCTGGCCTTACTAACGCTATCGAAATCGCGGAAGGACGGCGCGGGCGCGCTTACTGGTGCAGGAAATGTTGCTCGACCGCCCCAATCCCACCCCGGCCGATCCGTGCTATAGAGACCATCGCCGATGTCCGCGACGAAGCCCGCACTGAAGAGCCTCGGAATGCGTCACCTGGCCCTGCGGGTGTGCAATCTCGATCGCGCCCTGTGGTTCTACTGCGACATGCTCGGGTTCTCGGTGGTCTGGCAGCCCGATCCGGAGAACGTCTACCTGAGTTCCGGGTGCGACAGTCTCGCGCTGCACCGCGCCGACGCGGTCTCACGCGACGGGGGCCCCCTAGACCATCTCGGAATCCTCGTCGGGTCCGCCCCGGAAGTCGGCGAGGCCGAGGCGGCGCTCGAACAGGCGGGGGTCACGATCCTGCAGGGTACCAAGACGCACCGCGACGACAGCGTCTCCTGCTACGTGGCCGACCCCGACGGCAACAGCGTGCAGATCCTGTTCGAACCGACGATCTCCCCCATTGAGGTGGCGAGATGATCACGAGCGGGCGTCGCCTCGCCGGCTGGGCCGTTCATCTCTACACGGCGCTGGGTTCGATCATCGGGCTCCTCGCACTTCTCGCGGGTGCTCGTGGGGACATCCAGGAGGCCTTCCTCTGGCTCTGCGCAGCGATTGCGATCGACGCGAGCGACGGAGCACTCGCGCGGTTCGTAGGAGTGAAGGAGGTCGTGCCGGAATACAACGGCGCCGAGCTCGACGACATCGTCGACTACCTGAACTTCGTCGTGGTTCCGGTCTTCCTAATGCTACAGATCGGACTCCTCGCGGGACCGTTCGGATACTTGACGGGGGGCGCCGCTCTGCTCGCGTCCGCCTATCGGTTCTGTCACGCCGACGCGAAGACGCCCGATCACTTTTTCACCGGCTTCCCGAGCTACTGGAACATCATCGCGTTCTACCTCTACGTCTTCGACGTCGGCCCCGGGACGGGCGCCGTCGTCACCGGCGTACTCGCGGTTCTCGTGTTCGCGCCCCTGCGGTTCGTGTACCCATCCCGCACGGTGTTCCTGCGGCCGCTGACGATCGGGCTCGGCGTCGTATGGGCCGTACTAGGACTGATGACGCTAGCGGCGTTGCCCGAGAAGGCGACCGGCCTCGCCGCGGCATCGCTCTTCTACCCCGCCTACTACACCGGCCTCTCGTTCTACATGCAGGCGACCGGCAAAGACCCGGGCTAGAGTCCTCGTTCCGAAACTCAGACCGCCGGCGGCGCGGATCAGAGAAGGAGCCACTCGATCAGGCGCTTCAGGTCCTTCTCGGCAAGAGCAGGGGCACCGACTTTGCCGCTCTCGGTGCGCCGGTGCCAGCCGTCTTCGCGGAGCACCATGTCGTAACAGTCGGCCCCGCTCGGATCGTCGGCGTCATAGAGAATTACCGATGCGGTGGCGACCTCACCGATGGGTGCGGGGCGGCCACCCACGCTCTGCAGTGGGTTGATCACCACCTCGATCCGCCGCTCGAGGAACTTCAAGACGAGACGCCCGTTGTC
The DNA here is from genome assembly GCA_029243485.1 of Candidatus Binatia bacterium. Lineage (NCBI taxonomy): Bacteria > Candidatus Binatota > Binatia (SeqCode) > Binatia bacterium. The sequence goes on along the minus strand of JAQWRY010000086.1, from coordinate 386,923 downwards.
CGGGACGTCGATGCCGCCGAGGTTCTTGGACTTCAGCGTCCGCTGCGCGGTGATCGGCGTGCCGGTGGCCTCTTTGTTGACCGACTGGCAGAGCATCTCCAGGCGTTGGAAGAGGTTCTTCACGTGCTGCGCGCGCTGCGCGAACAACGCCTTCTCGCGGTTCAACCGGCGTGGCACACGAGGGCGGTCCTCAGCCTTTTGATGAGCTTGGTCGGCCATCCGACGCACCCACTCGCGCATCGGATCTGCACTGGATCTTGACGCACGCGGACTCACCGCGGCGTCAAGGTCTCACTGCACCCGGAGCCTGTCAACCAAACTGGACTTGAGCTCCTGCACCAGACGCTCGGGCGAGGCGACGTCCTTCTCGCCGGTGAGCGCCTGCACGAGGATGCCGTTCAGACTGCTCAGGATCAGAGCCGAGTGTGCGTCGACATTCATGTCCCGGGTGAGCGTTCCCGCTTCCTGACCTGCACGCAGTGCGCCGGCGAGAAGCCCGCGGTAGTGGCGGTAGAGATCGAGAACGTGTGCGAAGAAGTCGTCCGGCCGCTTGTCGTCGCGCAGGAACAGGCTCAGGAAGAAACGAACCGAGTGAACGTTCTCGGTCACGAACTCGAAGTACAGGTCGATGAGGTGCTCTACCTGATCCGGAACGCTCTGCCCGGCGATCCGTTCCGGTTCGATCCGGTACGGCTCGATGGTCCTCTCCAGGACCGCCTCATAGAGGCTCTCCTTGTTCTCGAAGTGCCAGAAGATCAGCGCTTTACTGACGCTGGCGTCCTTCGCGACGAGCGACAAGGATGTGCTGTCGTAGCCGTGTGTGGCGAAGAGTCGCGATGCCGTCTCAAGGATCTTGCTGCGCGCGTCCATGCTGCTCCTGACGGATTCTCTTGATAGTGCCTCGGGTTAGCGCCTGTCAATCCAAGGGGATCCGCCAGCTGTGCAAACGCCTAAGCAGCCGCCACGAGTGGCTTGGAACCGAACTGCAGCTCGGATCCGTTCCATTCGACCTTGACCGTCGAACGGTCGGTCACCTCACCAGCGAGAATCCGCCGCGCCAACTGGGTTTCGATCTCTCGCTGCAAGAGACGCTTGAGCGGTCTCGCCCCGTAGATGGGGTCGTACCCGACTTCAGCGAGATGCGTCACCGCCCCCGGGGTGAGTTCCAGCACGATCTGACGATCGGCCAGCCGCCCGCGGATCCGATCGAGCTGGATCTCCACGATGCGCTCCAAATCCTCGGGCTTGAGCCCGTGGAACACGACGATGTCGTCAACCCGGTTCAGGAACTCCGGGCGGAAGGTCGAACGCAGGGCGTTCAGAACGTCTTCCTTCATTCCGGCGTAGCCCGGCGAATTGCGATCGGACATGGCCGGGCCATGCGACAGGATCAACTCGCTCCCGACGTTCGAGGTCATGATGATGACCACGTTCTTGAAGTCGACGGTGCGACCCTGACCGTCGGTCAGACGACCGTCGTCCAGGATTTGAAGCAGCGCGTTGAAGACATCGGGGTGCGCTTTCTCGATCTCGTCGAAGAGCACAACCGAGAACGGACGGCGTCGCACTGCCTCCGTGAGCTGACCGCCCTCGTCGTAGCCGACGTATCCCGGAGGAGCACCGACCAATCGCGACACGGAATGCTTCTCCATGTACTCGGACATGTCGATTCGAACCATCGCCTGTTCGTCGTCGAACAGGAACGCCGCGAGTGCTCGCGCGAGCTCGGTCTTTCCGACTCCGGTCGGACCGAGGAACAGGAACGATCCCACGGGCCGCTGCGGATCCCCCAGCCCGGAACGCGCGCGGACTACCGCGTCGGCAACCGCGACGACGGCTTCGTCCTGACCCACGACCCGCTCGTGCAGGTGTGATTCCAGGTTCAGGAGCTTCTGCGCCTCGCCTTCCATCAGCTTCGAGACAGGCACGCCGGTCCAGCGAGCGACGACGTCGGCGATGTCCTCGCCGTCGACGTGATCCTTGATCAGACGGGCACCGCCGTTCTCGGAGCACTCGCCTTCCTCGATCTGCTTCTCCAGCCCCGGAATGACGCTGTACTGCAGCTCACTCGCCTTCGCCGGGTCATACTCCACCCCCGGCCGCGAGACCTTGTCGAGCTCCATCCGGGCCGCCTCGAGCTTCTTCTGATGCTCTGCGACTCCACCGAGCGCCTGTTTCTCGGTCTCCCACTGCGCACGAAGGGAGGTCTCTTCCTCCTTGAGGTCCGCGAGTTCCTTCTCGAGGCGCTCGAGGCGATCACGCGAGGCCTGATCGGTCTCCTTGCGCAGAGCCTCGCGCTCGATCTCGAGCTGAAGGACGCGCCGTGCGACCTCGTCGAGCTCCGCCGGCATCGAGTCGATCTCGGTGCGCAGGCGCGCCGCGGCTTCGTCGACGAGGTCGATCGCCTTGTCGGGGAGAAACCGGTCGGTGATGTAGCGGTTGGACAGCGTCGCCGCGTTCACCAGCGCCGCGTCCTTGATGCGCACCTTGTGGTGCACCTCGTAGCGCTCGCGAAGGCCGCGCAGGATCGAGATCGTATCCTCGACCGACGGCTGGTTCACGAGGACGGGTTGGAAACGCCGTTCGAGAGCGGCGTCCTTCTCGATGTACTTGCGGTACTCGTTGAGTGTCGTCGCACCGATGCAGTGCAGCTCACCGCGAGCGAGGAGGGGCTTCAGAAGATTCGACGCGTCCATCGCGCCCTCGGCCGCGCCGGCGCCTACGACCGTGTGCAGCTCGTCGATGAAGAGAATGATCTCTCCTTCGGAGGACTGCACCTCCTTCAGAACCGCCTTCAAGCGCTCCTCGAACTCGCCGCGGAACTTCGCGCCGGCCACGAGGGCCCCCATGTCGAGCGCCACGACCCGCCGGCCCTTCAGCCCCTCCGGAACGTCACCGCTCGCGATTCGCTGCGCCAGTCCTTCGGCGATCGCCGTCTTGCCGACCCCGGGCTCACCGATCAGGACCGGGTTGTTCTTCGTGCGGCGCGAGATCACCTGCACGACGCGTCGGATCTCCTCGTCACGACCGATTACCGGATCGAGCTTCCCGGTCTCGGCGAGCGTGGTCAGATCGCGACCGAACTTCTCCAGCGACTCGTAAGTCGCTTCGGGGTTCTGGCTCGTCACGCGCTGGTTCCCGCGAACGTTCTGCAAAGCCTGGAGGAGGCTCGCGCGGTCGAGCCCTCTGGCCGTCAACAGATCGCCGGCGGTTCCGCCGTCGTCCATCATGGCGAGAAGCACGTGCTCGACACTCACGTACTCGTCTTTGAGACCCTTCGCTTCCGTCTCCGCCTTGTCGAGGAGCCGGGCCAGGCGCTGGGTCAGGAAGACTTGCTCCGGGTTGTGGCCGGAGCCACTCACCTGCGGCAGCTTCTCGAGTGCACGCTCCAGGGACCCGCGAAGGTTCTTCTCGTCGGTGCCTGCTTTGTGCAATACGCGACCCGCGAGCCCGCCTTCGTCCTCGAGAAGAGCCGCGAGAAGATGCTCGACGTCCACTCCCTGGTGACCTCGCCGGCTGGCGAGTCCCTGGGCGGAACGAAGTGCTTCCTGCGATTTCTCGGTCAGGCGCTGCAGATCCATACGCGTAAATTCTCCTTTTCGGCCGGGCTTTTATCGTCCCGGACCTAGAGAACCATAGGCACGATTCAGCGATCGGCAAGCCAGCGCGCACTTTTGACCGGGTGGCGACGGGGACGATCGCGTGAATGTGATCCGGACCCGTGCTAGTGCGCAAAGCGTGTCGTTCGTCATCCAGTTCATAGCCTCCGTGGCGATCGCGACCTGGGGTCTGGTTATGGTGGCGTTGGGAATCCTGAACGAGTTCTTCCTCTGGATCGTCATCGGATTCGCCCTGACAGGTGTGGGGTTGCCGCTCCTGGCTTCGCACCCGTGGGCCGCGTCTCGTCTGTACCCCAAGTCCGGGAACATCGAGGGAGCGGCCGCGCCCGAGCCCGCTCCGCCCCCGAGCGCCTGACGGCGCCTGAGCGACCGCGAAGCCTGCGGGCGCCGCGGACGGAGGGTTGGGTGGTGGGAACGGGCAGAAGGCTGACTGAATCTCGTGTTTTCCGGAATCATTGAAGCCCTTGGCCGCGTCGCTTCTTTCGAGCGCCGCGGCGGCGATGCCGTCCTCACCGTCGAAGGCGGCCTCGATCCCAAGGAGCTCGTCCTCGGCGAGAGCATCGCCACCAACGGCGTCTGTCTGACCGTACGCGAAACCACGGAGACCGGTTTCGTCGCTGATTTGAGCGTCGAGACGCTCGACCGCACGACGCTCGGATCTCTGACACCCGGCGCTCGACTGAATCTCGAGCGCTCCCTGCGAGTCGGCGATCGGATCAGCGGACACTTCGTGTTCGGCCACGTGGACACCGTCGGAAAGATCGTGTCCTTCGAGCCCGAGGGAGAGGGCCAGCGGCTCACGATCTCCTTCCCAGAAGACTTCGGCCGCTTCGTCGCCGACAAGGGATCCGTCGCGATCGACGGGATCAGCCTCACCGTTTGTTCGCCCGGCGCGGACCGGTTCTCGATCGCCCTGATCCCGCACACGCTGGAAGTCACGACGCTCGGCGAGCGCCGGGCTGGCGACCCGGTCAATCTCGAAGCCGACATGCTGGCCCGGTACGCACGTCGCGCGGTCGAAACCGCGACGTAGGACCCGACAGAGCAGGGCGTCACCCGCCGGGAGCTACTCCTGGGCGCGCGATTGGGCGCCGAACGTGAGGTAGTAGCTCTTCGTTTCCTTCACCGTCGCGCCGTACAGGGGTCCGCGCTCACCCTTGTCGACCGAGCGAACGACTACCGAGTTGCTCCACGTCTTGCCGCGCACGTCCCCAGCGTACTCCTCAGCATCCGGGACTTCGTATCCGGCCGGGTAGCTCCAGCCCGAGGCGAGCTCGTCGCCTTCCGCCAACTCCGCGGCGCGTGCTTCGTCGCCGTTCGCGCGAACGAAGACGTGGTCGAGGCCCACGCGGAGGACCTGGCCATCCGCATTCGTCAGGCGGATGAGATCGGCGTCCGCATGGAGCTCGCGGATCTGGGTCATCATGCGGAACCCTAGGTTGCCGTCCCCGAAACGCGTCAGGACCGGCATCACTTTGCCCACGAGCTTAACGATCTCCACAGGTCCGTCGATAGTCTCGACAAGCGAGTCGGCGGCCAACCGCGTCAGGGTGGGCAGGATCGGTTTTTTCGGTTTGTCAGCCATACGCAATGTGGCTAGTTCTGATGTCGCAATCTCAAGATATGTCACAAATCCGGACGCCAAAAGGCCGATCGACATCTTGCCCGGCCCGGAATTACAGGGCGGGTCCGGCACAGGACTTGCGTCGTGAGAAGGCTGGACTCACAGGAGGCTCTATGGAAGGCGCGCAGGTAATACAAGAGGATGTGGTCGCTCGGTTGTTCGAGCCGGATCTCATCACCCCCGAACAGTACCGCGACCGCGTTCAGATGGAGCGCACCGACCAGCCGGAGGTCCGTCTCATGTTGGCCGTAATGGAGGACGCGGTAGCGACCTACCAGCGGTATGCGGGCGAGCAGGGTCGTCGCAATCGCCGACTCTTCGAAGAAGCCGAGAGCTGGATCAACTCGACCGACACGAGTTGGCCGTACTCGTTCGAGAACATCTGCGCGGCACTTCGTTTCGAGCCGGAAACACTGCGTAAAGGCCTCGGGAACTGGAAGACCGAGCGCGACGCTGGTGGGCTCGGCATGTACCGCTTCCCGTTCCGCCGCGTGAACGGCAAGCGTCACTCGATCTCGCTGCGAGATCGAACCATGCGGAAGTCGGCCTGAACCGGCCTATGGTTCGAGTAGGAACTTGAGGGAGCCGGGTCGGGCCGCAGCAGCGACGGCCTCGACCCCCCGCTCGAGCGGGTAGACCTCGTCGAGCAGCGGCGCGACCGACACGGCCGCCGTCCGCAGGGCCTCGAGAGCGGGCGCGAACGGCCCGCAACGGGATCCCACGAGCGAGATCTCGTGGATCACGATCGGCGCCAGGTCCAGTGAGTGGTGCGCCGCGACGGTCGACTTCACGACGATCGTACCCAGGGGACGCACTAGACCCATGGCGATCGCGAGTCCCTCTACCGCGCCCGTGGCTTCGACCACGAGGTCGCGTCCCGCAGACGCGGAGCGCTCGTCGGCAGCGTGCAGACCGAGAGCCCCGACCCGGCGCCGAGCGCCCTCGCTTCGGCACACGACGGTAACGTCGTCCCCTCGGGCCGCCAGGACCTGTGCGACGAGGAGCCCGAGCTTGCCGGCGCCGACGACCGCGGACTTGCCGCCCGCGAGGTCGCGGGTCTGTGCGTCCGACTCGAAGGCGGCGGCGAGGGGCTCGACGAAGACCCCGGTGCGGTCATCCACGTCGTCCGGCACCACGTGGAGGTTCTCAACCGGCAGGCGAACCAGCTCTGCAAAGGCACCGTCAGCCCCCTGAATGCCGAGCACGGTGCGCACGGGACAGTGCCGTGGCCTGCCCGCCTGACAGGTCTCACAGCGACCGCAGGCGAAGTTGATCTCGCCTACGACGCGGCGGCCTTGGAGATCAGGCGGCCCTTCCACGACTTCGCCGATGAACTCGTGACCGAGAATCCCGCGAAACCCCATGTATCCCTTCAGGATCTGGAGATCTGTCGAGCATATGCCGGCGAGCCGAACCCGCACGACGGCCGTGCCATCCGTGGGCGTCGGCGGTGGAACATCGTCTACGAAGCCCAGCTCCCGGCCATCCCAGACAAGTGCGCGCATCGCAAAAAGGGCGGCCCTAGTCGGAGCCGGTCAGTTCTTCTGCAAGCGACGGGGGAAGTCGGCGGCCATCGCGTCGGCGATCGACTCGGCCCGGTCGGCTAGGCGCTCGGCGCGCTCCGCTACGGCTTCGGCCCGAGCCGCGGCGTGTTCGGCGCGCCGCGCCGCTGCGTCGACGTCGATCGGCGCATGACTCGCGAGCCAATGCGGCGGGATCGGACCCTCGTGCCGCAGGAGAGACACTTGCGGGTTCCCGAGCACGAAGGCGCGGGCGAAGACGTACATCCGGTCGTAGTCGCGGTAGTACGTTCGGACCTCGTAGTTCAGCCAGGGATCGTTTACGAGGACGCGCTGGAGCTCGACCGCGTCCGGCATCCCGATGCGCGCGACGGTCGCGCGAATCGCCGCGTCGTCCTGCAAGATCTGCACGAAACTCGTCATCGAGAGCGGCTGCGGCTGTCCGACGTCGCAGATGTACGGACGCTCTTCGGTCTGCCCCTTGCAGTCCCAAGACGTCCCGATACTCGAGGCAATCTCCTCGGCCGCTGCCATAGCTGGCATCGCGACCACCGCCGCCACCACCACCATCATCCTGACCGCTGTTCTCATCGGCGTACGCCTCCCACTAAATCCCAATATCCGATGTATCTGGATCGCCGAGCTGTCTCCACAGGGGTAGACCCGAAAACGGGGATTTGACCCGCAAATCGGCCGTCCGGAAAGAAACTTGAGCCGCGCGGCGGAGAGGTCCGAGAAGACCGCTACCCGCGGACTGCGACCAAGGCACGAGGCCGCGGATTCGCCTTTTTTTCCTGCTCGGGAAGCTCCGAGAGCACCCGATCGATCGCCTTTCGGGCCCGGAGTAGGGAGCGCCGCAAGGTGGCCGCCTGGGCCTCCTCGAGGGTGCCGAGGCCGCTCAGCTGCCGGATCGCTCGGCCGAGCTTCCGAGTGTTCTTGATAACCTGGACGACCGGAAGAAAGGGCTTCTTCGCCTCGGCCCGTTGCCGGAAGCTGCGGACCGAGAGAGCGCCGAGCTTCACGCGCTTCCAGAGCGCGTGCATCTCCTCCGGCGACTCCTGACGAGCCACGCTGATCATGATCTCGCGGGAAACCACGGCGCCCTGGTCGAGATACTCGCGCTTGATGTCCTGGGGCAGGCGCGTGAGCGTCAGCGTGTTCGACACATAGGGCCGGCTCTTGTGAATCACCCCGGCGAGCTTGGCGTGAGAATAACCGCGCTCGGATGCCAGGATGGCGAGAGCTTCCGCTTCCTCGAGGGCGTTCAGGTCCTGCCGCTGGATGTTCTCCTCGAGCGCGACCTCGAGCAGATCGTGATTGCTCAAGATGGCCGGAACGAGTCCGACACCGGCCAGTTCCGCGGCACGGAGGCGGCGTTCCCCAGCGATCAGGGTGTAACCACCGTCGTCGTCACGGCGAACGATCACCGGTTGGAGCAACCCGCGAGCCTTGATTGACTCGGCCAGCTCCGCGAGCGCCTCAGGATCGAAGTACTGCCGCGGCTGCTTCGGATTTGGTTTGATGACCGCGATCGGGACAGCTGCGAACACCGTCCGACGGCGGCCAAAGATCTGACCCGCCATGGCGAATCTGGGCTTAGCCTTCGAGGTCTGCTGAACCTCTCCCCCATCAGCCACTCCACACCCCCTCTGACCTACAACCCCAGGCCTGCGCAGACAAAAAAGCCTGTATTCTCAATACCCGGGACACTTACCGCGTGTCAATTCTTACCGCCGGTATTTGAAGAAAAACTTGTTCAAGGAAGAAGGAGAGGTTGTGGTGAACTTGGATCCCCGCGCCCGGCAACAGGACGCCGCCGAGCGCGAGGTTCCGAAGGTGCTGCTTTAGATCTTGGCCTGAAGCAGGAACGCGATCACGAGGGCGTAAATTGCGAGCGCCTCGATGAACGCGAGACCCAGGATCATGGGGGTCTGGATGCGGTCGGCCGAGTTCGGGTTACGACCGATCGACTCCATCGCGGCCGCCAGGCCACGACCCTGACCGAGGGCCGCGCCGATGGCAGCGAGCCCGATGGCGAGGCCCGCGGCGAGCGCGATCATCGAAGCCGAGCCAGCCGCTGCACCCTCAGCCGCGAATGCGGTGCCGGGAGCGAGAACTGCGATCGCCGCCAAGAGAGCGACGAGAAGAATTCCATTGATGCGATTCATTGATGTTTCTCCTTTCTCGCCTGGTCGGATTCGTAGAGCACGCCTCTATCCTCATCCTCATCACAACATCGCCCAGAAGGCCGACCGGCGTTCGTTTTGGGAGCTCGCGAAGAGCTCCTAATGACCCTCGTCGTGTGCGACGGAGAGGCCAATGTAGATCAGTGTGAGAAGCGTAAAGACGAACGCCTGGATGCACGAAACGAGCGTGCCCAGGAAGTAGAAGATGACCGGGACCCCGACCTTGGTGAGATCCGTGAAGATCTCGAGCACCAGGTGATCACCGAACATGTTCCCGAAAAGACGCAGACCGAGCGAGAACGGGCGGACCATGACGCCGATGATCTCCAGCGTGAAGATCAACGGGGCCAGGGCGAGCATCGGCCCGGCGAAGTGCTTCAGGTAGCCCATCCCCTGAACTTTGAAGCCGTACCAATTGAAGATCAGGAACGAGCAAACACCTAGCGCCAGCGTGATGTCGAAATCGGACGTCGGCGGGCCGAAACCCGGAACCAATCCAAGCATGTTGGACGCCAGGATGAAGATGAAGAAGGAGCACAGGATCGGCACGTAGAGCTTGCTGCCGTGCCCGATGACCTGGTCGGCGAGGCTGCCGAGGCCCTCGACCATGAGTTCGAAGACATTTCGCGGGGTTAGGCCCGCGTCAGGGATGATCGCGCCCTCGGAAGTCACGGCCGAACGGGCGCGCGACGCGACCAGGAGCAGCACGGCCATCACGAACACTCCGGTGACGACCGACGCCCAAGGCGTCGGAATTCCAAGCAAAAATGTCCAAGTAACGGGGTGTTCCATGCGACCAGAATCCTCTCAGCTCGAGAGCACGCGCGACCGGCGCGTCGACCAATCCACGTAACAGACGTCAAAAACGATCGCCACGGGGAGGGTCGTCGCACCGGCGGCAAAGGAGAGGGGCGCGATCAGCGCCGTGTTGAATCCGACGTAGATGAAGGCCAGTACGAGCATCAGTTTCAGCAGGAGAAGGGACAGCGCGAGGCCGGGTTGTCGATGCCGCCGGAAGGCCGCGGTGACCGCAAAGCGCTGTAAAGACAGGCTTCCGAACATCATGAAGCCCCCAGCGACGAGGCTCGCGGCCGAGCCCCGGCCCAGACAAGCCAGCGTCCCCCCGCCCATCGCGAGGAGGGCGGCCTGCCAGGATCCGATCTGCGCCAGACGCAGCTTGGCAGCTCCGGTCGGCGGGTCCGTCGTCGCGTCAGTCGTCGGAGGAACCCTCTTCGTCAGCTCGGCGGAGCCGATCGAGGCGCCGCGAGAGCGCGACGAGGTGCGTGACCGTCACCACGAGCGCACCGAACACACACAGGAGGACGAATACCGGCTCCGTGCCGAGCCACTCGTCCAGGTAGTAGCCGACCGCGAGTCCGCCGATCACACTCGCGCCGAACTCGAGACCGACCCCCGTCATCTGAATGCGAACGGCGCGACGGGACAGTCGAGGATCGGCCGGCTTCTCGCGTTTGCGAGGACTCTTGGATGCCTCGTCGTTTGAGGTCACCAACGTCACGCGCCGAGTGCGCGCTTGGCCGCGTCGAGGATCCGATCAATCTCGGCGTCGCCGTGCGCGAGGGAAACGAACCACGCCTCGTACTGCGAAGGCGGCAGGTTCACTCCGTTTTCGATCATGGCACGGAAGAAGCTTGCGAAGGCTTCCGTGTCGGTGCTCGACGCATCTTTGAAGTCGCAGACGGACTCCACACCGAAGAAGAGAGTCAGCAGAGAGCCGACTCGTTGCACGCACGCCTGAACACCAGCGGTTCCAATCGCATCTTTCAACCCGGTCTCGAGCGCTGCGCCTCGCCGCTCGAGCGTCGCGTACGCGCCGTCGTCGAGCAATCGGACCGTTTCGCGCCCGGCCGTACACGCGATCGGGTTCCCGGAGAGCGTTCCCGCTTGATAGACCGGTCCGATCGGTGCCAGGAGATCCAGGAGGTCGGCGCGACCACCAACGGCTGCCGCGGGCAGGCCCCCACCGATCACTTTCCCGAGACATGTGAGGTCCGCCCGAACGTCGTAGAGCTCTTGCGCGCCGCCCCGAGCAACTCTGAAGCCACTGATGACTTCGTCGAAAATGACCAGTGCCCCTACCTCGTGGGAGAGCTCGATGATCGATTCGAGGAAGCCTGGCGAGGGTGGAACGACTCCCATGTTGGCCGCGACCGGCTCGACGATGACCGCCGCCGGAGGCGGATCGGCCGCGATTGAGGCGCGCAGCGACTCCAGGTCGTTGTACTCGACGACGCTCGTGAGCTCGGAGATGGCTGCCGGCACACCTGCGCTGTCAGGCACGCCGAGTGTCGCGGCGCCTGAACCAGCCTTCACGAGCAAGCTGTCGTGATGGCCGTGGTAGCAACCGTTGAACTTGATCACGCGCGAGCGCCCGGTGGCGCCGCGCGCGATGCGCATCGCCGTCATCGTCGCCTCGGTGCCCGAGGTGACCAGACGCACCTTCTCAATCGACGGGAAAGAACCGACGATCGCCTCGGCGAGTTCGATCTCGACGGGGTTCGGTGCCCCGAACCCCGTTCCGCGTTTTGCCGCGTTAGTCACCGCTTGCACGACGTCGGGGTGCGCGTGTCCCGCAATCAACGGCCCCCACGCGCAGACCAGGTCGATGAACTCGTTGCCGTCGGCGTCCCAAACGAACGCACCGCGTCCGCGGACAAGGAAACGTGGTTCGCCGCCAACCGCACCCCAAGCGCGAACGGGACTGTTCACACCCGCCGGGATGATACTGGCTGCGCGTGTCAGCAACTTTGTCGATGTGTCGTGCAAGTTGTGACGAAGAATAGAGAATCAGAGACCTACATCGCAACGCATGCGCGATGTAGTCGTGTCGGTTCCTCTCGGAAAAGTTTTTTCTACCGAAACATCAACGACTTCATCGCTTCGTTTTGTTTTCGTCTTGCAACTTTCATCGAGCGGGCCTAGAAACGCCGCCTCACACACCTCTGTGTGAACCTTCTCAAAAAGCTCCACCGATCATCTACAATCCGGTTACGCATCACCCATCGTCGAATCGTCGTGGACGAGAACGTCGGGATGGCACGGTAGTTTTCTCTCAGTGTGAATAAAGCCCGTTGGGGACACGGGTAACTATCTGTTTCCACTGAGAGTTTTCGCCTTATCCACACCTGTGGACAAGGCTGTGAACAAGCCCTTTGGGCAATGGGGGGGAAGCTGGGCCTATGCACTCTTGGCACCATGCTCGCGAGAGGCTCAAGAAGTCGCTTGGAGAGAGCAACTTCGACGTCTGGATCAAGCCTCTGCGGGTCGCGGAATGTGGTGGCGGCAAGGTGCTCTTCGAAGCACCGTCGAAATTTTACCGTGACTGGGTCACCCGTCACTATCTCGATGCGCTCAGATCGTCCTTCGGAGACGAATCGCATCCTGCCCCCAGCATTCAATTCCGCGTCGAAGCGAGTCGTCAGCGTGAGCTCTTCCAGCCCGATGCGCCTTCAGAGGCGGCGGACGAGAAGAGGCCCGCTGGCACAAAGGCAGCGGCCAGTAGGCCGAAACGCACGCGTACCAACGCGCGCGTGGGGAATCTGGTCCCGCGCTACACATTCTCGAACTTCGTCGTAGGTTCGAGCAACCAGTTCGCGCACGCCGCTGCCCAGGCCGTGGCCAAGAACCCGGGTGAGCAATACAACCCGCTGTTCATCTACGGCACGGTCGGGATCGGCAAGACCCACCTTGCGAACGCGATCGGTCACCGGGTGCTCGAAAAGAACCCGATGGCCAAGGTCGTCTTCCTTTCGAGCGAAGCGTTCGTGAACGACATGATCTCGTCGCTCAAACGCGACCGGATGGGCGACTTCAAGAACCGCTTCCGGAAGGTCGATCTCCTGATCCTCGACGACGTCCAGTTCCTGGCCGGCCGCGAGCGCACCCAGGAAGAATTCTTCCATACTTTCAACACGTTACACGAAGGTCGGAAGCAGATCGTATTGACGTCCGACAAGTTCCCGAAGGACATTTCCGGACTCGAAGAACGCCTGCGGAACCGCTTCGAGTCCGGTCTCACGGCCGACATCCAGTCCCCTGAGATAGAAACGCGAACGGCGATCGCGCAGAAGAAGGCGGAGGCGGCCGGTCTCGCACTATCGCCCGATGTCGCGAACTTCATCGCCAGTGCAATCGGCGACAATGTGCGCGAGCTCGAAGGTGCACTCACGCGACTCAACGCGAGCGCATCCTTGCAAGGATGCGAGATCACGGTCGCGTTTGCGCAAGACGTATTGAAGCCGCACTTCCGTTCCCGCCCGCGCGAACTCACGATCGACGAGGTCAAGAAGCTCGTGTGCGAGCACTACGGCGTAACCCTCATCGAGATGAACTCGAAGCGTCGCACGCAGCACATCGCACCCGTGCGTCAGTGCGCGATGTACCTGTGTCGCAAACTCACGAGTTCCTCGTTTCCGGTCATCGGTGAGAACTTCGGCAAGCGGCACCATTCCACCGTCATGCACGCGGCCGAGAGCGTCGCACGCCGAATTCAGAACGATCCGGGCCTCGCCTCCACTCTCGAAACTCTCGAGGCACAGCTCACCCGAGGGCGGGCTTGATGTTGCGTCTCGAAGCCAAAAGCTCCATCGTTACGACCCTGTGGATGGGCTGTGGAGCGGCTTCGGACAAGCTGCGATCTTTCGGACAAATCCGGCGCTCGCGTCGTTTCTCCGGATTACTCTCCGCTCTTCGTGCACAGTCGATTTATTAGAAATAACAAGGTGTTGGAGTAGTTGTCCCCGTTTTCAGCAGCCCCTACTACTACTATTCTTTTAATATCCTAAAGAGAGAATAGGGAGCGGACCAAGGTCCTATAGACCGAAAGAGCGATGCAGATGGAGTTCTCGATCGATCGAGGTGAGTTCACGCAGGCATTGGCACTCACGCAGGGCGTCGTCGAAAGACGCAACACGATGCCCATCCTCGCCAACGTGTTGCTCGAGGCCGGCGAGGATCTCTCGATCGCTGCCACGGACCTCGAAGTTCACATCAAACGGCGTTGTGGAGCCAAGGTCACCCAGGCCGGTGCCGCCACCGTCGGCGCGCGCAAGTTCTACGAGCTCGTTCGCGAGCTTCGCCCCGGTGATGTCACGATTCGGTTGCTCGAAAATCACTTCGTCGAGGTCGTTTCCGGTCGTTCGCGGGTCCGTCTCGTGGGCCTTCCAGCAGAGGATTTCCCGACGTTCCCGCAAGCCGACAACGAGGCCGTCTCGAAGTTCACGGTGAACGTGGAAGCGCTTTCTCGGATGATCGACCGTACGCTGTTCGCAGTCTCGACGGACGATACACGCGCCCACCTGGGTGGGGTCTTCCTCAACGGCAGCGACGAAACACTGCGCCTGGTCGGCACGGATGGCCACCGTCTCGCGCTGGTGAACGAGCCGGTGCCGGGTGCGAGCGCGCCGGAAAAGGGCATCATCCTGCCTCGGAAGGGCCTGGCGGAACTGCGCCGGCTTCTCGACGGCAAAGACGGAGACGCCTCGCTCAGCATTGGCGGAAACGTCGTTCGAGTGGAGTTGGCCGACGTTGCCTTGGTGATGCGGCTCATCGATGGTGAGTTCCCGAACTACGAGCAGGTGATCCCGGGTGAAGTGAAGTTCCGGGCCGCCGTTCCCAAGGACGATCTCCTGTCGGCCTTGAAGCGCGTTTCGGTCGTTGCGAGCGATCGTTCGCGCGGTGTTCGCCTCGCCGTCTCGGCCAACCAGCTGACGGTCTCCGCGAGCAGCCCCGACTTCGGCGAAGCCAGCGAGGATCTCGAAGTCTCGTACGACGGAGACGACATGACAGTCGGGTTCAACTCTCGGTATCTGACCGACGTCCTGGCCGTTCTGCCGGATGATTCAAAGATCGAGATCGGATTGATCGACGACGTGAGCCCCGGTGTCATCCGCACGGAAGACGACGACACGTACAGCTACGTCGTCATGCCCATGCGCCTCTGAGCGCGGTCTTCACCTCGCCCACATCGAGGGCGAAAAAACGCTGCATCCATGCGTAGAACGGCCTGTCTAACTGGTCCTGCGTCTGCTAGAATACTGGGGTTAAAGCAATCCTTTAACTATTTGATTTAACTATGGATTCAACGGAAGCACAGAGCGGCGTGACAGGCGGTTACGGGGCCGACCAGATCAAGGTCCTCGAAGGCCTCGAAGCGGTCCGAAAACGCCCCGGAATGTACATCGGGGATACGACCGAACGGGGTCTGCATCACCTGGTCTACGAGGTGGTCGACAACTCGGTCGACGAGGCCCTGGCAGGTCACTGCACGAAGATTTCCGTCACGATCCACGTCGACGGAACCGTCACCGTCATCGACGACGGTCGCGGTATCCCGGTCGACATCCATCCGACCGAGGGCATCTCCGCCGCCGAGGTCGTGCTTACGAAGCTGCATGCCGGCGGAAAGTTCGACAAGGGGGCCTACAAAGTCTCCGGCGGGCTCCACGGCGTGGGTATCTCCGTCGTGAACGCACTCTCGGAGCGTCTCGAGATGGAGATCTGGCGCGACGGGAAGGTGTACTTCCAGAAGTACCAGCGCGGCGCTGCCGACAATCGCCTCGCGGAGATCGGCACAACCCAGAGCCGCGGCACACAGATCACGTTCAAGCCGGACCCGCTCATCTTCCCCGACACGAGCTACAACTTCGACACCCTCTCGAAGCGACTGCGCGAGATGGCGTTCCTGAACCGGGGCCTGCGAATCTCGATCGAGGACAAGCAGACCGAGCGCTCGCACGAGTTCCACTACCCGGGCGGCATCGCTTCGTTCGTCGAGCATCTGGGCGCGGCCAAGACCGCCATCCACCCCACCGCGATCTACATCGAGGGAGAGCGCGAGGGCGTCGTGATGGAAGTCTCGATGCAGTGGAACGAGGGCTACAACGAGACGATCTACACCTTCGCGAACAGCATCAACACAAACGAAGGTGGGACCCATCTCTCCGGCTTCAAGTCCGCTCTGACCCGCACGATCAACAACTACGCGCAGGCAAACGGCATTTTGAAGAAGGAAACCGACGGTCTCGAGGGCGACGATGCCCGCGAGGGGCTCACGGTTGTCATCGCCGTGAAGGTTCCCGAGCCTCAGTTCGAAGGACAGACGAAGACCAAGCTCGGAAACAGTGAAGTGAAGGGCTTCGTCGAGAGTCTCGTCAACCAGGGCCTCGGGAACTACTTCGAAGAGAACCCGAGCGACGCCAAGAAGATCGTAGGCAAGTGCGTCGAGGCGGCCCGTGTGCGGGAAGCGACCCGGAAGGCCAAGGACCTGGCCCGCAGGAAGGGTGCGCTCGACTCCGGCTCGCTACCAGGCAAGCTCGCGGACTGTCAGGAACGCGACCCTGCACTGTCCGAGCTCTTCATCGTCGAGGGCGATTCCGCCGGCGGCTCCGCCAAACAGGGCCGCGAGCGGAAGTTTCAGGCGATCCTGCCTCTGCGAGGCAAGATTCTGAACGTCGAGAAGGCGCGCTTCGATAAGATGCTGTCTTCCAACGAGATTCGCCTGCTGATCACGGCGCTCGGTATGGGCATCGGCAAGGAAGATCGCGACTTCTCGAAGCTCCGGTACCACAAGCTCATCATCATGACTGACGCGGACGTCGACGGGAGCCACATCCGTACGCTCCTGCTCACGTTCTTCTATCGCCAGTACCCCGAGCTCATCGAGGGCGGGCACGTCCTGATCGCGCAGCCGCCGCTCTACAAGGTGAAGAAGGGCAAGAAGGAAGAATACCTGAAGGACGAGTCCTCGCTGGACAAATACCTGATCCGTCAGGGCAGCGAAGAAATCGAAGTCCTCGGAACGGGCAGCGACGTTCCTCTCGCCGGCGACGCGCTGGCCACCGTTCTCGAGCGTTTCGGTCGACTCGATCGAATTCTCGGAATCGTCGAGCGTGCGGGGCGTTGCCGCAACGTGGTCTCCGCGGCCGCTGAAGAAGAGCGCCTCGGACCCGAGGCGTTCCGGGACACCGGGCTACTCGAGACGATCCGCCAGAGCCTCCAGGAACGACTAGAGAGCCGCGAGGAAGTGGATCTTGTCGGAGTCGAGATCGCGGAGCCGACTCCGGGGGAACTTCCGGTCCTCCAGGTCACGACGGCTGAAGGTTCGGCGAAGAAACGAACGATTCTGTCCTTGGAATTCTGCGCGGCACCGGAGTTCGAGGAGGTTCGTCGACTGACCGGTGAGCTCTCTGGAGCGGGTCGTTCCCCATTCACCATCATCACGGCGAAGGAACGGCTCTCCATGCCGACCTTGCCGGCGGCGGTCCGGTACATCATGTCGAACGCCCGCAAGGGGCTCGAGATCCAGCGATACAAAGGCCTGGGGGAGATGAACCCGGACCAGTTGTGGGCCACGACGTTGGACCCCGATACCCGAACCCTTCTCGAGGTCCGGGTCGACGACACTCCCGAGGCAGAGCGGATCTTCTCCACGCTGATGGGAGATGCCGTAGAGCCCCGGCGCAAATTCATCGACGAGCACGCGCTCAACACGCGCAACCTCGACATCTGACCCATGCGGTCCGCAGTTAGGGTGGTCTGAACGAAGATGGCAGTACGCATTCCGGTCAACATCGAAGACGAGATGCGGCAGTCCTACATGGCGTACGCAATGAGCGTCATCGTGGGCCGTGCGCTCCCCAACGCCCGCGACGGGCTCAAGCCCGTGCATCGCCGCGTGCTCCACGCGATGAATGAGCTCGGGGTTGATTGGAACAAGTCCTACAAGAAGTCGGCACGCATCGTCGGCGACGTCATCGGTAAGTACCACCCGCACGGTGATTCCGCGGTTTACGATGCGATCGTCCGCCTCGCCCAGGATTTCTCGATGCGGTACCCCTTGGTCGACGGACAGGGGAACTTCGGCTCGGTCGACGGCGACGCCGCTGCGGCCATGCGATACACCGAGATCCGCCTTTCGCGGATCGCGGGTGAGCTCCTCGCCGACATCGACAAGGATACGGTCGATTTCGTCGGAAATTACGACGAATCCGAGCACGAGCCGTTCATCCTACCCGCGAAGATCCCGAATCTTCTGCTGAACGGATCGGCGGGTATCGCCGTGGGCATGGCGACCAACATCCCGCCGCACAACCTGAATGAGCTGCTCGACGGCTGCCTGGCCCTGCTCGAAGAACCGAGCCTCTCATCGCTCGACCTGATGAAGTACATCCCCGGCCCGGATTTCCCGACGGCGGGCTTCATCGTGGGGACAGCGGCGATCCAAGAGGCCTACATGAGTGGCCGCGGCGTCCTTCAGATCCGCGCCAGCGCCGAGATCGAGACGCATCCCAAGACCGGCCGCGAGAAGATCATCGTCGACGCGATCCCGTACCAGGTGAACAAGGCGCGCCTGATCGAACGCATCGCCGATCTCGTCAACGAGAAGAAGATCGAAGGCATCTCCGACCTGCGCGACGAGTCCGATCGCAACGGGATGCGCATCGTGATCGAGCTCAAGCGCGACGCCGTGAGCCAGGTCATCCTGAACCAACTCTTCAAGCTCACGCAGATGCAGGACTCGTTCGGCGTGAACCTGCTCGCCATCGTCGACGGCCAGCCGAAGCTGCTGAACCTGCGCGAAGCGCTCGTCGTCTTCCTCGACCATCGCCGCGAGATCATTACGCGCCGGACCGTCTTCGATCTGAAAAAAGCCGAAGACAGGCTGCACATTCTCAAGGGTCTGAAGATCGCCCTCGACAATCTCGACGCGGTCATTGCCCTGATCCGCGCCGCGCCGAACCCGGCCGAGGCCCGTACGGGCTTGATGTCGACGTTCTCCCTGACGGAGATCCAGGCGCAGGCCATCCTCGACATGCGCCTCCAGCGCCTCACGAATCTCGAGCGCGACAAGATTCTCGAGGAGTACCGGGAGTGCGAGGAGACGATCGCGCGGTTGAAGTTCATCCTCGATACCCCCTCGGAAGTCGACCGGATCATAGGCGAGGAGTTGGCCGAGATTCGCGATCGCTACGGCGACGAGCGACGCACGCAGATCATCGAGACCGGCGACGAGATCACCAACGAGGATCTCATCCCGCGCGAAGACATGGTCGTGACAGTGTCTCACGCCGGATACATCAAGCGGATTGCCGCTACCGAGTACCGCGCGCAGCGCCGCGGTGGCCGTGGAAAGCTGGGGGCGACGGCCCGCGACGAGGACTTCATCGAAGATCTCGTGGTCGCGTCGACCCACGACATCATCCTGTTCTTCACGACTGCGGGACGTGTGCACTGGCGGAAGGTCTACGAGATCCCGTCGGGCAGCCGGATCGCGCGCGGCAAGGCCGTCGTGAACCTGCTCCAACTCGGAGCCGAAGAGCAGCTGTCGGCCTTCCTCACCGTGCCCGAATTCACCGAAGGTTCTCGCGTCATCCTGGGAACCCGGCGCGGTACTGTGAAGAAGACCGATCTGATGGCGTACTCCAACCGGAGAGCCTCGGGCCTGATCGCTGTAAACCTCGAAGAGGGCGACAGCCTGATCGGAGCCGGCCTCGTCGAAGACGGACACGAGGTTCTTCTGTCCACGCGTACGGGTCAGGCGATCCGTTTCCGCGAGAGTGACGCTCGCTCGATGGGACGCTCCGCCGGCGGTGTCCGCGGGATCTCGCTCGACGGAGACGACGAGGTCGTCAGTCTTTCCGTCCTCTCGCCGGAGGCCACGATCCTCACGGTTTCCGAGGGGGGTATGGGCAAGCGCAGCGAGCTCGAGGAGTACCGGCTCCAGACGCGCGGCGGCAAAGGCATCATCACCATGAAGGTCAGCAATCGAACGGGCGGTGTGGTCGGTGTTGCGCAGGTCCGCGAGGCCGACGAGGTCATGCTGGTGACCGACCGCGGACGGCTCATCCGCATGCGCGTCGACGAGATGCGCGTCATCGGCCGGAACACGCAGGGCGTGAAGATGGTCGTGCTCGACGATGGCGAGCGGGTCGTGAGTGTTGCCCGCATGGTCGAAGGCGATGTCCAGGCCGACGGTGAAGCGGACGAGTCGGAGGGCGGAGAGCCCGAAGCGGTCGCGGAGAGCCCCGAGGTTCCCGAAACGCCCGAAGACGCCTGAGTGGAACACGCAATTCAAACCGTGCGGAAGCGGGTGGAGCGTGACGTCACCTGCTCCCCGTAGAGCGATCGGATTTGGGATCGGCAATCCAGTTCGCGGCCCCGCTAGCGGCGCCCGTGACCCGATCGTGCGGTGAACCCAGTCAGCCCCGCAGGACCGTTCGCGCCGTCATACGTTGCGGCTTCGTGAAGAAAGCGGCCGCGCGTGCGCGGGTTTCCTGCATGTCCGGTGCCGAAGAGATTCGCCGCCACAGCTCGTGGCCGAAATCGAGCCAGCGTGCGCCCCAATGCACGAAGAAGTTCACGCGCTTTCGCGCGTCGCGTGCCGGGAAGTGTGGCTCGGCGATGTCGACGAAGCGCTTGAAGGCGCTGTGGAACTCGGCCCCCTCCTCGTACCCATCCGCAGGCGCCTCGTCTCCCTCACGTCCGGGCGGTGGGGGCAGCCCCATGGCCTCGCCGATCTGCCAGAAGATCCACGGCCGCGCGACGGCGGCGCGGCCGATCATGACGCCGTCGCATCCAGTTCGACTCAGAAGGGACAACGCGTCTTCCGTCGTCTGAACGTCACCGTTGCCTACGACCGGAATTGAAACGGTGTCTCGAACACGCGCGATGTAGTCCCAGTTCGCGGAGCCACGCCGCTGCTGTCGGGCGATTCGCGGATGGAGCGTGATCCATGCGGCGCCGGCTTCCTCGAGCATCCGACAGAAATCGAGGAGGTATTCGAGGTCGTCGTCGAGCCCGGTCCGGAGCTTCACCGAGACCGGCCAACGAGAGAGACGAACTGTCGTGCGCACGACTTCCTCTGCGTACGCCGGGTCGCCCATCAACGCGACCCCCCAGTTGTGTTTCAGAGCCTGAGTGACCGGGCACCCCATGTTGATGTCGACTGCGGCCGGTCGCATGCTCTGGAGCTTGTCGAGGGACGCCGCGATGAAGCGCTCTTCGTTGCCGAGCAGCTGCGGGACCAGGTTGGTCTCTTCAGCGAATGTCGCGGTTTCCGGTCGGTCGCCCATGCGTTCTGCGGGCAGCCTCCGCGAGGACAGCATCTCGGTGAACAGGAGGCTGTTCGTGTCGCGCGGGAAGTAGCTGCGAGCGGTCATTCGCAGCGCCACGTGGGAGAGACCCACCATGGGCGCCAAGAAGAACGGGAAGTCGACCCGAACTCCGCGCGCGGCCAGGGTGTTCCATCGCTCCAGCGGCGGAGCGACCCCAGCCGGGCTCGTTCGAAGCCCCTGCATGAGAAAAGGTTCCCGGACGGCGCGGACCGGCGCAAGGGCCGTTGCCCCGGGGGCCCGAACGACGGCAGACTCGGCTGGATGCTGGTCGCCAGAAGCAGTGCCTCCCGCAAGGCCGATCCGGACGCAGCGGCCCGGGAGGTCGCCGACGGGCTGGCCGGGCTCGGTGGGGCGGATTCGTCACGCGCCGCGGTGTTTTTCGCGACCGACGACTATGGGCCGGCCTTCGAGAGGATCTCCCGGCTGGTATCGACCCGGGCAGGCATCGGGTCGGTGATTGGTTGCTCGGCGGGGAGCGTGATCTCGCGGGATCCGGCGCCTTCAGCGCGGGGAATCTCGGCCCTCGCCGTCGGCGGTCTGACCGGCGTCGAGCGGTTTTTCATCCAGGGGCTCCGTGGTCGCTCCGAACAGTACGGCCGGGAGATCGGGCGGCTCGCAGCGGGTGACGACGCTGCGCCGGCGACGATTCTCTTGCTCGCCGACAGCTACAATCTCGCCCCCGAGGAGCTCTTGAGTGGCATCGCCGAAACGGCCGGCGACGCGTCGGTCATCGGTGCGGGGGCAACGGAAAGCGGGGCGGTCGGCCAGACTGCGGTGGTGGGACACGGGACCAGCTCGACGAATGCGGTGGCGGGTCTGGTTCTTCGCGGCGTTTCGGTGGCGCCGATTCGAAGCCCGGTGTTCAGCCCGATCGGTCGCTGGTGGACCATCACGCAGGCGGAAGCCAATCGCGTCGAGCGACTCGACGGCCGGCCGGCGCTCGAGTGCGTTCTCGAAGCGCTTCCGCCGAGCCTGCGCGAAAATCCAGACGAGGCACTCGGATTCATCCAGGTGGCCCTCGCCGAATCGGATTCAGTGCAATCCACAGACGCTCCCCTCCTGCGACCGATCGTAGGTGCCGACGCGCATGGGGACGCCCTTCTCATCGGGGACGAGGTCGTCCCGGGGATGCGGTTTGCCCTCGCCGCCCGGGACCCGGCAGTGGCGCGAGAGCGCCTCGATTCGAGCGTGGCGAAGCTGTCCGCGATGCCGTCCTTGTCCGCCGTCCTGTATTTTCACAGTGCGCTCGGGGACTCTGCACCCTACGGCTTGCCGGATCTCGATACGGCCTACCTCAGACGGGACCTCGCAGAGACGCCGATCGCGGGCTTCGGGAGCTACGTCACGTTCGCCCCCCATCTGGGCCGGAACCGGTTCCACCATTTCACCGGCCTCCTTGCCGGGCTGGCGCCGGACGGCTCGATCAGCGAAGAAGATCCCAACGCTGGCAAACCCACGAGGAGGTAATCGTGCGCGTCGTACCCGTCCCCGTCCTGCAGGACAATTACAGCTATCTGGTGATCGACGAGACCGAGAACGTTGCGGCCGTGGTTGATTGCGCCCAGGTCGAACCGATGCTCGCCGCGGCGCAGGCCGAAGGCGTCACGATCACGACCGTTTTGTCGACCCACCACCACTACGATCACGTGGGCGGGAACGAAGAGATCGCGGGTAAGATCTCGGTTCGGGTTTACGGAAACGCGGATGACGACGGACGCATCCCGGCGCTCACCGACGGGGTGCGAGAGGGTGACACCGTGCACGTCGGCACGATCACCGCGCGACCGATCCTGGTGCCGGCTCACACGAGCGGACACATGGCCTATTACTTCGAGCAGCACCGGTCGGTGTTCACTGGCGATACACTGTTTGCCGCCGGGTGTGGACGTCTCTTTGAGGGCGATCCCGAACAGATGATGGGTTCGCTCGCGAAGCTGAACGCGCTCCCCGACAACACGAAGGTGTATTGCGGTCACGAGTACACCGTGAAGAACCTGGAGTTCGCGAGCACGCTCGAGCCCAAGAACAAGGCGATCACCGACAAGCTCGCTTGGGCCCAGGCCAGGCGGCGCGAACGTCAGCCGACGGTTCCGAGCACGATCGGGTCGGAACGCACGACGAATCCCTTCCTGCGGACGCGCAGCCAGGAACTGCGCGAGTCGATCCAGGAGCGCTTCCCGGACGTGGGCGAGGACGAGGTCGAGATCTTCGGAGCGACACGCCGTTTGAAAGACGGGTTCTAGTGCATCGCCGTCGACATCGGGCGTATGCCTTGCCGCCCCTCGACGTCCCTCGCGACATCTCGTCTCCTCGGAAGATTGCCGATTTTCCCGCGTTGCCGTTTCTTGCGACGAACGCCGATCGACGCCAATCCATGAACCCGATGTCGACGGCGATGCACTAGCGCGTGGAGCGCGTTCGGGCCGACAAAGCCGTCTCTGAGATCCCGGCCGGGGCGCGCGTCGTTCTACCGCAGGGCTGCATCGAGCCGTGGTCGGTGTTCGACGCAATCGCCGCGTCACGCGGAGATCCGGCGAACCCGACGCGTCTGTACTCGGGACTCCAGTTCGGGCGCTACCGGTTCCTGGGTGATCTCGATGCGACCGACCACGAGACGGGCGGGCTCGGACCGGGCTATCGCTACGTGACTTGGCAGGTCGGTGGAGCGATTCGCCGGATCGCCCGTAGTGGCCGGATCGGGTTCCTTCCCCTGCGCTTCGGCGATATCCCGCGACTGTTCGGGCGGGGTGGGTTTCTGTCCGCCGAGGTTGCCGTCATTCAGTGCACGCCGCCGCGCGCCGGGCGCGTGAGTCTCGGCAGTGCGTGCGCGATCTATCCGGCGATGGTCGAGGCGGCGAAGCTCGTCATCGCCGAGATCCACCCGGACATGCCCTGGTCGGATGGAACGACCGAGATTCCCGTCGATGCGATCGATTTCGCCGTCGACGCGACCGGACCGCTCGGCACTCTCCCGCGTGCATCCTGCGACGACATCGATCGCGCGATCGTCGACCATGTCCTCGAGCTGATCCCGGACGACGCCTGGGTCCAGCTCGGCGTGGGTACGATTCCGGAAGCGGTTCTACTCGCCCTGTCGGAGCGGTCCGGAATCAACCTGCATTCCGGGATGTACAGCGACCCGCTGCTCGAATTCCTCGATCGCCAGCCGAATGCGAAGGTCGTGACTGGAGAAGTGTCGGGTTCGGTCGAGATGTACCGGCAGGCCGTCGCCGATCCAAGGGTGTCGCTCCAGCCGACCACCGTCACCCACAGCCTGCCCTACCTCGCCGGCATCGAGCGCTTCGTATCGATCAACTCGGCGATCGAAGTCGATCTGACCGGACAGGTGAACGGTGCGACGATCGGGGGCCACTGCGTGAGCGGTGTCGGCGGTAGTCTCGATTTCGTCGAGGGCGCGCGGTACTCGCCTGGCGGCTTTTCCGTCGTCGCGATGCGGTCGAAGGCAAAGGCGCATTCGCGAATCGTGCCGCGCTTGCCGGAAGGAAACGCGGTTTCACTTCCGAACTTCACCGTGGACTTCGTCGTGACGGAGCAAGGCGTCGCGCGTCTCACCGGCTGCGATCTGGAGGAGCGCGCCGCGGCGTTGCGCGCGATCGCCGCCCCGGAGATGCGCGCCGGGCTCTAGCGGCGCCGTCCCTTCAGGAATCGGGAAGCGGCCGCCGCTTGAGGATTGTACGAAGGTCGTCGGGCTCCATGACGGGCGCAGAGCAGGTAAACGATTCGCAGACGTACGCCGCCGGGGCGCCCAGCGTCTGCGTTTTTCCGCGAGCAGGGACGGGCACGAAGGCGTCGGGCTCGTTCGGATCGACGACGAAGACCGATTGCCCCGGTGCGTAAGTCGTGTGGGCGGCGCGGACCAGCGCGGCCGTCTCCGGCAGATCGCGCTTGCCGACGATCACGACTTCACGGGGCCCGCGGAGATGGTCGTCGAGCACGCCGAGGAGGTAGGCGAGTCCGAAGGGCTGCTTCTCTAGAAGATCGCCGAACAGTGCGAGTGCCTGTTCGCCGATCTCGCGGTAGCGATCCTCTCCGGCGAGGTGGGCGAGGCGTAGAAAAGTCTCCGTCGCGACCGCGTTTCCGGCCGGAATCGAACTGTCGAAGGCGATCTTGGGCCGGTCGATCAGTTCCTCGTGATCGGTAGAGGTGAAGAAAAAGCCGCCGACATCGGCGTCGAGGAACTCCCGAACTAGGATGTCGGCGAGCTCCCGGGCCCGGTCGAGGTAGCTCTTGGTCCCGGTGGCCTCGAAGAGATCGAGCAGCGACGCCGCAAGGAAGGCGTGATCGTCGAGGTAGGCGTGATAGCGCGCGACGCCATCCTTGGTGGTCCGCAAGAGGCGCCCGTTCTCATCTCGCAGCTTGCTATCGATGAAGGCAGCCGCGCGCCGGGCGGCGTCGAGATAGCGGGGCTCCTCCAGGACGCAGGCACCGCGGACGAAGGCGCGGATGGCCAGAGCGTTCCAACTCGTGAGCACCTTTTCGTCCCGACCGGGTTGGGGGCGCTTCTCGCGCGCGGCGAGGAGGGTGGCCTGCCCTTCAGCGAGCAGAGTCTCGATCTCCCGGGGCTCCTTTTGTTGGAGCTTCGCTATCTCGTCGATGGAGAGTTTCACGTGCAGGATGCTGCGGCGCTCGGTCTGACCCGGCTCCGCGAAATTTCCGACCTCGTCGACCTGGTAGTAGCGCGTGAGGACCCGGGCATGTTTCTCGTCGAGGAGGCTCTCGATCTCCTCGAGGCGCCACAGATACGTGAGGCCCTCTTCGCCTTCGGTGTCGGCGTCCTGGGTCGAGTAGAAACCGCCTTCCGGATCGGTCATCTCGCGCAGAAGGTAGTCCAACGTCTCCGTTGCGATGCGGCGGTACAACGGCTCTCCGGTCGCCGCGAACCCGTCGAGGTACAGAGGTACGAGTTGGGCGTTGTCGTACAGCATCTTCTCGAAGTGCGGGACGAGCCAATGAGCATCGACCGAGTAGCGGTGGAACCCCCCCCCGAGCTGGTCGTACATGCCACCGCGGGCCATTGCGGTGAGGGTCTGCTCGAAGGCTTCGAGCATGTCGCCTCGACCGGCCGCGGAGTGCTGGCGAAGAAAAAGCTGGAACGCCGGGGCGTTCGGGAACTTCGGCGCGTCTCCGAGTCCGCCGTGGGTCACATCGCGGGCGCCGAAGAGTTTCTCCGCCGCGCTCGTGATCGTGGCTCGCGAGAGTGCTCCGGCGTTCGTCTGAAACTGGGAGAGCTTGGTGAGGCCCTCGAGAAGCTGCTCGGTCGTGCGGGTCAGCTCGGAGGGCTTGTCGTTGAAGGCCTGGAGAACCGCCTCCAGAACGCGCGGGAAGCCGGGCCGACCGTAGCGATCTTCCGGTGGGTAATAGGTGCCTCCGTAGAAGGGTTTCCCGTCCGGGGAGAGGAACACGGTGAGCGGCCAGCCGCCGGAGCCGGTCAGCATCTGCACGGTGTTCATGTAGATCGCGTCGACGTCGGGGCGCTCTTCGCGATCTACCTTGATGTTCACGAAGCCCTCGTTCATGACGGCCGCGATCGAGTCGTCTTCGAACGACTCGCGCTCCATCACGTGGCACCAGTGGCAGGCGGAGTAGCCGACCGAGAGAAGAATCGGACGGTTCTCGTTACGCGCTCGCTCGAGGGCTTCGGGCCCCCACGGATACCAATCGACGGGATTCAGCGCGTGCTGACGTAGGTACGGGCTCTGCTCTGCGGCCAGGCGATTGGGCTTTGCCATGAGTGCAGGCTAGCCGCTGTCGCTGGCGTGTGCATGAGCGCCGGGCCGGTCTCCACGTGCAGATTCCGCACGCGTGCCGGTCGAATCGGGGCGGTCGCTCGGTGCGACCGCGGTTGCTCAGAGGAGTTCGGGCTCTCCGGTCTCGGCGTCCTGGTCGAGGAGCGACGAGAGGACCAGTGCGTTGAAGAGCAGGTCCCAGTAGCCGTCGGCGGCGTACGCGGACATCTCATCCGCCCCCCACCCGAACGGTTTCTCCGGATCCTCCCACAGCTCTACGGGCTCGCCGGAGACGTAGTAGAAACGGCGGTCGCCGCTCTGCCGAGTCGTTTCGACTCTCGGTTCCATCGGAATCGACCGCGGTTCAGGCCGGAGACTCGGTGAAGTCGTCCGACCACGAGCCGCCGACCAATTTGACTCGACCGCTCTGCACTAGGTGGACGACCGTTGCGACGAGTTCGTTCTCGTCTTCGGCGTATTCGGAAACGGCAGAAATCAGATCGCGCATAGTCACTGTGAGCTTCATGGCAGCCTCCTTGGCTGTCCTGTGATCTATGCAAGCTGGGTGCCACTCGCGCTCGGGATGCTGAAAAACGCAGCAATGTCCGAGAAGCGCCGAAAGACTCCCCTTTTCTTGAGGCAGCAAACGCTATCGGGATTTCGAGGCGGAAGAGAAGCCCGGGTCGACCGGCAAAATCTTGACACCATCCAAATGAGTGTCAGAAAGTTGCCGGTCGCCGGTGACGTGATTTGTCACCGGCAACCAGCGATGGACAACGGAATCAGCTGAGCTCTTTGCTCGAGTATCCGAGGATTCGACGGGCGACGATCAGCAGGTTGATCTGCTGCGTGCCTTCGAAGATGTCGTTGATCTTCGCGTCGCGCATCCACTTCTCGAGGAGCATCTTGCGCGAATAGCCCAGAGGTCCCATCAGCTCGACCGTCTTCTGGGTGGCGATGGTGACGGCGAGCCCAGCTTTGGCCTTCGCCATCGAAGCCTCGAGGCTGTTGCGTTGCCCGCGGTCCATCATCCAGGCGGCGCGCCACGTGAGGAGGCGTGCGGCTTGGAG
Source organism: Candidatus Binatia bacterium (assembly GCA_029243485.1). Lineage (NCBI taxonomy): Bacteria > Candidatus Binatota > Binatia (SeqCode) > Binatia bacterium. The sequence goes on along the minus strand of JAQWRY010000086.1, from coordinate 359,022 downwards.
ATCACTCTCGGCCTGGATGAAATCACTTTCGATCGTGGTGAGGTTCGCGTCCGAGACGCCATAGCGGATCTGGCGGCCGCGCTTCTCGAGTTCCTCGCGCGCTAGATCGAGTGCGGCCTGGCCGATCCCGAGTGCGCTCGCCGCGACCAGAGGACGCGTCGCGTCGAACGTCGCCATCGCACCCTTGAAGCCTTCGGTCGATTTCGCGACCTCGGCCGAGCCGAGAATGTTGTCGGCCGGGATGTGGCAGTCCTCGAACACGATCATTGCCGTGTCGGACGCTCGGATGCCGAGCTTGTTCTCGACTTTGATGACCTTCATGCCCGGAGTGTGCGCCGGGACGACGAACGACTTGATGCCGCCGCGGCCTGCCGTCTTGTCGATCGTGGCCCAGACCACGACGAAGCCATCGGACTTCTCGGTGGCCATCTGCCCGGAGGTACAGAAGATCTTGGTGCCGTTTAGGACCCAGTCGTCGCCATCGCGGACGGCCGTCGTCTGCAGGGCGGCGGAGTCCGAACCGCAGTGCGGCTCGGTGATGGCCATCGCGGCCCACTTCGGCTCGCCGCCCTGGAACGGTGCGAGGAAGCGCTTCTTCTGCTCCGGCGTTCCCGCCGCCTGGACCGCTGCGCCGCCGAGTCCCGGGTTCGGGATCGTGAGGTAGAGCCCGGCGTCACCCCACGAGAGCTCCTCGATGGTGATGGCCGCAGTGAGGGTGTTCTCACGCGGGCCTTTCTTCGCTTGGGCGGTGGGGTCCTCGTTGGAGTCCTCGCCGGTCATCGTGCGGCCGCCGGACACCTCCCACATCATCTTGAAGAAGTCCCAGGGCTTCTCGTGCTCGCGCTCGTCGTACTCGCGGGCTATCGGCCGCATCGCTCCTTCGGCGACGGCGCGGATCAGTTCCTTCTGTTCCTGGACTTTCGGGGAAAGGTCGAAATCGATCATTGTTGTTCTCCTTGCCTGCCGGTCAAACGATCGTCATGCCGTCGAAGGAAGCGAATGCTCGGGCGTTGCGGAACCAGAGCTCGACGGGGAAGTCCCGCACGTAGCCGTGGCCGCCGAGAACCTGCACGGCGTTGTCCGCAATCTTGAGTGCCGCATTGCCTGCGTAGCGCTTGGCCAAGTAGGCCTCGCGCGTCGCGTCCTCACCCTTATCGAGTTTGGCGGCGGCTTCCCATGTGAGGAGGCGGGACGCATCGACCTCGATCGCCATCTCGGCGAGGATGAACGCAATGGCTTGCTTCTGTGCGATGGGCACGCCGAACGCGGTGCGCTCCTTGGCGTACTCGCGTGCGAACTCGTAGGCACCTCGCGCGACGCCCACAGCGAGGCTCGCGATACCGATGCGGCTCAGGTTCACCATGCGTTCGACGTCGAACCCGTCTTCGCCGCCGAGGCGGGCGTCGGCGGACACCTTCACACCGTCGAGCTTCACCTCGTTGGTCGAGAGCGGCTTGAAGCCCATGTTCTGCTCGCGCTCGAGCACCGTCAGGCCTTGGGCGGCGCGCTCGACGAGGAACCCGGCGCGCTCGTCGCCTTCCTGAGCGAGAACCAGGATCAGGTCCGACTCGTCTGCGAGCGGTACGAAGCATTTGTGCCCGTCCAGGATGTACGAGCCGTTCTCGCGCTTCGCGGTGGTGTCGAAGCGGTTCGTGTCGAAGTCGAATCGGGGTTCGACCATGGCGGCCGTCGCGGCGTGGAATTTCTCCGTGAAGCGCGGCAGGATCTTCTCGCGCTGCGCGTCGGTGCCGCCGTCGAGGACGGGGTACGCCACGAGACGAGGAGTCAGGAGGTGCATCGCGATCGAGGCGTCTCCCCACGCGAGCTCTTCGGCGACGATCGACCCGGTCACGGAGGACCGGATCTCGCCGTAGCCGCCCTGCGCTTCGGGGAGCGCCGAGTGGATCAATCCGAGGTCGAAGCCCTGGTCGACCACGCTTTGCGGGATCGAGCCGCTCTCGTCGCTGTCGCGAGCGATGGGTCGGATTTCGTTCTCAGCGAAGCTGGAGACGGTGTCGCGCACCAACTGCTGCTCTTCGGTCAACTCTAGGTCGAACATTTCAGGTTTCCTCTCGAGGCTCGCCAGGGGCGTCCGTTGGTCAGACTGAGATCCAGGCGAGGAACTGATCGGCGTGCATGTCGCAGCTTTGCCGGAGGTCGGTGGACTCAGGGTCCTGGTAGAATTGGATTTCCGCGCCGAGGATTCCGGCGACAAAGGTCTCGGCCGCTCTGGCCAGGTCGATGTCGGTTCGGAAGAGCCCGGCTTCCTGCCCCTGTCGGATGAGGTGGCGATGGAAGCCCCGGAACCGTCGGAGCATCTCCTGAAACTGTCGGGAGAGTGTGGGGTTGGTGTCGATGGCTTCGACCATGAGGGTCAGGATGAACCGGCGGTGATTGTCCGCGATTGCGTTCTCGGCGCACAGGCGCGTGACGGCGCGAAGCCGCTCGGCCGGCCCACCCTCGCGTTCGATCTGCTCGAGCACGAATTTCTCGAAGGCCTCGATTCGCTCGGTCACGGCCTCGAAGAGCAGCTGCTCCTTGTCTTTCCAGTGGTAGTAGAGCGCGCCTTTGGTCACCCCGGCGGCTCGGGCGATCCGATCGATGGAGGTACCGGCGTAGCCGTAGCGGGAAAAGCAGTCGACCGCGGTGAGCAGAATGCCCCCTCGCCCGGGCTCTGCTCTGCGGGCTCTGCCATGTTCGGAAGCTGTAATACTAAACGTTTAGTATGTGTCTCTGAGGGGGTCAACGGAGTCCAGATTGCCTGAAAATAAAGGGTTTCCAGGCTTGAAGGAGACGCCCACCCCTCGTATTCCTTGAGTTCGCGGAGGAGCCTGTTTTGGCGTTCGCGGTGCTCTTCGGAGGGACGGACTGTGGCAAGTCAGGGTGAGGAGCTTCGAGAGGAACGGGAGGCCAAGGGCCTATCGCTGGAAGACGTCCAGCAATCGCTTGGTGTGCCCCTGCACTACCTCGAGGCGATGGAGGGCGCGGATTCGCCCCTCGTTGCCGACTCGTTCTACGTCGTTCCGTTCCTGCGCCGGTACGCGGAATTCCTCGGAAAGGAACCGGCGACCTGCGTGTCGCGGTACCTCGCCGACGTGGTCCGCAAGGAGAAACAGCCGTCTCGACGGGTGGAAAGCCCGCCTTCGGTCCCCGCGGGTTGGCTGGTCGGGGGAGCCGTAGCGGCGGTCGCGGCGGTCGCCGTCGCTTGGTTCGTTTTGCTCTGAGAATTCGGGCTCTTCAGACCATGACTCAAGAGACGCCTGCTCGGGGCCGATAGATCATCCCGTGAAAGAAGTTGCACTCGTCGAGGGGGGCGGTTCGGGCAGCCGGAAACGGCGCGCGATCGCAGAGGGTGGGCGGAGTTCAGCAGCCTCGCGCAGTTCGCGGTTGCTGGTGCCAGATCGTCTCGGGTCGGAGGTAGAGCAATTGCGGCGCTCGTTGTCGGAGCGCGTGATTGGTCAGAGCCAGGCGGTGGACGCGGCTCTCCAGGCCTTCCAGATCTATCATTCCGGTCTGGCCAGTCCGGATCGGCCGCTCGGGTCGTTCTTGTTTCTGGGCCCGACGGGAACCGGCAAGACGAACCTCGTCGAGGCGATCGCCGAGTCGACGTTTGGTGACCGCCGCGCGATGCTCAAGATCGATTGCGCCGAGTTCAGCCACAGTCACGAGATCGCTCGGTTGATCGGGTCCCCTCCGGGGTACCTGGGACACCAGGAAACGAGCCCGTATCTCTCGTCGGCGAACATCACGCGCTACCAGACGGCGGAGAATCCGTTCACGCTTCTGCTGTTCGACGAGATCGAGAAGGCGAACGATTCGCTCTGGCAGCTCTTGCTCGGAATCCTCGACAAGGCTCGCCTGACGCTGGGCAACAACAAGGAAGTCGATCTCTCGAGCTGCCTGATCTTCCTGACGAGCAACGTCGGAAGCCGAGCAGTGAGTGATATCCTCTCTCCTTCGATGGGCTTCGTGCACGGAACGAACGAGCCCGAAGACCGCGTGCATCGTCGGATCGAGGACGCCGTGCTCTGGACCGCGAAGCGGACTTTCGCGCCGGAATTCCTGAATCGAATCGATCACAAGGTGGTCTTCCAGCGCCTGCTGCGCACAGAGCTCGAGCGCATCCTGTCGATCGAGCTGGCGAACGTCGAGCGACGCCTCGCCCGCCGCGGCGACCCGATCGAGTTGGATTACACCGAGCAGCTTTGCTCGCGGCTTCTCGACGAGGGTACGGATCTCGAGCACGGGGCCCGTCCGCTGAAGAGAGTTCTCGAACAGCGTTTGGTATTCCCGCTCGCGCGTCTGGTCGCTTCGGGACAACTCGAGGGTGGCGAGACGGTCGAGGTCGATTGGCCGGCAGACTCGGACGAGGTGCAGTTCGTACTTTCGTCGCCCCGTCCGCTCGTCGCGACCGCGGGCTGAATCGAGCACGGAGACCGGGGCCCGCAAACCCGATCCTGATCTCGGTCGGCACGCTTCGTCTCGATCATCTCGGGACCTGCGGCGAAGAGCGGGCTACCTCCCCGTTCATCGACGAGCTCGCGGCGCGCGGCACCGTTTTCGAGCGCGCCTACTCCAGGGGAAGCGCGTTGGATTGGGTCGACGAGCATCCGGGCGGACACCAACGCCTTCGTACTCGTCCGACCACGAAGTCACCGTCGGCCACCTTCGGGTACGCCCCGAACGGGACGTTGCTTATGATCTAGAACGCGGGGCCAAGGGGCGCGGGTGCTTGCGCGGTAGCGGGGCCCGCGTGAAGCGCGAGTCCGAATGCTCGGATCATGGCAGGGACCTCAGCTGGTGATCAATGTGTGTTCGCCACTGGGGCTGCGCCGCGAGGCGCGGGGTCGGACGTTACTCCGACGCGAGGCGCTCTTTGATCGGCTGCCAGTATAACATCCCGTAGATCATCGTCTGGATGAAGTGGTTCCCCATGGAACCGCCGGCCTTTTCGAACAGCGAGCGATTCACGAAGAACTCGATGAGGTGGGCACCGAAGGTCAGCCCGAAGACGACCTGACCGGTCGTCATGACCCAGCCGCTTCCAAGCAACATCGAGAGGAGGCTACCGATCCAAATGACCCAGACGCTGTTCTTCATGGAGCTGGTCTCCTGTGCGCGGCCGCAGCGGGCGGCGGTGTGCTAGTTCCGGGCGGCGACCGCCTGGCGGGCCTCGGCCCACGCGAGCTCGGCTTCGAGATCCGCCGCTTCAGGAGTTCCGGCCGCTGCGTCTTTCAACGCCGCTTCGGCCTGCGAGGCAGAAGCCTTGGCGGCATCTCCGTCAATCTCGTCGGCAAGCTCGGCGCTGTCGGCGAGGATCGTCACGGCCTCACCGAGGACCTCGGCAACACCACCGCTCACGGCGACCCAGTGGTCTTTGCCGTCGACGCGGTAACGCAGCTCGCCGGTGTCGAGCGCGGTCAGGAAGTTCACGTGCTCGGGGAGCACGCCGAACTGGCCGCGCGTGCCCGGGGCATAGACTTCGTCGATCTCGGTATCGAGGATCTGACGGTCGGGTGTGACGAGTTGGAGACGCACGGCTGATTATCCCTCGCTGGCGATCTTCTTCGCCTTCTCGTGGACCTCGTCCATGTTGCCGACCATGTAGAAGGCCTGCTCGGGAAGGTCGTCGTGCTTGCCGTCCACGATCTCCTTGAAGGCCTGGATCGTGTCGGCGAGCTTCACGTACTTGCCGTCGAAGCCGGTGAAGGCCTCCGCGACAAAGAACGGCTGCGAGAGGTACTTCTGGACCTTACGAGCCCTGCCGACGAGCAGCTTGTCGTCCTCGGAGAGCTCGTCCATCCCGAGAATCGCGATGATGTCCTGGAGATCCTTGTAGCGCTGCAGGATCTCCTGGACGCTACGGGCGACGCTGTAGTGCTCGTCGCCGATGATGTTCGGATCGAGAATTCGCGAGGTCGAATCGAGCGGATCCACCGCGGGGTAGATGCCGAGCTCGGAGATCTGGCGCGAGAGAACGGTCGTCGCGTCCAAGTGAGCGAAGGTCGTCGCGGGCGCGGGATCGGTCAAGTCATCCGCAGGAACGTAAATCGCCTGCACCGAGGTGATCGAGCCCTTGCGGGTCGTGGTGATTCGCTCTTGCAGCTCACCCAAGTCGGTGGCGAGAGTCGGCTGGTAACCGACGGCGCTGGGCATACGGCCGAGAAGCGCCGACACCTCAGAGTTCGCCTGGGTGAACCGGAAGATGTTGTCGATGAACAGGAGGACGTCCTTGCCTTCGTGATCGCGGAAGTGCTCGGCGACGGTCAGTGCCGTCAGAGCAACACGAGCGCGGGCACCCGGAGGCTCGTTCATCTGTCCGTAGACGAGAGCGGTCTTCTCGAGAACGCCGGACTCGCTCATTTCGACCCAGAGATCGTTCCCTTCGCGGGTACGCTCTCCGACGCCGCCGAACACGGAGTAACCACCGTGCTGCTTTGCGACGTTGTTGATCAGCTCCATGATGAGAACGGTCTTGCCGACGCCGGCACCACCGAAGAGGCCGATCTTACCGCCACGTGCGTACGGGGCGAGAAGGTCGACGACCTTGATGCCGGTCTCGAAGGCTTGAACCTCGGTCGCCTGGTCGACGAACTCGGGAGTCGGCTGGTGGATGGCGAGGCGATGATCGCTCTCGATCGGGCCGGCCTCGTCGACGGGGTCGCCGATGACGTTCATGATGCGACCGAGCGTCGCGTCGCCGACCGGCACCGAGATGCCGGAGCCCGTGTCCTTCGCTTCCATGCCACGGACCAATCCTTCGGTCGTGTCCATGGCGATGCAGCGCACGGTGCGCTCACCAAGGTGTTGCGCGACCTCGACGACGAGGTTGTCCGTCTTGTCGTCGATTGCAGGGTTGGTGATCCTGAGTGCGTTGAAGATCGGGGGCAAGGTTCCGGTTTCGAACTCGACGTCGAGGACGGGACCGATGACCTGGGTAATGCGACCAATGTTCTCAGACATGATTTGCTCTTCCTACTGGTTCAGCGCTTCTGCGCCGCTGATGATCTCCATGAGCTCCGTGGTGATCTGAGCCTGGCGGGCTCGGTTCATCTGCAGAGTCAGGCGATCGATCATCTCGGATGCGTTCCGCGTTGCGGAGTCCATGGCGGTCATACGGGACGCCAGCTCGCTCGCCCCGGCTTCGAGGAGTGCGTGCAGGATTCGGACTTCGACTAGGCGCGGGAGGAGAGATCCGATGATCTCGATGGGATTGGGTTCGAAGACGTACTCGTGACCCTCGGCGTGTCCTTCGGGCTCGTCGTGGTGCTGGAGCGGAAGGAGCTGCTCGATGGTCGGAATCTGGGTCATCGTGGACTTGAACGCGCTGTACGCGACCACGACTCGGTCTACCTCGCCAGCGAGATAGCTGCGCTGAAGGGCTCGGGAGAGCTCGCGAGCCAGAGCCGCCGCGTCCTTCGCCGCCGGCATCGGGTTCTTCCCCTCGATGTCGTACTCGCGACGCTTCAAGTGGTCGTAGCCCTTGCTACCGACCGTCATGAAGACGAACTCGCCGGGTTGGTCCGCCACGAACTCCTCGGCTTCGCGCAGAAGGTTCGCGTTGTACCCACCGCAGAGGCCCTTATCGCTCGAGACCACGAGAACCAGACAACGTTCCTGGCTTTCCGGAATCTTCATGAGGGGGTTGAAGGCGGGATCCACGCGCTGAAGGAGGTGCGCGACCATACCCTCGAGCTTCTCGGAGTACGGGCGCGCCTGGACGGCGGCCTCTTGCGCTCGACGCAACTTGGACGCGGCGACCATCTTCATCGCCTTGGTGATCTGCTGGGTGTTTTTGACCGAGCTGATCCGTGTTCGAATGGCCTTGAGGCTGGGCATTACTTCACGAAGACCTGCTTGAACTCTTCGATGATGCTGGCCAGCTGGCCTTCCATCTCGTCGGAGATCTTTTTCTGTTCGGAAATCTCGGAGAACAAAGCGGAGTGCTTCGTCTCGAGATAGGCGAAGAGGTCCACCTCGAACTTTGCGAGTGAAGACTCGTCGAGGTCGTCGAGGTGACCCTTGGTGGCCGCGAAGATGATCACGACCTGCCGCTCGACCGCGAGCGGCTCGTACTGCTTCTGCTTCAGGATCTCGACGAGGCGACTACCGCGTGAGAGCTGTGCCTGCGTGGCCGGATCGAGGTCCGATCCGAACTGCGAGAACGCCTGCAGCTCGCGGTACTGCGCGAGATCGAGTCGAAGCGAACCGGCGACCTGACGCATCGCCTTGACCTGGGCCGAGCCACCAACGCGGGAGACCGAGATACCCGGGTTCACCGCGGGTCGGACACCGGAGTTGAACAGATCGGTCTCGAGGAAGATCTGACCGTCGGTGATCGAGATGACGTTTGTCGGAATGTACGCCGAGACGTCACCGGCCTGGGTTTCGATGATCGGCAGTGCGGTGAGCGACCCACCGCCGCGGGCGTCGGACATCTTGGCCGCGCGCTCGAGCAACCGCGAGTGGACGTAGAAGACGTCACCCGGATACGCCTCGCGGCCCGGCGGGCGGCGAAGGAGCAGGGAGAGCTGCCGATAGGCGACAGCCTGCTTGGAGAGATCATCGTAGATGATCAGGGCGTGCTGCCCGTTGTCGCGGAAGTACTCACCGATGGCGCAGCCCGCGTAGGGGGCGATGAACTGGAGTGGTGCCGACTCCGATGCCGTTGCGGCAACGATCGTCGTGTACTCCATGGCGCCAGCGCGGGTGAGACGCTCGGCTACCTGCGCGACCGTCGAGCGCTTCTGCCCGATGGCGACGTAAATGCACTTCACGTCGCCGCCCTTCTGGTTGATGATCGTATCGATCGCGATCGCGGTCTTGCCCGTCTGGCGATCGCCGATGATCAGCTCTCGCTGGCCACGACCGATCGGGATGAGCGCGTCGATCGCCTTGAGGCCCGTCTGCATGGGCTCTTTGACGCCCTGACGCTCGACGATGCCGGGCGCTTTCAGCTCGACGCGGCGATTCTCTTTGGCGCCGATGTCGCCCTTGCCGTCGATCGGCTGGCCGAGTCCGTTGACCACGCGGCCGAGGAGCTCGGGGCCGACGGGGACCTCGGCGATGCGACCGGTCCGCTTGACCTCGTCGCCTTCACCGATCAAGTGGGCTTCACCGAACAGCGCGGCGCCGACGTTGTCTTCGTCGAGGTTCAGCACCATGCCGAAGATGTTGTTCGGGAACTCGAGGAGCTCACCAATGGCGGCCTTCTCGAGGCCGTAGATGCGGGCGATACCATCACCCGTCGAGAGCACCTTGCCGGTCTCCCGGACTTCCAGCGTCTTGGTGTAGTCCTTGAGCTGCTGGCGGATGATGTCGCTGATTTCTGCGGCGCGAATCGCCATCTCGTGATTCTCCTTCGGTCTTCCTAAGTGCGCGGTCGGACGGGCAGGCTCGGCTCAAACTCAGCCGGCGGAGCCTTGACGGGACATGGTTTGGGCGACGTTAGCGAGCTGGGTCCGAGCGCTCCCGTCGTAGGTCTTTCCTTCGATTTCGACCGTGATGCCGGCAACGAGGGATGGATCGACCTCGACGGACAGCAGGATCTTCTTGCCGTGCTGCGCCTCCAGCGCCGAACCGATCTCGGCTTGCTGGGCGTCGGAGACGGGCTGGGCGGAACGCAGATGCGCCCGCAGCCGGTTCAGCTCCCGATCGACCAGGTCGCCGTAAGCTTGCTGCATCGCCGTGAAGTGATCGAGGCGGTGCTGCTCGGTGACGAGGCCGAGAAAGTTCTTGGTGAGATCGGAGAGGCCGAGGGACTCGGTCATCTGAGCGACCAGAGCCTGTCGGTTCTCGTGGGTCAGGGCCGGCGAGGTCAGAGCGTCGGACAGCTCCTCGTCGGCGAGCCACGAGGAAATGCTCTCGAGCTCGCTTGCGACCTCTTCCAGGCGGTTCTCTTCCTTCGCGACGCTCAACAGGGCTCGTGCGTAACGCTTTGCCAGTCCGCCGGTCATCGCGTTTCCTCGCTGGCCTCAGTCAGGAAGTCCTTCACGAAGCGGTCCTGATCTTCGGGCTTCATCTGCGCCGAGACGAGGGTGGTGGCCATCTGGGTGACGAGCTCGGCCGATTCTTCCTGCAGAGCGCGGCGGGCGCGAGCGACTTCCTGGTCGGCGACGAGCTGGGCGTCCCGGCGGATGTGCTCGGCGGTCTTCTCCGCCAGCGCGAGGATCTTGGTGGCCTCGTTCTGGGCGATCTCGAGGATCTCCGCACGGGCCTTCGCGGCCTCGCCTTCGAGCGTCTTCATCCGCATCTCGAACTCGGACTTCAGAAGCTCGGCTTCCTGCTTGGCCCGATCGGCGGCGTCGAGAGCCTCGACGACGCTGTCGCGGCGATCCTGCAGGTAATCCTTGATCAGAGGCCAGGCGAACCGCTTCATGATGAAGCAGTAAATCGCAAAGTTGGCGAAGCCCCAGAGCGTGAGGGACCATCTCGGCTCGTGTCCGCCCTCACCGCCGGCGGCGAGCGCCAAGGCGGGGATTGCGACGAGGAGCGCTGTCAGGATCGTACGGATCATGAGTTCATCGCCCGGCCGAGGACCTTCTCGGCGACCAGCTTCGAGAGGGCATCCGCATCGGCCCGGAGGGCCCCTCGAGCGGTCTCGGTTTCGGCCTCGATGCGACCGCGGACCTCGTCGACGAGGTGCGCGGCATCGCCACGTGCCTGCTCGAGAATGTTGTGCTCGCTGGCCTCGGCCTCGCGGCGGACCTGCTCGCCGGCGGTGTTGCCGGCCATGCGGGCTTCGGCGAGCTTGCGGTCAAACTCGGCCTGCATCTCCGCGGCGGCGTCGCGCATCTGCTCGGCGTCGGCCTGGGCGCCGGTCGTGCGCTTGGCGCGCTCATCGAGGAGCTTCTGGGTCGGCTCGAGGACCATTACTTTCATCGCGTAGATGAACGCGAAGAAGATGGGGATCCAGACGTAAAAACCAATCTTTGGTGGTAGTTCGAGCATTTCTTGGCTTTCGGTTCGCAGTGGTTGCCCGTGTCGCGGATCCGCAACACGGGACGCACCAGGAGCCCGGACTCGTGTGAATCGAATCCGTAGGGGGAATTGGAATGAACGGGCTGGGAGGGAGGCCTTTCCTACTTGCTGTTCGAGGCCGCCGCCGCGCGTGCTGCCGGCGCTGCGGTCCCGGAGCCTTCCTCCTTGGCCAGGAGAGTCACCCGATCGCCGGCCTGACCCTCTTTCGCTCCCATGGAGCAGTGTCCCTCGAAGATGACGCCTTCCTCGATGACGAGGCTCGGAGTCGTAACGTTTCCGTAGAGTCGGCCGGGCGCGCGGATTTCGAGTTTCTTGCTCGCCGTGAGGTCGCCCGTGACCTTTCCTTGAACTATGATGACGGTGCCGTTGATCTGAGCGTTGACGAGAGCGGATTCGCCGATCTCCAGGTTGTCTGCCGCCACGATCTCTCCTTCGACCTGGCCGTCGATCCGGGCCTTGCCCTCGAAGGTGATCTTGCCCGAAACCCGGGTACCGCGACCGAGCATGGCGTTTTCCGTTCCTGCGCCGCTCATGGGTGTTCTCTCTGCACCGATTGCTTGCCCCGCCATCGTGTTCCCCTCCCCCTTCGTCGGCGCTGCTTCAGCGTGGGCTCCGGACGCATCGGTGCGTCCACCCGCTTGCGGGTCGGAGCCTTGACCGGCGGAATCCCCGCGGTCCTTCTTGAAGAGAGCCATCGATCGTTCCGTGCGACGAGTGTTCGTGAGCGTGTGTAGAGCCAGGGCCGTGAAGCGTCAGAAAAGAGCCCACCCGACACGGCCACAGCGTCGCGCCACAAACGCGCTTTGGTACCACACGAACAGCGCGGGTGTCAAAAATGGGGGTCGCTCCATTAGGCGCGCCGATAGCTGGTTTTGGCGCGCGGGGGCGGGACTCCCCACGATCCTGCAAGTCTCAGGCAGGGATCTTTCTTAGAGCGGGATGGTAGTCGGTCTGGGCTCCGAAGCAGCGAGGCAGGGGCGTTCATCAATCTCGGCGGTTTCTTTGATCATCACTCTTGTGGCGGTTCGTGGTGGGGGTTTCGTCCGTGGTTCGTCCTGGTCTCCGGGGGGCACGGGAGGTTCTGCTTATCTCGGCCGGGCGCGGGAGTCGCGCCGCTTCGACAGCGAGTCTCGCCCCTTAAGGTTGGTCTTCGGCCCAGGGGCATGCGCAGCATTTCGTTCTTGGGGCGGTGCTCCCCGGTTTCGGTCTGGAGGCTTACGGGGCGTGGGAGTGCCTCGCGTGCCCCGATCGTGCAGATCAGGTCACGTCTCGAAGTCGGCGTGGCCGGGGGGTTCAGGCACCTCTGTGGTGCGAGGTGTGGGCGCGCGGTGTAGCGGAACGCTGGGAGGTCAGGCCCGGGCGGAGCGGCTTTTCGAGCCGTGCGCCGCTCTTCGCAGAAGGTCGACGAGCCGGGCGAGGTCGTCGTGAGAGTAGAAGCTCAGTTCGACACGGCCTCGTCCGTCTTCGGAGTGGGTCGTCGCGATGGAGACCTTGGTTCCGAGGGCCCGGCTCAGGTCGGCTTCCATGATTGCGACGTCGGGATCTGCCTTGGGTGCGGGCTTGCTCGCCGGCTTCGTCCGCTTCTCCTGGACGGCCTTCTCCACTTCGCGGACAGACAGGCTGCCATCGATGATCTGGCGGGTGAGCGTCTCGCGAGCGCCCGGATCTTCGAGGCCGAGCAGGGCCCGTGCGTGTCCGGCGCTGATTCGCCCGGCCCGGATCTCCTGCTGAGTGTCCTCGGGCAGGTGGAGGAGCCGTAGCGCGTTGGCGATGGCCGGGCGGCTCTTACCGACGCGCTTCGCCACTTCGTCCTGGGTCAGTTCGAACTCGGTGAGGAGGACTTGGAACGCCTGCGCCTCTTCGAGCGGATTCAGGTCTGCGCGCTGGACATTCTCGATGATGGCGACCAGCAGACTCTCGTCGTCATTCATTGGCTTGACGAGGGCCGGGATGTCCGCGAGGTCTGCGCGCAGGCTCGCGCGCAGGCGGCGTTCACCGGCGATGAGCTGATAGCGTCCCTCGGGCAACGGCCGAACGAGGATCGGCTGTAGGACCCCGTGCTCGGCGATGGAGGCGGACAGTTCCTGGAGGTCGGACTCCCCGAAGTGGACGCGAGGCTGGTTCGGATTCAGCTCGATCGCATCCAGCGCGATCTTTTCGACTCGATCCCCGTCGGGGGCGGCGGGCTGGGGCGGAGGCGCCATCGGCTGCCGCCTTGGTGCCGCCGAGGGAATGAGAGCGCCGATTCCTTTGCCGAGTGCCTTCCGCGGTTGAGCCATGCCCTACTCCTCAGAATCAAACATCGTTTGTAGCAGAGCGAGCCTTGGGGGCGTGCTTCGCGGCGACTTCTTTTGCGAGCTCAGCGTATGCAACTGCGCCCTTGGAAGCCGGATCGTAGAGCAGGGCTGGAAGGCCGTAGCTCGGGCTTTCGCTCAGGCGAACATTCCTCGGGATGAGGGTTTCAAACACCTTTTTAGCGAAATGTTCCCGGATGTCGGCGGCGACCTGCCGACAAAGGGTGTTGCGTCCGTCGTACATTGTGAGCAGCAAGCCCTCGATGTCGATCTCCTGATTGAGCTGCTCTCGCACCAGCCCGATCGTGGAGATGAGAGCGGTGAGGCCCTCGAGGGCGTAGTACTCGCACTGAACCGGGATCAGCAGGGAGTCAGCTGACGTAAGGGCGTTCAGGGTGACGAGCCCCAGGGATGGGGGGCAGTCGATGATGATGAACTCGTAACGCCAGCGGAGCGAGCTGAGCGCGCTCTTGAGGCGCTCTTCTCGTTTTTCTACATTGACGAGTTCGATCTCGGCGCCGATCAAATCTTGGCTTGCTCCGATCGCCTGCAGGCTCGGCAGCATCGTCTTCTTCAGAGCGTTTTCTGCAGTTGACTGTCCCAGGAGGACGTCGTAGGTCGAGGCCTCCTCCTGGGTGAGCCGAATGCCGACGCCGCTGGTGGCGCTGCACTGCGGGTCCATGTCGATCAGCAGAGCGGAATGGCCGGCCATGGCCAATCCAGCACTGAGATTGACGGCCGTGGTGGTTTTCCCGACCCCACCCTTCTGGTTCACGATCGCGATTACTCTACCCATGGTGGCCTCACCGAGTTAGCAGATGAGGGGGCAGGTTGTGAAGTTTAGGGCCCAATTTCGCGAAACTAGTCGCGATGTTTCACGTGAAACATCGCGGATGTGCTGAAAACACTCAATTTTTCCGGCGGCGCCACGCCGCCAGTTGAAACGCTGCCGGATGCGCCGGCAACCGGTATTCCTGGACCTCCGGCGCTTCGAAGCCCGCCACGGCCGTTGCAGCTGGCGCGGACTGGCCCGTCGTGAAGCTGACGAGCAGGCCTCCGGCTCGGACCAGGGGGGCCGCGGCCGCCGGGAGCGCGTCGGGCGCGAACACGGCGCGGCTCACGGCTACGTCGAACGGCTCGACGCTTCTCTGCGCTAACTCGTCCGTGCGGCAGCCCTCTACCGACATGTTCCACGTCGAACCTTGTCGCGAGACCTGCCGCAGGAAGCTCACCTTCTTTCGGCGCGGCTCGAGAAGCGTGATGCGCGCGTCGGGGCACGCGATCGCCAGTGGCACGCCGGGCAGTCCACCACCGCTTCCGATGTCGAGGACCCTGGCGCCCGGCCCCGCCTCGCTCACGAGTGACGCCGCAGCAAGGGAGTCCACGATGTGGCGTTCGAGGAGACCTGCGCGATCCTTCGTCGCGAGGAGATTGGTCCGGAGGTTCCACCCGGCGAGGAGGTCCAGGTACTGCCCGATGCCCGCGACCTGCCCCTCGTCGAGTTCGACGCTTAGCTCGCGGGCCCCGGCCTCGAGGGCCCGCCGCTCCTCCGGCGAAAGGGGCACGGTTCAGGCGGCGCCGGACTTCCGGCGGAGATGTACGCCGAGGATGGTGATTGCCGCCGGCGTCACTCCGGGGATCCGGGCTGCCTGCCCCAGTGTCGCCGGACGCACGCTCGCGAGCTTCTCCCGGATCTCGGTCGACAGGCCGTGGATCCCCGCGAAGTCCAGGTGCTCGGGTATCGCCGTTTCCTCCAGCTTGGCCGACCGGGCGACCAGCCTCGTCTGCTGCGCGACGTAGCCCTCGTAGCGGATGTTCAGGCGGACCGACTCTGCGACTCGCCCGTCGGCTGGTGTCGGCACACCAAGACTCGACAGCGCTTGCCAGTCGATCTGGGGCCGGCGGAGGAGTTCCAGCGCGTTGGTTCCTTGCCGCAGTGGGGTGGTGCTCCTGGCCTCCAGGAGCGCGTTGGTGTGGGTGCTCGCAGGAACCTTGTGGGCGGCCAGAGCCCGAAGGAGTTCAGCGGCGGCGTCGTGCCGATGTTTCACGTGAAACATCTCGGCGTCCGGCAGGAGGCCGATCTCGTTGCCCAGCGAAGATAGTCGGGTGTCCGCGTTGTCCTCCCGCAGCAGGAGCCGATGTTCGGCCCGGGAGGTGAACATGCGGTACGGCTCGCCCCCCACTCCCTTGGTCACGAGGTCATCCACGAGCACGCCAATGTAGCTCTCGGAGCGCTTCAGGATCACGGCCGGCTTCTCCTCCCTGGCCCGTGCCGCGTTGATTCCTGCCATCAGTCCCTGCGCGGCCGCCTCTTCATATCCGGTGGTGCCATTGATCTGGCCGGCGAGAAACAGCCCCTTGATCCGCTTGGTTTCAAGGTTTGGTCGGAGCTCCAGCGGGTCCACGAAGTCGTACTCGATCGCATAGCCGGGCCGCATGATCTCCGCGCGTTCGAGCCCTGGGATCGTCCGCACCATCTCCAGCTGCACGTCCAGGGGCAGCGCCGTCGAAAGCCCGTTGGGGTAGACCTCGACCGTGTCGCGGCCTTCGGGCTCGAGGAAGATCTGGTGGCGATCGCGGTCCGCGAAGCGCACGATCTTGTCCTCGATCGAGGGGCAGTACCGCGGCCCTCGGCTCTTGATCCGGCCGCTGAAGATGGGGGACCGATCCAGGCCTCGGCGGATGATGTCGTGTGTGGCCTTTGTCGTCCACGTGATGTGGCAGGGGATCTGAGTCTGCTCGATAGCACGGGTCCGGAAGGAGAAGGCGGGTGCAGGCTCGTCGCCCGGTTGTACTTCGAGGCCGTCCCAGTCGATCGTCCGCCCATCCAGCCGTGGGCACGTGCCCGTCTTGAGCCGGCCCACCTGGAAGCCCAGCTCTTCGAGCTGCGGGCTGAGGCCCATCGCCGCTGAATCGCCGGCCCGCCCGCCCGCCCGGTTGCGATCTCCCACGTGAATCAGGCCCCGAAGGAAGGTCCCCGTGGTGACGATGACAGCGGCTGCGAGGAACCGTTCGCCTAGCTCGGTCTCGGCCCCCACCACTCGCTCTCCTTCGATCAGGAGGCGCTCGATGGAACCTTGCCGGACGCCGAGGCCCGGCACGTTCTCGACCGCATTCTTCATGTAGCGGCGGTACTCGGCCTTGTCGGCTTGAGCTCGAGTGGCGCGGACCGCGGGGCCTTTGCGGGTGTTGAGCGTCCGGAACTGGATCCCAGTGGCGTCGATCGCGCGGCCCATCTCGCCGCCCAGCGCGTCGATCTCACGAACCAGGTGGCCCTTGCCCACCCCGCCGATCGCCGGGTTGCAGGACATTTGCCCGATGTGGTCGAGGTTCTGGGTCAGGAGGAGCGTGTGCGCGCCCATTCGGGCGCTTGCGAGAGCAGCCTCGATTCCGGCATGGCCGGCCCCAATGACGATGACATCTGTGTCGTGCATCACTTCCCCAGACAGAACCTGCTGAACACGCGGTCTAGCACATCCTCGTTGTCCGTTCGGCCCACGAGGTCGTCGAGGGCGCTGCAGGCGAGTTGAAGCGCCGCCGCCACCAGATCGAGCTCCCCCTCCTCCCCGCGCAGAAGATCGGCGGCCTCCTCCAAGGCGGTGGTCGCCCGCTCCAGTCGCTCGTAGTGTCGGGCGTTGGTAACCAGGACCCCATCCTGGCGGCCCTCCATTTCCGGCGCGGCTCGCTCTACGGCCGCTGTCAGCTCGGCCACACCTTCGCCCGTCGTAGCGGATACGGAAAGGAAGGAGAGCCCTCCCCACCCGCCGTCCGGACGTTCCCACACGGGCGTCAGGTCCGATTTGTTCCTCACGGCGACCACGGGCGTCGTACCGATCCGCCCGTAAAGCGCCTGGTCGGCCGGCTCCAGGGCACGGGATCCATCCAGCACGAGAACGACCACATCGGCCTCGGCCAAGCGCTCGGCGCTCCGTTCGACACCAGCTCGTTCCACGTCGCCTTCGGCTTCCCGGATCCCGGCAGTGTCGCAGAGGAGAACCTGCAGGGGGCCGATCGCCAGCGGCTCCTCGAGGTAGTCCCGGGTCGTGCCGGGCTCGGCGCTCACGAGTGCCCGGTCGCGCCCGAGGAGTGCGTTCAGGAGGGACGACTTGCCTACGTTCGGTTTCCCGATCAGCACCACGCGAAGACCGTCCCGGACCAGCCGGCCGCGGGCAAAGGTCTCTGCCAGGGCGCGGAGTTCGCCCTGGACCCCCTGGATGTCCGCCTGAAGCTCCGCCTCGACTCCGGGGGGCAGGTCGTCCTCGGGGAAGTCCAGATGCGCCTCGACCAGGGCGCGGGTATCAAGAATGCGGTCCCGCTCGCTGGCCACCTTCCGCGAGAGTTCTCCGTCGAGCTGGCGTCGGGCGGCCTCGAGGCCGGCTTCGCTGTTCGCCGCGATCATGTCTGCGACGGCCTCCGCCTGACACAGGTCTAGCCGGCCATTGAGGAATGCCCGCTCGGTGAACTCCCCCGGCCGGGCACTTCGCGCGCCCGCGGTCAGGGCGGCGCGGAGCGCGAGATCGGCGATCACGCGACCGCCGTGGCAGTGGATCTCGATTGTGTCCTCGCCCGTGTAGCTGCGTGGCTCCAACATCGGGACGACCAGAACGTCATCGATCGGATCACCGTCTGGAGCGCGGACCAGTCGGGCTGTGCGGGCACGGTGGGAATCCGCCAACTCAAGGGGGACTGCGCGGCCTGCCCCCGCCCTCAGGATTCGCGCGGCCACCGCACGAGCCTCTCGCCCACTCACTCGCAGGATCGAGATCGCGCCGGGTCCCGGCGCGGTCGCGATGGCCGCGATCGTGTCTTCGACATAGGCCGCCATCGGTTTCAGGCCTTCTTACTAGCTTCCGGACGGAGTCGCGCTGCCACCTGGAGGGCGAGCGACGATTTTTAATTTTACGCTTTACGGGTGGATCAGGTCGGCGCAGCGCGAAGCATCCACCACTGCTGGCCGATCGTCAGGAGGTTGTTCACCAGCCAGTAGATCGTGAGGCCCGCGGGGAATCCGATGAACATAAATGTAAAGACGACCGGCATGAACATCATGATCTTCTGCTGGTTGGGATCCCCCGCCTGCGGCGAGAGCTTTTGCTGCAGGAACATGGAGGCGCCGAGGAGCAGCGTGAGGACCGGGATGCCGTATCCAAGAATCTGTAGCCTTTCCGGGGCTGCCAGATCGGTGATCCAAAAGGCGAACGGCGCGTGGCGGAGCTGGATGGTGTTCTGAAGGAGCTGGTAGAGCCCGATGAAGACCGGGATCTGCAGCACCATCGGCAGGCAGCCCCCCAGTGGATTCACGCCATGGCGCTTGTACAGCTCCATGACTTCCGTGTTCATCTTCTGCGAATCGTCCTTGTACTTCTCGCGGATGCGCGCCATCTCAGGCTGCACCTTCTGCATGTCCCGCATCGACGCGAAGCTCTTCCGAGTCAGGGGCCAAAATAAGATCTTGACGAGAAGCGTCAGCAGAATGATGTCGACGCCCCAGTTCCCAGTGAACCCGTGCGAGTACTCCAGCACCTGGAGCAGAATGAGCGCGATGGGTGCGAACCAGCCGAACTGCAGCCCCTTGGCGAAGCCGTGGCCGGCTGCTTCGAGGGTGGGGCGGTCCTTTGGGCCGAGGTACAGTGTGAAGGCGAGGTTCGTCGGACCGGTCGCCGCGCGCGGTGTGAGAATCTTCTCTTCGACGGCGTTGCCCTTGGGGAGCATGCGAATGCCCACGGCCCTCTCGGGAGCCGCCGCGACTAGGAAGTAGTGATCCTCGAAGCCGGCCCACTCGACCGCCCCGTCGATCACCTCAGGACCTTCGAGGTCATCAAACGCTGTTTGAACGATCTCGTCGTTGACCAAGGCCGCCGGGCCCTCGAACGTCGTACCGTCTTCGTTCTTCTTGCGGGCTCGGGTGAGGAGCAGTGCAACCGCGGCGGCCTTGCCGTCCGGGGTGGCTTGCGTGACTTCCGGCGGCAGCACGTCGGAGGGGGGCGTCTCCACGACCATGTCGATCGGGTAGGTGTCCCCGCGGAAGGTGAAGCGCTTTACGATCGGCTGACCGTCGAA
Organism: Candidatus Binatia bacterium; assembly: GCA_029243485.1. Lineage (NCBI taxonomy): Bacteria > Candidatus Binatota > Binatia (SeqCode) > Binatia bacterium. The sequence continues at coordinate 339,688 of JAQWRY010000086.1, read as the reverse complement.
CGTGGTTCGCAGCGTGAGTGTGCCGGTGTCGCTTCCCGCGAGGGACAGAGATCTCCGATCCGCTTGGTAGACCTGATTGGAATCGCGCCATGCACGGGCGCCGCGAAGTTCGATCCCGAGTGGCAACTCGATCTCGGGCGCCGGTAGGACGAGAGACAACGGCGGACTGTCGGGAGCGTTCGTCTCCCGGTATTTCTTGAGTAGGAAGTCTTCGAGGCGTCCGCCGACGGTCGTGAACGTGGCGATGTAGAGGTCCGTCTCGACCCGGATTCGCTGGCCCTCGATCGGCTTGGTGACCGTCTCGGGCAGGAGTGGGGCGACGTCATCCGTTCCGACGGCGGGAGCCTGGGCCGCCACCTGAGCCGCCGGAGCGGCTCCGCTCGGCGATTCCGCCGGTCCGTCGGTGGCGGTGATGGGTGCGTCCACCGGGGTCGGCGTCGGCGCGTACCGCTTCAGGACGAACTCCTGGTAAAGGACGATGATCGACACCGAGATGGCGACGAAGAGCAGAGTGCGGCGATCCATCAGGCGTGACTCCGGGCTTTGACGATGTCCGCGTCCGCACGCGGGGATTCGACGGGTGGAACGAGATCGACGCCGCCGGCATGCCAGGGATGGCATTTTCCGAGACGGCGAGCGGAGAGCAGGGTGCCGCGCAGGGGTCCGTGGAGCAGAAGGGCCTCGCGAGCGTACTCGGAGCAGCTCGGAGCGAAGCGGCAGGCGGGCCCGACCCAGGGCGACAAGAGAAGCTGATAGGCCCGCAGGAAGGCTCGCAGGAGGTCTACGACGGCGTTCGTCACGATGTCGCCTCGCCGGGGAGCCGGTTCAGCGCGGGCGCGAGTTCGGCCGCGACTTCCGGCATCCGCAGGGCCCCCGCACCTTTTCGTACAATCACGACGAGATCGACCGCAGGAAGGTCCCGTCGGGCCTGCCGGAAGGTTTCCCGCACGGCTCGTTTCACGCGGTTTCGAATCACGGCGCAGCCGATCTTCTTTGTCACGGTGATCCCCAGACGGGCATCGGTGTTGCGCCCGGGCCGATAAACCACCAGAAAGTGGCGCGTAGACAGCCGCTTTCCGCCGTTCTGTATCGAGAGGTAGTCCGTGCGCTTGCGCACACGGGCCGCCTTCGGGAGCGTTTGAGCGCGGGAGCTCGTGGTTGTGTCCCCCAAGTCCCGCCTCGACCGGCTTAGCCGGGCTGCTTGGGCGGGATGCTGGCGCTGAGGCGCTTGCGGCCTTTGCGTCGGCGGCGCTTGATCACCTGCCGGCCTGCGGCGGTGGCCATACGCGCGCGGAAGCCGTGGGTGCGCTTCCTGCGCCGATTACTGGGCTGATACGTCCGTTTCATCTCGCTCGCCTGTCACTAGAAGTTGAATTGCGCCTCTCTCGGTCGAGAGAGGGCGACCCTGGAGAAAACCATTCGGCTCCCGTGGTGTCAACGGGTACCCCGAGGGTGAGTTGCTCAGCCCCCGGCGGGCGCCTCGGGCTTGTCCTTGTCTTCCCCTTCGGGTTCGGCCGGAGCCGCTTCCGCTGCGGGAGCAGCCTCGGTCTTTGCCGCCGGTGCCGGCTCTGCGGCGGCGGGTGCTTCTGCGGCGGGTGCCTCTGCGGCCGGTGCTTCTGCGGCTGGTGCCTCTGCGGCCGGTGCCTCTGCGGCTGGTGCTTCTACTGCCGGTGCCTCTACTGCGGGAGCTGGCGTCGCCGGCTTGGCCGCGGGCTCGACGGGCTTGATCTTCTGGTGCTCCTCGCAGCGCATGCTCTTCGACACCTTTTTGTGGCAGCCCTCTGCCACACAGGTGTCGTAGCGCCCCTTCGGCATGTCGCCGCGCTTCCAGAGGCGGTAGTGCTGTTTGCAGTAGCCCTTCCCCTCGACGTCTTTTTCGCAGGAGTCGGCCTTACAGGTTCCCTTGTTCGCCATCCGGGCTTGGTAACGGACGGCGGGGAGGGAATCCATCGGGCGTGGGGCGGTCGGAAGCCCCGGCCCCGGCCCAGCTAGAACTCGTGCTTCAGCTGCCTGGTCATGAGCGCGACCATCGCCTCACGCGGGGCTTTGTCCTCGAAGAGTAGGCAGCGCATCTGCGTCGTGATGGGCATCTCGACCCCGGCGGATTTCGCGAGTTCGTCCACGGCGATCGTGTTCCGAACGCCCTCGGCGACCTGGCTCATGCTCTCGAGGATCTCGCTCAGCTTTTCGCCCTGGCCGAGCTTGATGCCGACAGAGCGATTCCGCGACAGCTCGCCCGTGCACGTCAGGACGAGGTCGCCCATGCCGGCGAGTCCGGTGACGGTCAGGGGGTCCGCGCCGAGCTTGATCGCAAGGCGGTTCACCTCGGCGAGTCCGCGCGTGATGATCGCGGCCCGGGTGTTGTGACCGAGACCCAGCCCGTCACTCACCCCGGCTGCGATCGCGATGACGTTCTTCACGGCCGCACCGACCTCGGCTCCGACCGGGTCTTCGGAGGCGTAGACCCGGAACATCGGAGAGGCGAACGCGTGCTGCACGAACTGCGAGGTCTCCTCGTTGGCAGCGGCCGCCATCACCGCGGTGGGCCTCTCCGCGGCGACCTCGCGTGCGAAACTCGGGCCCGTCAGGACCGAGACCCGGTCGCCGCATCCCGACGCCTCGGCGATGACCTCGCTCATCCGCTTGGAAGTGCCCTCTTCGATCCCCTTGGCGGCGCTGCAGATAACCGCCTCCGCGTGAATGTGTGCCCGCGCGGCCTCCATCGCCTCGCGAACTCCATGCGAGGGAATGGCCACGACGAGCAGCTCGTTCGCGGAGCGGACGGCTTGCGCGAGATCGGCGGTAGGCGCGAGAGGCGGCGGCAAATGGAAGCCGGAGAGGTAGCGTCGGTTCTCCCGCGTCTCGGCCATCTCTCTCGCGTGTTCGGGGTCTCGCCCCCAGAGCATCACGGAATGTCCGGCGCGGCAGAGCTGGATTGCGAGTGCGGTGCCCCAAGAACCAGCTCCTAAAACGGTCATGCCCATGGGACGATTGATCTATGTAGCTGCGGGTGGAATCAAGTGGTGCGTACGAAGCGGCTGTCGTCGACCTGGTGCGCAAGGCACAGAGCGGCGGCGGCGGCGGACAACTCATCGAGTGCGGACTCGTCGAGGATGCCCGTGTCGAAGAAGTCCGCCTCGAACCACGTCATCTCGTAGAAGTACGTTCGCGGGTCTTCCATCTGACTGAAGCCTAGGTACTGCAGCTCGTACACGTATCGAACGAGCATCCTCAGAACCTGGGCCGCAGGGAACTCGCTTCGTAGCGGCCGGATGTTCTGACGGACGTACGCCTCACGCTCGACGTCGCTCTGGTGCCGGGTGGCGAGGAGGTTCGCCTGGAAGTCGGGGAGGCGTCGCTCGAAGATGTCGGCAAGGCTCTCCGCGGGGGGCCGGTACTGCCCGAGCTCCGCGAGGTCGGGTGCCACGATCCGCCGCACGGGCTTTGGGAGTTCGTCGATTGTCTGTGTGAGCCGGGCGACGAGCCGGTTGCGCAGGGCGAGCCATCCGGCCGAGTCCACGGACCGCGGCACCCAGCCCGCGTCGACCGCGAGGTGGGCCCACTCGTGAAGGGTGCGGGCCCCGAGCATCGCGCGCGCGTAAGGGATTCCGGGGCTGAGCAGGCGCTCGATCCCAGGCTCGTCCAGATTGTACGCAATTAAACCGCGCTCGTGGTGCAGAAAGGTGTAGCCACCCAGCGCCGCGTCGGCGTCCGGCCGCGGCAGCTCGTTCGGGGTTCGGACCGAGGCGGTGAAACGTCGGCTGTGTTCGGCGATGCACTCGAGGTCGCCGCGCAGGTGGGAGACGACTTCCGGGCCGGCCCGTTCGAGTCGTCGCCGGAGCGCCCCCGTGTCCGCGGCGCGGTCGGACTCCCATACGATGACCCGCTTCTCGTCCGTCACCAGCAGGTCGGGGCGCTCGTCTCGGAGCCACTTCTCGAGTCCGTCGAGAGCCGCGTCGGCCGGTGGGCGGTGCTGCGCGTGGAAGGCCCGCAGCGTGTCCGTCGCGGCGGCTTGGACCTGGCCGATCAGCGCGTCCGGGGCGCTCTCGTAGGCGCGCGGAATCAGCAGCCCGGTGCCGGGGATCTCCCGGTAGGGCGCCCCTTTGCGCGCGGGCCGCAGGGTCTTGTGACGGACCTCACGAAGCCACGGGAGCGCGCCCGCGATGGCTCGGTAGAGCAGCGCATCCGGCCGCTGCGAGCCGTCCGCGGCGTGAGCGAACGCCGCGCACTCCTCGTCTGATCGCTCGAACCACCACGGAGCGAGGTGCACGGCGGCGCGCAGCAGCTCGCCGGTCTCGGCCGCCCGTTCTTCCAGCGCCAGCGCGTACGCGACGAACTCGGGATGCCCGCGATCCGGGTTCAGGTCGTCCAGATACAGTTTGCAGACGCTCTCGTTCAGGATCTGGGCGTACGGCCGGATCGCCGCTCCGTCGAGCACGATTCCGAGGCTCCGGAGGCGCGGCGGGCTCAGGTAGGGCGCCCGCGCGGAGAGCTCGTCGTAGCGGGTCCAATACAGCGCGACGCCCTGTTCCAGCATCTTGACGTGCGCCTCGGACCAGCTCGGCCGAGCTGCGAGGCCACGGGCGAAGTCGCCGTCGATGCCGTCGGACGCGAGGTGCTCCGTAGGCACCAGGTCCAGCCGCGCGTCATGGAAATAGAAGTTGCTGAGCAGGGCACACCCCCGAGCAGAGCTACAGGCGAGAAGTGCTATAGGAGACTCGTGCGGGGCGAGCCAGGCGGAGCGGCGGGTGTCATACGGATCTGAGGCGGGCGTCCGGCCGATGGAGTCGGCAGACTTGCCCCGCGTCGCGACGATCTTCCGCAGCGCGTTCAACGAAATGTACCGCCGACGAGGCTTCGGTCCCGTCGTCGCCGACCAGGCGGTGGGAGCGGTCATCGCCGAGACGTATCGCTCGCTCGACCCGGAGCACTGCCTCGTGGTCGTGCTCGGCGACCGTGTCGTCGGGAGTGGCTTCCTGCACGTTCGGGGAGAGACCGGGGGCGCAGGCCCGATCACGATCGATCCCGCGCATCAGTCGGCCGGTTGTGGCTTGACGCTGATGCGTGAGATCTGTGCGCGCGCCGACGACGCGGGCGTTCGTTCTTTGCGCTTGATCCAGGACGCCTTCAACGAGACCTCGTTTTGCCTCTACGGACGGGTGGACTTCGTGGCTCGGGAGACCCTCGTTCGAGGGAGCTTCCGGTCGCGGCCCGATGTCGGCCGCCGAGCGTCCACGCGTCGCGCGACGCCGGCCGAGATCGGGTCGATCGTCGCCCTGGAGCGCGAGGTCGTCGGGGTCGATCGCCCGAAGGATCATGACCTCTTCCTGCGGATGGGGGACATCCTGATCGCCGGGGAGCCGGGGATCGAGGGCAGTCTGGCGCGGCTCGTCCGCGGTGGTGTCGCCGTGCTGGGACCTGCGGTCACCCGCGATCTCGATACGATGCTCGATCTCATCCAGGCCGCGACCCGCGACCTGCCTCTGCGAACCGATACGCGGCTCCTGATACCGGCTTCGCATCACGACCTGTTGTCGGCGATGTACGAGGCCGGCTTCGAGGTCCACTCGCTGTGCACCTACATGGTCCGCGGCGACTTCGAGCCGTTTCGCGGTTACTACATCCCGACCCTGTTTCCCGAGTCGGGCTAGGAGGAGCCTGACCCAAGATGGCTCACGCCGACCCATCCGCGCTCGCTTCGTGGGTCGCCTGCGGCTCGCGACCGCGCCGCGATGATCGCCGCGACCCATCTTGGGTCAGGCTCCTAGAGCGGTTCAGGCGGGTTCGGCGATCTTCGGCGGCAGCGGTTTGGGTGCCGGGGCGGACGCGCCCCCGACCTGTCGCATGAGCGTGCGGAACTCCTGGGCGTCGACGTAGCCGACGACCCGGTCCACCTCGTGGCCGGCGCTGTCGTAGAAGATGATCGTGGGGACGCCGAGAACGCCGAATTCCTCCAGGAGGTGGTCGTTCTCGTCGCTCGATTCCGTGACGTCGGCCTGCAGCATCGAGAAGCGGCGCGCATCCCGAAGCACGTTCGGGTCGGTGAAGGTCGAGTGCTCCATCTCGACGCACGGCAGGCACCATTCGGCCGAGAATTCCACGATAGCCGGCTGTCGCGCCGTGAGGGCCCGACCGAGCGCCTTGGGCGTGAGGGGCTGCCACTGGATTCCCGGGCCGGCTTGCGCGGACGAGAGCCCGATCCAGGCGGCGAACACGAGCGCCGCGCAGCCCGCGAGGCGCCGGCCCATCGTGAACCCACGGAGGCTGCGTCCGGACGGTTCCAGGAAGCCGAGGTAGACCGCCGCCGCGGCGACGAAGAGAGGGAAGAAGATCTGCATGAAGTCGTGGCCGATAAGAGGCGACACGAAGTAGACAGCCATACCCAGGAGCAGCACGCCGAAGAGACGGTTCATCCAGGAGAGCCATTCACCCGAGCGGGGCAGCTTGTCGAGCGATCCGGCCGCCGACGCCAGAAAAACATAGGGCAACCCCATACCGAGCCCCATCGACGAGAACAGCAGGAAACCCTTCCAGACGTCGCGCTCGGACCCCACGTAGACCAGTAGCCCGAGCACCACCGGCCCGATGCACGGTGCCGCGACGATCCCCATTGTGAGCCCCATGAGGAACGCCCCACCGAGCCCGGTGGAGGCGCCCCCGAAACGGGTCATGAGAGCGCTGGGGGCGCGGAGCTCGAAGAACCCGAAGCTCGACATCGAGAGTGTCCCCAGCAGGAGGGCCAGGCTCACCAGGACGGCCGGGTGCTGGAGCGGAGCGCCGAAGAGGCCTCCGGCTAGCGAGGCCGTCACGCCCAACGCGGCGAAGCTCAGGGTGATGCCCATTACGTAGGTGATCGCGAGGGGCCAGGGTTTCTTGCCGTCGTTCGCCTGGGTCCCGAAGAAGCCCAGAGTGACGGAGATCAGCGGGTAGACGCACGGGGTCAGGTTCAGCGTGAGGCCCAACAGGAGCGTCATGCCGAGTGCGGCGGGCAGGCTCGCGCCCTGAAGCCAGCTGAACAGCCAGGAGTCGTCCGTACCGGTTCCGGCGAGACGGGCCGTGGTCCCGCCGGCGGCGGCGGCGCTGCGCTTCCCGAGGAAGGCCTCGACGGTCGTCGGCGGGAGGCATCGCTCGTGGTTGCAGGCCTGGTAGCGGAGCTTGGCGTGGACGGGGCCGTCGGGCTTCGGGCTCGCGCCGGCGAGGATCTCGATCGTTCCGTCGTACACGAGCATCGGCTTGTCGGGGGCGAACTCGAATTCCTGCGAGTCCGGCTCGGGGTAGGTGGGCTTCGCGAACTCGATTCCGTCTGCGCCCAGCGTCAGGACGGTCGGGATTAGGAACGGCTCGTCGGGGACGTGCGCGTTGATGTGGTAGCCCGACGCGATCTCGACGATCGCCCGAACCGACACGGACCCTGCCTCGGAGGTTTCGATGTGGCCGCCGAGCTTCACGACCGGAGGGCCCGCGTGCGCCGCGCTGGCGGCGAGTAGAACGGCAAGGGAGACCACGAGCGCGGTTGCCGAGCCGGCCCCTGCGCTGACGCCAGGGCTGATGCCAGGGCGGTTGCCAGGGCGGTTGCCAGGGCGGTTGCAGGTCCTGGGGTCTCGGGTTAATTCGGGAATGTTCATCTTTCTGGCGAGGCTAGCATGCGACGAATCTCTGGGCTCTTTCTCTCGATCTTGATTGCCGCGACCTCGGTCGGGGCGCTGCCGGCCCTCGGGGAGGACCGGACCGGTGTCCAGGAGTGGGGTCTGCTCTCGGGCTACGGGCCATCGGACGATGACATCTTCCTGGTGCCCCTGTTCGGTCGGGCCGCCTGGCTCCTGCCGGACGCCGTGGACGAGCCCCTTCACGAGTACGACCTCAACCTGAAATGGGTCGTGGAGGGCTGGATCGCCGGGGTGTTCGACGCCCCGGGGGACGCCTTTGAGGCTGGAATCGCTCCCCTCGTTCTTAAGTTGGACTACGATGCGGGGCAGCGATTTGTTCCATACGGCATCGGCGGAGTTGGTGCGATGTACACGGGCCTCCAGGGCCACAACCTGGCCGGGCCGTTCGAGTTCGCCTCCTTTGTCGGCGTGGGGCTCCACACGTTTTTGAGCGACCAGGTCGCGCTGACCCTCTCGTGGCGCATCCGCCACATTTCGAACGCCGGGATCAAGGGCCCCAATGCGGGGCTCAACACGAATTTTTTCTTGATCGGTCTCGAGTCGTTCCCGAAGCGCTGACCGGCACGGCTTAATCCTCAGGCTCGTGGGCCGGGGTCCCACCTGAAGAAGCTCGCGATTTCCGAGGCCGAAGCTAAGGGAAGCTAAGGTCTGCTCGATGCAAGAAACTAAGTGTGCAGTGCGACGGGACTTTGGCCTCTAGTGAACCCCTGACGCGTGCGAAGTAGGCCTCGGTGCTCACGGTCGATCCGGCCTCTAGCGGCAGATTCGGCCTGACCTCAGCCGTTTTTCGCGGCACTCGTCGAGGACGCGGTGTCCTCGCCCGGCTAGACGTCCAGCGGGACGGTCTCGACGATCTCCAGCGCGTAGCCGGGCAGATTCACCAGGCGACGGCGGAAGTTGCTGAGCAGCCGAATCTTCCCGACGCCGACGTCGCGCAGGATCTGAGCGCCGATCCCGTACTCGCGGAACTCGCTGAGTCGCTCCGACGACATGGTGCTCGGCCGGGCCTTGTCGGTGCCGTCTTCTTTGGTCGAGGCGTCGCCCCGCGGAGCGAACATTTCCGAGCCGGGGTCCCTTTTCAGGTAGAGCACGACGCCGCACCCCTCGTCCGCGATCATCTTCATCGAGCGGTGCAGGAGGTCCCCCGTGTTGCGCTTCACCGAGGCGAAGACGTCTCCCGGCAGGTACTCGGCGTGGGCCCGCACGAGGGTCGGCTTCTCGGGGGTGACGTCGCCCTTCACGAGGGCCAGGTGCTCGCCGCCGTCGACGTCGCTTCGGTAGACGCAGGCCTTGAACTCCCCACCGAATGCGGTTGGAAGCGGCGCCTCCGCGATCCGGTGGACCAGGGAGTCGTTCTTCAGCCGGTAACCGATCAGGTCAGCGATCGTGACGAGCTTCAGGTTGTGTTTCTTCGCGAAGATCTTGAGATCGGGGAGGCGGGCCATCGTGCCGTCGGTCTTCATGATCTCGCAGATCACCCCGGCCGGCTTGAGGCCGGCTAGGCGGGCGAGGTCGACGGCGGCCTCGGTCTGGCCGGTCCTCACCAGGACCCCGCCATCGCGGGCGCGCAGCGGGAAGATGTGCCCGGGCGTGCGGATGTCGGACGGAAGGGCGCCGTCGCGGATGGCCGTGAGGATCGTTTGTGAGCGGTCGGCCGCCGAAATGCCGGCGCCGACGCCGTGCCGGGCGTCGATCGAGACCGTGAAGGCGGTGCCCAGCGGCGCCGTATTCTCGGACACCATCATCGGCAGGCCGAGCTCCGCGAGCTTTTGGCCGGTGACCGGCAGGCAGATCAGCCCGCGGCCCTCCTTCGCCATGAAGTTGATCGCCTCGGGCGTGACCTTCTCCGCGGCCATGCAGAGATCGCCCTCGTTCTCTCGATCCTCGTCGTCGAGCACGATGACCATCCGGCCGGCGCGGTACTCGGCGATCGCCTCTTCGATCGTGGCGATCGAGCCGGACTCGGTTTCCTGGGGGCTGCCGTCGTTTGGGGAAATACTGGACATTTCGAAGGAAAACGTAGCGCCGGGGCTCTCGGCGGCGCAACCCGCCTCCCAGCGGCTTGCGTTGTGGCCCGAGTTGCCGGACCAATCCGCCATGGCAGGGCCACTCGAGGGCATTAAAGTCGTAGAACTGGGATTCTGGGTCGCCGGGCCGGCGACGGGCGGCATTCTGGCGGACTGGGGGGCCGACGTCGTGAAGATCGAGCCGCCCAAAGGCGGCGACCCCATGCGCGGGGTCTTCGTCACCGCCGTGGGGATCGACCTTCCCTTCAATCCCCCGTTCGAGCTCGACAATCGGGGGAAGCGCTCCATCGCGCTGGATTTAAAGCGGGAGGAAGGCCGGGAGATCGCGCGGGAGCTCTGCGATGGCGCGGATGTGTTCCTCTCCAATCTGCGCCCCGGTGCGCTCGAGCGAATGGGCCTGGACTACGCGACGCTGTCGGGCCGCAACCACAAGCTCGTGTACTGTTCGGTCACCGGTTACGGCATCGAGGGGCCCGATCGGGATCGGGCGGCCTACGACATCGGCGCGTTCTGGTCCCGGGCAGGCGTTGCCGGGATGCTCACGCTGCCCGGCGGCACCCCGCCGATGCAGCGGGGGGGCATGGGCGATCATACGACGGCGATCTCGGCGTCTTCGGCCATCTGCGCCGCCCTGGTCGCGCGCGGGCGCACGGGCGAGGGCCAGCACGTCGCCACGTCGCTTCTGCGGACAGGGATGTACGTCGTTGGCTGGGACGTCGCGACGAAGCTTCGTTTCGGCGCAGACGTAGCGCCGCCCAGCCCGCGGGAAGCCGCGCCGAATCCGATCTCCAATGGCTATCGCGCCTCCTGCGGGCGCTGGTTCTGGCTGATTTGTCTCGAGGCCGATCGCCACTGGCCCGACGTCTGCCGCGCGATCGAGCGCCCGGATCTTGTCGCCGACGAGCGTACGATGAACATCGTCACCCGGCGGACGAACGGACGATGGCTCGTCGGGCTCCTCGACGAGATCTTCGCCACGAAGACCCGTGACGAATGGGCGGATATCTTCGAGCGTGAGAACGTCTGGTGGGCCCCCGTGCAGACGGCGAACGAGGTCGCGGACGATCCGCAGGTTCGCGCGAGCGGGGGCGTCGTGCCGTTCGATGGCGCGGCCGGTGAGCCGGAGCAACTCGCCACACCGGTCGACTTTCTCGGCACCCCGGGAGCCCCCGGACGCACCGCGCCCGAGGTCGGCCAGAACACCGAGGAGGTCCTCCTCGAACTCGGCTACGACTGGGAGAAGATCGGTGGCATGAAGGAGGACGGGACGATCCCGTGACCTCGCGCCGCCGGGCTACTCGACCGTGACGCTCTTTGCGAGATTGCGCGGCTGGTCGACGTCGGTGCCGCGGTACATCGCGACGTAGTACGCGAGCAGCTGCAGCGGGATCGACAATAGAATCGGCGTGAGGAGGTGGTTCACCTCGGGGATCGTCACGACCTCCCAGGCGATCTCCTCGAGCTCCGGGCTCGGAGAGTCGGTGATCGCAATGATCCGCCCGCCGCGGGCCTCTACCTCTTTGAGGTTCGACAGCGTCTTGGAGTACATCTCGTCACGGGGCAGGAGCACCACGACCGGAAGCTGCTCGTCGATGAGCGCAATGGGGCCGTGCTTCATCTCGCCGGCGGGATACCCCTCGGCGTGGATGTAGGAAATCTCCTTCAACTTGAGCGCGCCCTCGAGCGCGATCGGGTAGTTGATGCCGCGGCCGAGGAACAGGAAGTCGCTCGCGTGGCCGTACTTCTTGGCGATCTTCTCGATTTGTTTGCCGCGCGTGAGGGTCTCTTCGATGAGGCTCGGGAGCTTCACGAGATCGTGCACGAGCGCGCGCCCTTTCCCTTCGTCGAACCGACCGAGCTGGCGGCCGACGTGGAGCGACAGGAGGTAGAGCGAAGTGAGCTGCGTGGTGAACGCCTTGGTGCTGGCGACCGAGATTTCCGGTCCGGCGTGCGTGTAGACGACGGCGTCGGCCTTCCTCGGAATCGACGCGTCGACCACGTTGCAGATCGACAGTACCTTGGAGCCCGACGCCGCGGCTTCTTCGACGGCGGCGAGCGTGTCCGCCGTTTCGCCCGACTGGGAGACCGCTATCAGCAGGGAACGTGGGCCGAGGATCGGCTTTCGGTATCGAAGCTCACTCGCGTAGTCGACGTCGACCGGGATGCGGGCCATCTCCTCCAAGAGGAACTTGCCCACCAGGCACGAGTGCCACGCGGTACCGCAGGCCGTGAGATAGATTCGGTCGATCTTGGACCAGTCGCTTCCGAGTTCGTCGAGCTCCGGAAGGGAAACGGTGCCCTCCTCTTGGCGAATGCGGCCGAGCATCGTGTCGATGAGAGCTTGCGGCTGCTCGTTGATCTCCTTGAGCAAGAAGTGCTTGTAGCCGCCCTTCTGCGCTGTGATCGGGTCCCAGGTGATGCGCTTGGGCTCCCTCTTTACGGGTTCGCCGTCGAACGTGGTGACGGTCACGCCTTCGCGGGTGACCTCGGCCATGTCGCCGTCCTCGAGGAAGAGGACGTTGCGGGTGTGCTCGAGGATTGCGGGCACGTCGGACGCGACGAAGTTCTCGCCCTCTCCCAGGCCGATCACGATGGGCGTCGCGGTCTTGAACGTCAGCAGGCGGTTCTTGTCACCTTGGCAGAACGTGACGATCGCAAACGAGCCTTCGAGCTGCTTTACGGCGGTCCGGGCCGCGGTCGTGAAGTCCATCCCCTGGGTCATGTGCTCGTCGATGAGCTGGGAGATGACCTCGGTGTCCGTCTCGGACTGGAAGGTGCGGCCCTTTTTGACGAGGTCCTCCTTCAGCTCGAGGTAGTTCTCGATGATCCCGTTGTGGATCACGACGACCTGCCCGGCGCGGTGAGGGTGGGCGTTCTCTTCGGATGGCGGCCCGTGGGTCGCCCAGCGGGTGTGGCCGATCCCGATGTTGCCGGTGAGGGGCGTCTCGGCGAGCAGACCTTCGAGGTTCACGAGCTTTCCGACGGACCGACGGACCTCGATGTTCCCGTCTACCAGGGTCGCGACGCCCGCGGAGTCATAGCCGCGATACTCGAGCAGGCGTAGGCCGCCGACCAGAATCCGGCTCGCTTCCTGCTCACCGATGTAACCCATGATTCCGCACATATGATTCGACTCCGCACGCCGCCTGCCTGGCAGCGAATCCGCAACTGTATCGTGGATAAATCGTCCGGGGCAATGCGGTTCTTTAGCGGGAGGCGAACGGGTCCGTCGGGGATTCAGCCGTTCTTCTCGCGCTTTTTCCGCTCCCGGAAGGGTGCGACCCACCCGGCCCGGCGTTGATCTGGCTTGGGATTGAAGGCCAGCGCGCCCGCCTCGACGTCGTGGCGGACGGTCGTACCGGTAGCCACGTAGGCGTCATCTGCGATCGTCACCGGGGCGACCAATTGGCTGTCGCTGCCGATCTGGACCCGGTCGCCGATGATCGTCGGGTGCTTTACGAACCCGTCGTAATTGCAGGTGATTGTGCCGGCGCCGATGTTCGTCTCGGTCCCGATGGTGGCGTCCCCAATGTAGGCGAGGTGATTGGCCTTGGTGCCGTTGCCCACGACGGACTTCTTCACTTCGACGAAGTTCCCGACGTGGACGTCCTGCCCCAGGTCGGCCCCGGGCCGCAGGTGCGAGAACGGCCCGACGACGGAGCGCTTGGCGACTTTGCACTCGGAGAGCACGACGTTGGAGCGGAGGTGGACCTCGTCGTCGATTTCCGCGTCGACGAGGAAGGCGTTTCCGTCGACCGTGCAGTCGCGGCCGATCTTCGTCTGGCCGCGGAGCTGCACCATGGGCCCGATCACGGTGTCCGGCCCAATCGTCACATCGGCCTCGATCCAGACCGTGGTCGGGTCGAGGAAGGACACGCCGGCGTCGAGATGGCGGCGGACGGTGATCTGGCGCAGCACGCCTTCGAGACCCGCGAGGTCGGCGCGGGAGTTGATCCCGACGACTTCGTCGCCGTCGACCGGTTCCGTCGCGACCGGCTTCCCGTCGTCCACCGCGAGTCCGATGACGTCGGTGAGGTAGAGTTCGCCCTGAGCGTTGTTGGGCTTCAGACGGTCGAGCGCTTGGAACAGGAACTCGGACTGGATGCAGTAGATGCCCGGATTCGACTCCTGGATCAGCCGTTCCTCGGGCGTTGCGTCCTTTTCTTCGATGATCCGGACGAGCGCACCGCTGTCGTCGCGGATGATTCGGCCGTAGCCGAACGGGTTCTCCAGCACCGACGTGAGCAGGCTCACGGCGGACCCGGTCGAGCGGTGCTTCGCCAGCAGTCGTCGGATCGTGCCCTCGGTGAGGAGCGGCACGTCTCCGTAGAGAACGACCACGTCGCCCCGAAAAGCGCCCAAGGCGGCGTCTCGCGCGATCAGAACCGCGTGGCCCGTACCGCGCTGCTCAGTCTGCAATGCGAACTTCGCGCCGTAGCCGTCACAGGCCTTCTCGACGGTCTCAGCCTGGTGGCCCACGACCACGACTGTGCGCCCGGCGCCGAGCGGTCTGCACGTGTCGAGCACGTGCCGCACGAGGGCCCGGCCGCCGAGCGGGTGAAGGACCTTCGCGTGCGCGGATTTCATCCGCGTGCCCTTTCCGGCGGCGAGGATGACGATGGCTAGATCTCGCGGTTCGCTCATGGCTTTACCTGCAGTTTCCCCTCGCGGATCCTCTCTTCGGCCTCGGCCACCTTGGCCTTTACCTCCGGCGGAACCCGGTCTTCGAGGCGCGGATTGTACACCAACTGGATCACGCCACCGTCGAGCCCCTCTTGGGCGACGCGCCCCTCGAAGCGCTTCTCCTTGGCCTCGCGAGCCATTTGGAGGAACGCGGCGGGGATCGAAATCACGGCGCTCGCGAGGACGGTATCGGGGGCGGCGCTGCTCTGGTCACCGTTCGATCCGAACGCCAGGACCCCGTGATCCTTCGCGGCCTGGAACACCCCGAGACCGGCGGCGTCCGCGTTGTGCAGCAGGAAATCGGCGCCCTGCGCGATCATCGCGCTCGCGGCGGCCCGAGCGGCCGCGACGTCTTCGAAGTTTCCGGTATAGGCGGTCGAAACCACGAAATCTGGATTGACGCTCTTCGCACCGGCGATGAACCCATCGAAGGTCTTCTTGATGACCGGAAGCTCGATCCCCCCGACGCATCCGGCCCGCCCGGTCTTGGACAAGGACGCGGCGAGCATCCCGGCCAGATAGGTCGCCTGGTCGAGATCGAACTGGAGGGATGCGACGTTCTTCGCCGAGACGCTGCCCGAGCTTACGACGAAGTCGGTGTCTGGGAAGTCCTTCGCGGCGCGCATCGCCGGGTCTTGGAACTCGAAGCCGTGCCCGAAGACCAACGCGTAGCCCTGCTGGGCGTACCCGCGGAATCCCTGCTCGAAGTCGGCCGGGGTCGCGACCTGCTGGTTGCTGATCTCGGCGCCCAGCTGCTTGTGGATCTCTTGCAGGGCCTCGTACGCGCCGGCGTTCCAGCCGCCGTCGCTGACGGGGCCGGGGGTGAGAAGGCCGACCTTGAAAGCGTTGCCGCCTCCGCTGGGGGCCTCGGCGCAGCTCAGCGCGAAGAGGGCCAGTGCGCCGAGTAGGGTAAGGAGCCCGGTTTGTTGGGGCTGCTTCATGCGCGCAGGTTCCGGTACCCTCCGCGGAAGTACAGGAGCGGGTCGGTCTCCTGGTCCATGGCGATGTCGACGGGCTCGCCGACGTAGATCGTGTGGTCGCCGGCGTCGAAGTCGTATCGGACCGCGCACTCGAGGTGCGCCAGAACGTCGTTCAGGACGGGTGCCCCGGTCTTGCCGACCTTGTAGCCGATGCCCTCGAACTTGTCGCCGCCAGACTTTGAGAACTTCCGCGACAGAACTTCCTGATCGTTCGACAGGATGTTCACGACGAAGACCTTCGAGGCGCCGAAGGCGCCGTAGCTCTCGGCCTTCTTGTCGACGCAGCACAGTAGAAGCGGCGGGTTCAGCGAGACCGAGCTCACTGCGTTGGCCGTCAGCCCGAAGATCTGGCCGTTGCCGTCGTGGGTGGTGATCACGGTCACTCCGGTTGCGAAGTGCCCCATGACGCCGCGGAATTCTTGCTGATCGACTGCCATCTCGCTGTCTCCCCTGGTTCGCTGGAACGGGGTCTCTTTAACTGCGACGGAACGCTTGTCCAATGCCGTTGCAACGCGCGTTGCCGCGCCCGATAACGGTCTTCGTGGCGGAGGTTTGGGGTGGATGGAGGGTCGGTGTGGCCCTGGGAGCGGTCGCTCTCTTCTTGGTGTCGGCGTGCCACTTGCCGGTGAAGTCCGCCACGCCGGTGCCCGAGCCGGCACTCGTCTCGGATGAGCGGGCGCCGCTCGAATGGGCCCGGGGGGAGGATTGGTTCGTTCTCGTGAAGCGGACCTGCCGCACGGTATCCGTCTACCGCCGCGGCGCGCGGGTGCGGACGTATCACCACGTGTCCTTTGGCCGGAATGCCGGGGACAAGCTCTACGAGGGCGACCGCAAGACGCCGCTCGGGCTCTACCGCATGGCCGGGCGGCGACGGCATCCGCGGTGGTCGAGGTTCATCCTGCTGGACTATCCAAACGTGCGGGATCTCGAGGTGCACCGCGCAGCCGCCGCGAAGGGGCTGGTGACCAACGGGCCCGGGAGTCAGATCGGGATCCACGGCAGCGACGAGCCGATCCTGAACGAGGGCGGAGTGGATTGGACCTACGGTTGCATCTCCCTGCTCGATGCAGACGTCCGCGACATCTACTCCACCGTCCCCCGGGGCACGCTCGTCCTCATCGAGGACTGAGCATCGGCCTTATTTGCGACCGGCCGAGGTGGCCTCTACGGTTCCGGGAGTCGAGGTTCGCCGGTTCCGGGGACTTGGGCCCGAACCGTCCCCATGAGTGATTACATCGCCGACCTGAGCGGTCCCGACGCTGCGCCGATCGAGAGCCTCGATCAGCTCATCGAGCACTTTGAGAGGGGCGCACGGCCCCGCGAAGATTTCCGGATCGGCACCGAGTACGAGAAGGTCGCCGTCGATCGGGAGACCGGCGCGGCCATCCCGTTTAGCGGGGACCGCGGCGTCGAGCGGATTCTCCGCGACCTGGCGGATCGCTTCGGTTGGGAGCCACAGGAAGAAGCGGGCCGGGTGATCGGTCTCTCGCGCCCAGGCGGCGAGATCACCCTCGAGCCGGGCGGGCAGATCGAGCTGTCCGGCCGAGAGTGCGAGACGCTCCACGAGGCCCAGGCCGAGCTGGACGAGCACGTGAACGAGATCACCGTCGTGGCCGAGCCCCTGGGAGTCGCGTTCCTCGGCCTCGGCATCCAGCCCTTCTCTAAGTTGGACGAGATCGAGTGGGTTCCGAAAAGGCGCTACCGGATCATGGCGCCGTACATGCAGAAGGTCGGGAGCTACGGCCAGCGCATGATGAAGCAGACGGCGACCGTCCAGGTGAATCTCGACTACCACAGCGAGCAGGACGCCATGAAGAAGATGCGGATCTCGACGGCGCTCGCGCCCGTGATGAACGCGATCTTCGCGAACTCGCCGGTCTGCGACGGCCGCCCGAGCGGGTTCCTGTCCTTCCGTGGTCAGATTTGGACGGACACGGACGCTTCGCGATGCGGCATGCTGCCCTTCCTCTTTTCGCCGCAGGCGGGCTTTGAGGACTACTGCGATTGGGCCCTGGACGCACCGATGTACTTCGTGAAGCGCGGGCGTGACTACCACGACCTAACCGGGGTGCCGTTCCGGCAGTTCTGGAAGGAAGGCGTGGGCGACCTGCACGCGACAGTGGGCGACTTCGCCCTCCACCTCTCCACGCTCTTTCCGGAGACGCGGCTCAAGACGTACATCGAGCTGCGGATGGCCGATAGCCAGCCGCCCGAATCGATGCTGGCGCTCTCCGCCCTCTCCAAGGGGATCCTTTACGAGGACGACTGCATGGAGGGCGCCTGGGACCTGGTGAAGGGCTGGTCGTTCGAGGACCGGGTCGAGACCCTTCACCGGACCTACCGCGAGGGCTTCCGCGCCTTGGCGGGACATCACAAGGTCGGGGACCTCGCCCGCGAGCTCGTCGCCATCGCGTCCGAGGGGCTTCGCCGTCAGGGCCGCAAGAACGCAGCGGGCGACACCGAAGAGATCTACCTGGACTCGGTTCGGGATCGCGTGGACACCGGCATCACGATCGCCGAGGGCTTCCTTGCCGACTGGGAGCGCAACGCCGAAGCCGACGACGTCCGTTGGTTGATGGACTCTTCCGCCTACCGAAACCCGGCGGAATAGCCCGGCCCCGCCTCAGACCTCGGGGGGCTTCATGAACTGCTTGGCTTCGTCGCCTTCGGGGTCGATCGAGCCGTCCTGAAGATTGACGAGCCAGGTGGCCTTCTTGGTAGCGCTGTCGTCCTTCCAGACGAGCGAGACGCGATACATGGGGCCTTCGTCCTGCGTGGTGCTCCACGCGAATGTGCCGATGAAGCGACCCTTCTCCCGAGCCTTGTTGCCGAACTCGATCAGCTGGTCCTTCAGCGTGTACTGCATCTCAGGGCTCTTGTAGTTCTGGACGATCTCCCGAGCTTCGGTCTCACGGCCTTCCCAGCCGGCGCCGATCTGCGTGACGACGAACCAGATGAAACCGAGGGTGGCGACGCCAATGAGTCCCCAGCCGATCATCGCGCCGGTCGTGCTGCCTGCGTTCGTTGAAGTTTGATTTGACGGTGCTGGGGTATCGACCATTGGAATGCCTCTTCTCTTGGTTTTAAGCGTCTCGCCGGCGCCCCAAGGCGCACCTTCCGCCGCGTATAGCGCACGAACCCGGCGATCCCAACGCCATCAGGGCCTTTGGAATCTTGAATTAGTTTAGATCATGTTATAAATCAGGAGAAATCATTTTGTCGCGCCAGTAAGACCGCGTTAGCTTTCGCGACCTCGGGGGAGCCGTAAACAGGGGGTGTACGTGCCTGCTTCGAGTGCTGATTTGGAGTTCACTGCAAGGGGGTAAGATGCGAACTCGTGGGGCCGCAATCCAGGACAGGTCGGGTGGTTTGTTTGAACCGGACGTTCTCCTGCCTGGTCAGTTCTTCTCGTTCTTTCGTAAGGAGGCGGGCTTCGACCGTGAGCGGCGTTTGATGCTCGCGGTGCTGGAGGACGCCATCGATTGTTTTCAAAAGTACGCGCACACGAATGATCTGCGCGGAAAGCAGCTCTTCGCCGAATCGTATGAGTGGATCATGTCCCCGGATACGCGCTGGCTGTTCTCGTTCGAGAACATCTGCCAGATCGTCGACATGAATCCCGACTACATTCGCCAGGGGCTGCATCGCTGGCGCGATGACAGGGCGGTGACAGCTGCGGAAGCGCCGGCAGAAGCACCTGCTGTGGTGCCGCCGAGCCCGACCCAGGAGGGGGTCATCGCGCACTGATCATGTCTGCCAATCGATGATGTTCGACGCGCCGGTCGCTCTCTGGAAGAGCGACCGGCGCGTTGCGTTTGGGACCCAAGGCGCCTTCTAAGTCAGCGTCACGCGGATCGTTCGATCCCGTGGCCCATCGAGTTCGACGAGCATGATGGCGGCGGTCGCATGCGGTACGAAGACGTGGCAGAGCCCGCCCTCGATCTCCCCGTCTGCCACCAGGTCGGCGACCTGGTGGGTGACATCAACTACCTGCGACGGGTTTTGGGTGCGGATATGAATCGTCGGCATCGATCTCGTTGCTGGCCAAGGGCCGGAAGGCTCCCGGCCGCGGATCGATGAGATCCAGGTCGTCCCGCGAGACGTCGATCGGGATCCCACGCATTTCGGTGACGGCGGTGTGGAGCTTCTGTTCGTCGACGAGGTTCAGCACACCCCGCTCCTCGAGCACGGACACCGCATGGCGCCAACGCCCCGGTTGTTCGCCGTAAATGTCCTCGTGGGCCTCGACGTAGATGCGGCCGCCCATCTCTCCGACCTTCACCGTCTCGTAGACGAACTCGCCGGTCGTCCCGACCCGCGTCTTCGGATAGAGCCGGTCGATGTCCTCGGGGTACATGCGGATGCACCCGTGACTCACGGACATGCCCACGCCCCACGGAATGTTGGTGCCGTGGATCGCGTAGAGCGGGATCGAGAGCCGCATGCGGTAGCGGCCGAGCGGGTTCTCGGGGGTGCCGCCCTTGATCATCTTGTCGTGCAGCCCCTTCTCCTCGATCCGTTCTTTTCGGATCGACTCGGGGATCACCCAGGTGGGGTCGACGGTCTTCTCGGTGATGCGGAAGTCCCCCTGCGGCGTCCGCCACTGCGTTCGGCCGAGGCCGACAGCGTGGGTGATCACCGTGCGGGGCTCCCCCTTCTTGTGCGGTGGATAGTAGTACAGCCGCATCTCGGGGATGTTGATGACGAGGCCCTCGTACCGGCAGCAGGGCAGGATCCACCGGGTCGGCAGAACGATGTCCTCGTCGCCCTGGGCGGGAATCCACTCGTCGACGTCCGGGTTCGCCCCGACCATCTCGTTGTGCCCCAGGCCGTAGTAGCGGCCGACGTCGTAGAACGTGTCGCCCGTCGTGGGCTCGTGGCGCGAGAGCTCGCCGATCACCGTCCGTGCCTCGCCAGGACGCGCCTCACCGGGGGGCACGAAACTATAGACGGCAACGGGGAGCTGACCGAAGTCCTCTTCGACCCATTCGCGCGCCGCCGAACTCGACGCGCAGAGGAGAAAGAGACTCAGGCCCAGCAGGATCGTCCGTGTCCTACACCGCCACACCGCGCTCCCGTTCTATCGGCGCCACTTTCGGTAGACAAGCCGGCCGACTTTCCTCGCCTCCAAATGTCGTATAAAACTTAAGGGGGGTTGTGGTGACGGAGGTGTGGAAAGCGGCGGAGCGCCGGTCCAGGGGCGTTGTCCTCTCGGTGGCGGCTCTAGGAGTGGTCCTCGGGATCACGACGGCGCAAGCGGCGGGGCCCAAGGTCACCGCGCGGGCGGCGCTGGTGATGGATGCGAAGACCGGAGAGGTCCTGTGGTCGAAGAATCCGGACCAGAAACGCGCCCCGGCCAGCACCACGAAGATCGTCACCACGGTGCTCGCGCTCGAGAGCGGTCGGCTCGACGAGTCCTTCAAGGTCAGCAAGCGGGCCCAGAAGCAGGTTCCGTCGAAGCTCCATCTCCGGTCCGGCCAGAAGGTCACCCTGCGCGACCTGACGTATTCCCTGATGCTGAAGTCGGCCAACGATGGCGCGGTTGTCGTCGCCGAGGGGCTAGGCGGCAGTGTCGAGAAGTTCGCGAAGTTGATGGAGGCGCGGGCGCGAAAGGCCGGCGCCAAGAAGACGACGTTCCGCAACCCGTCCGGCTTGAGCCATTCCCAACACCTCACGACCGCCCGGGATCTCGGAAAGATCCTGCGGGCGGCACTCGACGTGCCGGGCTTTCGACGCGTTGCGGGCACCCAGACGCGTAAGATCCGGGTGCGGGGGTCGAAGGTGAAGACCGTCTCCCTCCACAACAAGAACAGGCTGCTGAAGGGCTACTTCGCTTCGGTGATCGGCAAGACGGGCTACACGCGCGCGGCTGGGCGCTGCTTTGCCGGCGCGGCCACGTACGAGGGCCGCGAGGCCATCATCGTCGTGCTCGGCGCAAAGGACCTCTGGGGCGACAGCAAGAAGCTCGTCCAGTGGGCTCACAAGGGCGACGGCAAGGCCGAGTGGCCACGCGTGCAGGTCGCCAGCGCGAAGAGCAAATCTGCGCCGAAGCCTGCGGCCAAGCCGAAGGTCGTTTCCAAGGACGCACCGAAGCCCGCACCCAAGTTCGTCGCGAAAGCTGCACCGAAGCCTGCGCCCAAGCTGGCCCCGAAGGTGGTCGCCAAGGCCGCGCCGAAGACCGTCGCGAAACCGACCGTGACGGCCAGTGTGTCCAAGCCCGCGTCGGCATACGGTGCCAGGTCTAACCGGCCACGCTCGGCGGCGCTCGAGCCTCCGCCGCGGCCGCGTTCCGCCGCGCTCGCGGCCTCAACCCGGCCGCGCTCGGCCGCGCTCACGGGATCGCAGCCGCGCGCCCGTTCGGCCGCACTCACGGCGCGCCCGCCGTCTCCGCAGAGAGTCGCCGCGCTTCATCGCAGTACGGAGCCGCCCGCCTACGTCCGGTCGTTCCGGCCCGAGGGCAACGTCCGGCGCGGGTGCACCGGATCGGGCTGTGCTCGCGGCGTGCGCTACTTTCCGCCGCGGTAGGAGACGAGCAACAGGCCGACGAGCGTCGCGAGGCTGAGTGCGCATCCGATCGCCAGGCCCGGCGGCCGGTATCGCATCGTCACCCGATGTTCGCCCGCGGCGAGCCATACGCCCCGGACCAGGCCGTTCACCCGTTCGAGCGCCGCGGGCGCGCCGTCGACGGACGCACGCCAGCCCTCGAGGAAGCTGTCGTTCACCACGAGGAGTCCGGGAGCGTCGACCGCGACATCCAAGGTGAGACGGTCGTTCCCGGCTTCGACCCACTGGACCTCCCACCGGTCCGGAGGACGGTACGCAATGTCGTGGACGCCGATGCCCTCGACCACGGCCATCCCGAGCGGTACTTCGGACCTTGCGAATCGATCGAGCGCCGCCTCCGGGCCGAGGGCGACGCCGACCTGTTGCGCGACGAAGGCGCGGGGAGCGTCGCTTCCGAGCGAGTAGAGCTTGGCTCGGTCCACCCCGATGGAGATGGGACGAACCCGATCGCCCCGGAGTTCAGTGAAGCTCGTGATCCACCGAGTGCCGAGAGCGTGCAGCGTCTCGAGAGCCTTCTCTTGCGGGAGGCTCTCGAGTGTTCGGTTGAGACGCTCGTGTTCAATCAGATTGAGGGACGCGGGCGTGTTGACGTTCGCGAGCCCATACAGCTCGCCGGTTGCCGCGTACAGAAGCTCGCGGTCGATCTCCGTCGCCTCGGCGAGCGTCTCCGGGGTCGGCGCGCCGCGGGAGTTTGCGTAGTAGCGGACCATCTCGGTCGGGGCCGTGGCAGCGCCCATGGCGCGCGCGGCGTCGGGCGGAGCGAACAGGGCCTGCGGCGTCATCGTGAACAGGACGTTTCGGTTCACGCGGGCGAGGTCTGCCACCGCCACAAGGGCGAGAGCCGCCGCCGCGGCGACCCCGATCCGTCCGGGCCACCGGGACGCGATTCCGGACAGTCCCCAGGCCGCGCCGAGCGCGAGCAAGGCGTGCACGCCGACGAGGAGCTTCTCGGGATAGCGAAGGAGATCGATGCCGGAGACGTGCTCGTGCAGGAACGGCAGGATCGCCGCGTTGGAACCGAACGCGATTCCGAGGAGTACCAACGCGACCAGGGTCGCCAGCAAGCGAGTGAGCGTCGGCACGAACAGTAGCCCGACCAGCGCGAGCAGGACCGGAATCGGACCGACGTAGAGTGATGGCAAGAACGCGCCTGGGCCGGGATCACCCGGGTAGACGAGTTCGGCCAGTCGCCAGATCGGCGTGGAGAAGGCGAGAACGTTCTCGGTCGAGAGGCCGTGGGCACCTCGATGCGTCGTTTCCAGGTAGAGCCAGACAGGCACGAGCTGCATGGCTGCGAGCATCGCTGCGATCGGCGGTACCCAGAGGGCCCGGACATCGCGCGCGAGGACTAGGAGGAGACCTGCGATGAGCAGCGCCATCTCCGGGCTTCCCGTCAGAAGCGCGATCGCGAGCAAGACGCTCGACGTGACGATTCGAGCCCGGAGGTCGCCGCTGCGCGCCCATCCCCACAAAACCCACGGCAACCACGACACCGCCATCAGGTGGTTCAAGAGATGTCCGAGCGAAACCAGTGGACCGCCGAGCGTCCAGACCAGAGCTCCGAGCCACGCTGCCGGACGGGTCGTGCCGAGCGCGCGGAGGAGCAGGAAGGCGCCCACGGCCGTCCAAACGTAGTGGAACGAAAAGAACAGATTGAACCCGCGCGAGAACGGAGGGACCAGCAGGAACAGGCTCGGGGGGTAGAACAGCCCCGTCTGCCATTCTGGAAGAAACGGCTTGCCGAGGACGGGCGCGGGATTCCACATCGGCCACGAGCCCTGCTGGAGCGCGTGCGCGAGGAAGGCGCGGATCGGCAGGATGGAGGAGAGCGCGTCACGCTCGACGACGATCTCCCGGTCGAGCAGGAACGGTGCTTGGAACCACGCGACCACAGCCACCACCGCGCCGAGCGCAGCGATCGTCGCTACCCTGGTCCGCCCCTCTCCCCTCGCCGACACCACGAGGGTTCATCGGCCGGAGGCCCGGAGTCCTGAAAGGTTCAGCCCGGGGGGCCCGTGAGGACCGGATCGTCGCCCTCAGGGGGCGGCTTTTCCGAGCGTGCTTCCAGAGGCGTCAGGAGTCGCCCCAGGAGGAGCCCTGCGAGGAGTCCACCCGCGTGGGCCGCGTTGTCTTTCCCTGGCCCCGCGCCGACCAGGAGCGCGTAGACGGCGCCCAGGGCCCCCAAGACCTGCCAGCGGCGGAACGGGCCCCGGAATTCGGGTCGAAGCGTCTGCCCCGCGAGGGCCCCGAGGACCCCGGCGACCGCGCCGGAGGCGCCCGCCTTGAGGCCGACGGTCGGTACCATGAAGTGGCTCAGCACGTTGCCCGCGACCCCGGACACCACAAAGACGATGAGGAAGCGGCCCGCACCGAGATGGTGGGAGAGGGGCGGCCCGATCAGGGCTAGCGTCAGCATGTTCGTGAGGATGTGGGCGCCGTCGAAGTGGATGAACACGGCTGCGAGGAGCCGCCAGAGCTCGCCGCTCTCGACCAGGCTCCAGGAGATCGCGCCGTGGGCGAGCATCCGGGCGCGGGTCACCGCCTCGCCCGAGAGGTGAGTGCTCCAGAACACCGCCGCGCAGACGAGGACGACCGCGAACAGAGCGTTCGTCCCGCGCCGGGACCAGACCACGGTCGGTTCCCTGTCCTTGTCGGGCTCGGGTTCAGGCGGCGAGAGGTCGACGTCGACGAGCGTGCGGCGGGCCGCGTTCTCGTCCAGCGGCGCAACCAGGATCGCGCCGTCGCGGGCACGGTAGTCGGCCTCGATCCCCTCGGAGCCCAGAAGGGCCAGGACCTCTAGGAGGCGGCTCTCGGGCACGCCGTGCAGTACGGCGACGAGGCCATCGTCGAGATCCTCGTCCATTGGATGGTTCTACCCGCTTAGAGGGAAACGCACACACCGCGGGAGCACGTTCCTGCATCGTCGCGGACGACGCAGGGCGTATCGTCGGGGACCGGTTCGAACCGGCATCCGCCTCGGGTCGTCTGGTCGTCCGTGCACTGGTTCTGATCGTCGCAGAGCGCCTGATTCAGGAGGCAGACGCCGTCGATGCAGCTGCCTTCGAAGGCACCCACGGTACACGCCGTGCCGTTGTCGATCCGGTCGTTCACGCAGAGGCCGTCACTCGTGCGGACGTCGGCGGTGCACTCGTTGCCGTCGTCGCAGGTGCCGTTCTCCGGGCAGCCCTCGGTCCCGGCGACGCAGAACGCCGAGATCGGACTCGGTAGCAGGGACGTCTGGAAGGCGATCGCGGCGGGCGAGCCGCCGCGCGCTCCGGTTCCCGCGCCCACAAAGACGCGCCCATCGACGACGGTGGACGGAGAAGAGGCCGGCCCGCCGACACTCAGGCGATTCAGGATCTCGCCGGTCTCGGCGTCGTAGACAAAGATGGTGCCGCCGATCGAGCCCATGAACACCACGCCGGGAATCGCACTGGTCGGCGCGAAGCTCGGCAGGGCGTCCTCGTTCGCCCAGCGCACGCCGCCGGTCGTCGCGTCGAGACTCCACGCGGCGGGGGTCTGCATCTGCGACAGATCGGTGCCGATGGCCGTGCTGAAGTGCACATGTCCACCCCCGACGGCCGCGCTCGCGATGATTCCGCCGATATCGCCGCCCGGGACGACCTTGGTCTGCCAGTAGGGCTCGATGCGGTCGGTGATCTCGTTCACCCCGTCGCGGTCGAGCGTGTAGTACACGCCGTCCTTGCCGCCGATCCCGACGACCTCTCGCGCCGCGCCACCGGCTTCGATCTCGAAGAGGTTTGGGACGGCGCCGAAGGCGAGATCGTCGTTGTCGACCTCGCGGGGACGCCAAACCCAGGCGGCCTCGCCCGTGTCCAGGTGGAGAGCGAAGAGAGCCTCGTCGTAAGGGGGCATCGGGGGCGGGGGCTCGCGGGTTTCGGGGTCGTCGTCGGTGTCGCAGTTGCTTGACGCCGAGTAGATCAGCCGGCGCTTGGGATCGATCGCCCCCGAGGACCAGACGCTTCCGCAGCGCACGCCGCTGCGGTCGTGGTTGCAGCCTTCGCGCGTCGCGAAGAAGTCGTCCGCGAGGCCGAGCTCCTCAGCCGAGTGGTAGCCGTCGAAGCGATGGATCTGGTCGCCGGGGTTGGGGCGACAGGACGAGCCCGTCACGACGTCGAAGTACCAGACCAGCGTCCCGTCACGGGCGTCGACCGCGTAGAAGCCGCCCTTCCCGTCTCCGAAGTCGTTCACGTCCATCCCGAAGTAGACCACGCCCTCGAACACGCCCGGCGAGGAGATCACTTCGTTGCGCTCGGTGAGGAAGTCGCAGTCCGTACACCCCGTTCCCGCGTCGAACTCCCAGAGGAACTCACCGGTCGCCGCGTCGAGGGCGTACAGGGTCATCCCGCTCGCGATGAACACGGTGAGCCGACCGTCGATCTCGTCGACGGAAGCGGAACCCGCTTGCGGGTAGCTGCCGCCCGCGTGCGGCTTGAACTCGTAGGACCACACGAGGCTGCCGTCCGCTCCGCGCAGTGCGTAGAGGTGGCCGTCCCACGACGGTGTGAAGACCGTCTGGACCGAGCCCTCGCCCGGAAGCTCGACGTTCGCGACGATGGGGGATGCGGTGACGACCGCGCCCGTCGTGAACGTCCACAGTGGCACGAGACGCGAGGCGTTCTCGGCGGTGATCCCCGTGTCACCCGGCTGGAAGAACGTGCGCGCGAGACTGCCGCCGTAAGTCCGCCACTCCGCGGTCGAGGTCGGCTGCAGCGTCGCCTCGTCTTGTGCGTCCGTCCCAAGCGTCGTGTCGGAGCAGCCCGACACGACGATGGCCAAGGCCAGGCCGAAAGCCGCGCTCGCGATTTGGAGGAGGGGCATTCACCATTGGGTGATGGAATCTCTCGTCAGAGGCAAGGTCCTTTGCGACGTCCATGCTGACCGGTTGATCAGGGTCGCCCGCCCGGCGGACCACCGCGGGGCCGCCCGCCGTGCCCACCACCGGAGCTGCCTCGTCGCCCGCTCCCGCGCAGACTCTTCGCCTTTTGCTGTTGCTCGGGGGTCAGCTGGTTCTTGATCCTCACCAGCAGGAGGAGGTGCTGCTTCTTCAATTGCATCTCGAGGCCCATCACCTCTTCGGCCTGCGCGAGGAGGGCCGCCTCGTCGATCGTGGGCGCGGAGACGAGGGCCGTAAGGCTTTGTTGTTTTTCCTGAAGCTCCCATTGGATTGGGTCGAGCGCGTCTCGCGTTTCCCGCGTGGCGGCCATGATGCCCGTCTTCTGCGAGTCACTCAGGCCGAGTTCGGACTGATTCCGCATGATGATTTCGGGCGGGTACAGCTCGGCCATGAAGGTCGGCTGGCCGCGCATGCCGCCACCGCTCCTTCCCATGCCGCCCGAGCGGCCGCCGTAAGGTTGGGCATCCGCGGTCATCGGAACGAGAAGTACGGTCACGGTGAGCGCGAGCCAGAATTTGGTTCTCATGTCTTCATTCTCCTTGAACCCCCTGCATCGGTCGTCGTTCTCAGGCGTCGAGGTCCAGCTCCGGGCAACCGAGCCCGGACCCCTCGCAGTCGTATGCAGGTACACTCGCGAGCGGATCGAATCCGTCGGTTGCGAGAAGGACGTCTGTTGGTGTGGTGTAGATTCCGAGATCGGCTATGGCGATTTCGATGGGGGCCTCGGCCACCTGTGGAGCGCGTGGCTCCGCTGCGATCCACAGTGCCAGGGCGGCTGCGGCCGCAATGGGAACCAGAGGTGCCCAGCGCCAGGTCCGCTTGGGAGCCGGCCCGCCCGGCGCGGCATCGAGGATGCGGTCTTTGAGTGCTCGGGTCGGCGCGTCGATCGCACCGCCGAGGTCGAGTAGCGAATCCAGGTCTGCCGCTTCGTCCCGCAAGGCTCTCGCGGGCTCGGACTCTTCGAGCAGGGTGAGCAGCGCTGCGCGATCTTCGACCGGCCAGCAGTCCTCGGAGGCGCCGTAGGCGGCCAGGACTTCGTGTAGTCTTTCCAGTCGGTCGTTCACGGAGTCCCTCCTTCGAGAAGCTCTTTCGCCACGCCCGCCAGGCGGGAGCGCATGCCACGGCGCCCGCGCGCGAGGAGAGACTCCAGGGCCTCGACGCTCAAGCCCAGGATCTCCGCGGCCGCCGCCTGACGCATGCCCTGGTAGTGGCACAGAGTGATTGCGGCGCGCTGGTTCGTCGGAAGTTCGGCGAGTGCATCGTTCACGTGCCGCTCCATTTCTTTGCGGCGGACGGCCTCCGCCGGCCCGGGGCCGGGATCGGCGGCATCGGGGACGTGCTCGCTCGGGATTTCACGCCGGCGCTCCTTAAGGTTCAAGCATAGATTGAGTGCGATGCGGTGGAGCCAGGTCGTGAGCTTGGCGCCGGTCGGTTGCCAGCGCGAAGCGTGCTTCCACAGTCGCAGGAACACCTCCTGCGCGACGTCTTCGCCCTCGCTGCGATTCCCGAGAACGCGGGTGGTGAACGCGTGGATTCGGCCGAGGTGGCGCTCCACGAGAAGCCGGCACGCGTCGCGGTCTCCCCGACCGACACGGACCATGAGCTGCTCGTTGCTATCGCGCTGCTCCGCCACCGCGGCATCCTTGGAGGCGACGGCGCGCCCACGCAAACCACTCGCATGGACGTGCCGTGCCCAGGCGCGGGAGGGGGGATCCAGCGCCAGAGGTTTCCAGGCAACCAAACGGGTCGCCTACCTACCGGCCGCCCTCTGGCGGCCGACCAGGTGTGAGGGGGAATGAGGGTGGGGGCGTCATGATCGGTGTTCCGTTCGCCCTGCTTCCACCGCCGGCGCGCCAAGACCCGTCGCGGCGGGATGCAGAAATCCCAGATTCCCGCACCTTGTCGGTTTCGGGGTCCACCCCTAACAGTTCGAACCATGCTCCCGACTCACACGGCCATCGCCGGGCTCGGTGTCACCGACCAGGGCAAGGTCTACGGCAAAAGCGCTGTTGGATTCGCCGTCGACGCGATTCGGCTCGCCCTCGACGACGCGGGTCTCGAACCGGTGGACCTCGACGGGCTCCTCGTGAACCCGGGCCTCAGCTGGGGCCTCTCCGGTTCGATGGGCTCGTTCGCCGTCCAGCAGGCGATGGGACTCTCGAACCTGAGCCTCAGCGCATCGATCAGCCTGGGCGGTGCCAGCGCCGGCGCCATGATCATGCAGGCCGCGCTCGCGATCGAGGCGGGGATGGCGTCGACCGTCGCGTGCGTCTTCTCGGACGCTCCTCTGAAGGCGCCGAAATCGCAGTCGGGCAAGAAGAGCGGCGGAACGGCGAGCGCGTACGCTCATTCCGGCGGCCTGGAGGCGGCGTACGGCATGTTCGGCGTGAACGGTCGCTACGCGCTGGTCGCCCAGCGCCACATGCACGAGTACGGGACCACGCAGGATCAGCTCGGTGCGATCGCCGTGAGCGAGCGCGCCTTCGCGCAGGGGAATCCGTCCGCGCAGTTCTGTGGCAGGCCCCTGACGATCGAGGACTACCACGCGTCTCGCTGGGTGGCCGAGCCGTTCCACCTTCTCGACTGCTGTCTCGTGTCGAACGGTGGGGTCGCGGTGATCGTCACCAGCGCCGACCGCGCGAAGGACCTGAAGCGACCCCCGGTGCACGTGCGGGGCATTGCGCAGGGGCACCCGGGTGGTGATCCCCTCGAGACCCTCTCGTCCGGTGCCGTCCTGGCCGGGAAGGCGGCACTCGACATGGCCGATGTCGGCCTCTCCGACATCGACTTCTGTGAACTCTACGACTGCTACACGTTCACGGTCCTGGTGACTCTCGAGGACTACGGCTTCTGCAAAAAGGGTGAGGGCGGTGCCTTCGTCGAGAACGGCCGCATCGGACCCGAGGGTGAACTCCCCGTGAACACCGGCGGCGGTCAGCTCTCCTCGTTCTACATGTGGGGGATGACGCCGATTTCCGAGGCGGTCATTCAAATCCGCGGCGACGGGGGCGAGCGCCAGGTTCCGAAGCACGACTTGGCACTGGTCAGCGGGAACGGCGGCATCCTGTCGACGCACTCGACGATGATCTTCGGAAGGAGCGCTTCGTAGATGTCCGAACCGATCATTCCAACCGTACCTCCGGAACTCGAACCGTTCTTCGCTGCCGCCAAGGAGGGCCGACTCGAAGTCCAGCGGTGTGTGTCGTGCGGCACACTCCGGTTCCCCGCGCGGGGCCTCTGTGCGAAATGCCTTTGGACCGAGAGCGAATGGACGCCGGTGTCCGGCCGCGGTGAAGTGTACAGCTTCTTCTGGATGCACCAGGTGTATCACCCGGCATACGCGGGCGAGGTGCCGTACGCCGTCGTCGTCACCCGGCTCGAAGAAGGGCCTCGCATGATGACGAACATTCTCGATTGCCCGAAGGAAGAACTGCGCGTCGGTCTTCCGGTGGAGGTCGTTTTCGAGCCGCGCGGAACGGACGTTTGTTTGCCCCAGTTTCGGCCGAGAAGGGCATAGGATCGGCGCGGCAACGGTGGTAGGCTCGCGTCGACCCGGGTGCGGGTCAGCGTTCTGCCTACATCTGTTGAATAGGGAGCTACCTCTGGTCGTTAGAGGACAAGCCCGCGGGTGCTGCGGGAAGCCCGACGCGAACAAGCGGCACCCACCTACTTATGTGAGTAGGCCCGAAGCAATCCCCCGCACCTGGGTCATCCTTTTCACGGGGACCGCGGGGAGAGCACGCCGCTCGCGAGAAACACATCGGCCACGGCGCGATGACCCGCAGCGCTCCAGTGCCCGTCGCGCGGAATGAGTGCCGGCACGCCGTCTGTGTACAACGCCTCGAGCGCGTCGCTCAGGTCGACGAAGCTCGTATCCTCGCGCGCGGCGATCTCCTCGACGAGATCGCGGAAGCCGGCGTCGACCGGAGTGTGTCGTTGTTGCAGGTACGTGGTGGAGTAGGCGAGGTGCAGCGGAACGCCGCGCTCACGACACGTTCGAACGATCTCCAGAAGCAAGCGCTCGGAGACGCCGTACCCCGGCATCGCGCGGGCCCCGGGGCTCTCGTCGTCCACCGGTGGCGTCGGGACTTCGTGGGGTTCGGGCACGTGGCGAGGAATCTCCTCGCGCGGTTTCTCGAATGTCTGCTTCCACCGCTTCAAAGCCGCGAACTGCCACGAGATGAAGTTGACCGCGTAGCTGTGGTCGTCGATCAAGCGCTCGACGGGGTTCTTCAGCGCGCCGGGCGGTGGTTGGTTGCGGTCCGTGAGCTCGCCTCTGGTTAGGTCGAAGGCCGGCCGGTGTTTCTTGTCATCCGCGTTGTCCCCGATGTCTGTGCGACTCACGATGAGGAGGACGCCGGCGTAGTCCCGCTCGTCGAGTTCCTGCTGCAGCAGGAGGTATTCCTGCCCGGTCGAAAATCCGTTCACGGCTCGGTTGTAGACGGCGACGTCGGGGGCGAGGGCACGCTGGAGATGGTCGGTGAAGATCTCGCCTTGTTCCACGCCCCAACCCCACGCGAGGGAGTCGCCCAGGACCAGAAGGTTTGCCGGCGCGCCATCGGGGCGTGGAGGCTCGGGGGCGCGGAAGCCGTCCGCATCCTGACGGACCAGCACGTCGAACTCCGGGGTGTGGAAGCGCCGCGCGATGTTCTTCTTGCCGCGCCACCCCAGGACCGAGTCGCCGTCGTGGAAGCCGTTCAGGGGGTTGAAGATCTGGATGGGTCCCCCGAACACACGGAGGTTGATCTCCAGTCCGACGAACCCGACGACGATTGCGGTGACCATGATGGAGAGGGCGCGCGCACATCGGGTCATCCGACAGAGCCTATGGAATCTGGCTCAGCGCCGCGAGCGCGATGCGATAGCGAAAGTGACGCCTGTGATCGTGAGGACGATTCCGGGCACCCAGAACGTGGCCCCCAGCCCGATCTCCACCGACAGCCAGCTTCCGAGGAACGAACCGATGACGTTGCCCAGCATCATGGACGTCGAGCTGATCCCGGCCATTCGTCCACGCGCGTTTTCGGGCGCGTAGCCGTTCAACCATTGGAACGAGAGCGGGATGAAGCCGGCCATCGCCGCGCCGGTGAGGGCGCGCAGGACCAGGACGCTCACGATGCCCGGCGCGAGCCCCACTGCGAAGTTCAGCACGCCGGACAGAATGACGGCCGTTCCGAGGACCCGCGCGAGGCCGAACCGGGGAACGAGGCGGACCCAGCTCGTCGCCAAGAGCATCGCCGGAAGACCCTGCGCGAAGATCACGACGCCGGTCATCGTAGCGACGGCGTCCTTCTCGATGCCGAGCTGTTCGACGAAGAGAGCCATCGTCGGCCACGAGGACATGACGGCGACCTGGTAGATCAGAACCACCGCCAGCATCCCCAGCACCGAGCGCTGGCCCATGAGGTCGCGCCACCGCGGTGTTCCGAGCGCGTTCTGCGGCTGCGGTGCCTCGCTCCGTTCTTCGAGGACGAGCATGCAGACGCCGGCGGTGACGATCGCGATCGCTCCCACGCCGAGGAACAACGGTCGGATCCCGACGACGTCGGCCAGCACGCCCCCGATGAGGGGACCGGAGAGCACCCCGCCTGACCGAGTCGCCTGCAGGATCGCCAGGGAGCGACCCATTCGCGCCTCCGGGGTGAGCGTCGTGAGAAGGCCCACCGCGGCGGGGAACACGCCGCTCACGGCTCCCTGGAGGCCTCGCCATGCGAGCAGTTCGATCGGCGCCGTGGCGAAGCCCATGCCCGCGCTCACGATCGCGATGCCAATTACCGAGCGCACGACCATCGGTTTGTGCCCGATGCGGTCGGCGAGGGCGCCCCACATCGGCGTAGCAAAGATCGCGATCACGAAGGGTGCGGCACTCAGAGCGCCGGTCCAGTAGCGGACGTTGTCCTGCCCCTCGACCCCGATCTGCTCGAGGTAGAGCGGGAGCAGCGGGAGGATGGCGGTCATGCCCGCGAGGCATAGAAACTGCGCTGCGCAGACGACCCAGAGATTGGCACGCTCATGGGATGGGATCTGCGACACGCATCAATTTGAAACCATTGTTCCTGGCCTACTGCCAGGATACGCTTGACCGGGGAGCACGAGGAATGCCGACCGCAGACGGACTCACCCCAGGCTTGCTGCTGGCCATGCCACAGCTCGAAGATCCGAACTTTCATCGTTCGGTCGTTCTCCTGTGCCGCCACGGCGACGACGGAGCCCTGGGCTTCATCGTGAACCGTCCCCTCGAGATCCCCGCCAGCGAACTCCTCGAGCTCGAGTCCGAAGATGTCGGCGACCTCCCCCTCACGGTCTGGGAGGGGGGCCCCGTCAATCAGGAGCGCGGCTGGCTCCTGTGTCGCGACGAGCCGGCGGAAGGCGAGACGTTGAACGTGTGCGACGGAATCTTCATGTCGAGTTCCCAGTCGCATCTCACGAGCGTGCTCGGCGGCGACCCCCGCCACTGCGAACCCGATCGCGCACGGCTGCTCTTGGGCTACGCGGGATGGGGACCGGGGCAACTCGATACCGAGCTGGCCGCGTCGGCCTGGCTCACCGTACCGGTCAGCATGGATCTGATCTTCCACACGCCATCCGAGAAGGTGTGGGAGAGCGCGATTCGCTCCCTCGGCGTCGAGCCGAGTGCCATCTCGCCCGGGCCGGGCATCCACTGAACTCTCGGTCCGAGCGAAAGCGCACATGACGACTACCGCCGAAGCGCCCTCTAGCGCGCCCTACTATCTTTCGATCCACGACGAGATCGAGATCTTCACCGCTGCCTACGAGTGCCGGTTGCCGGTTCTCCTCAAGGGTCCGACGGGTTGCGGGAAGACGCGCTTCGTCGAGTACATGGCGCATCGTCTCATGGGCGACGAGCCGCGGCCGGGCGGCGCGCCGTCTCTCATCACCGTCGCCTGCCACGAAGATCTGACCGGGTCTGATCTCGTCGGCCGGTACCTCATCCAAGGCGACGAGACGGTATGGATCGACGGTCCGCTGACGCAATCCGTGCGCGCCGGGTCGATCTGCTACCTCGACGAAGTCGTCGAGGCGCGGAAGGACACGATCGTCCTCATCCATCCGCTCACCGATCATCGGCGGATCCTGCCGATCGACAAGCGCGGTGAGATCGTCGAGGCGGATCCCGGCTTCCTGCTCGTGATCTCCTACAACCCGGGCTACCAGAGCGTCCTGAAGGACTTGAAGCACTCGACGCGGCAGCGCTTCGTCAGCCTCGACTTCGACTACCCGCCGCGCGACCGCGAGGCAGAGATCGTCCGCCACGAGACGGGTATCGATGCCGATACCGCGCTCAGTCTCGCGACCCTGGGCGAGAAGGTGCGGCACTTGCGAGGCTCGGGCCTGGGCGAGGGCGTGAGTACGCGGCTCCTCGTGTACGCCGGCCAGCTGATCGCCAAGGGGCTCGCGCCCAGACGGGCCTGCACCGTCGCGGTGACGAACTCGCTCACTGACGACCCCGAGATGCTCCGGCAGGTGTCGGAGCTGGTTTCCGCGCTGTTCGCAGAGTGAAGCGTTGCGGCGCCCCGACCGGGTAGGGAGGCAGCGCAGTCGCTTCTACTGCTGGAACTTCTTACGCCAACCCTTGGATCGCTGATCCCAATCGCTGGTGTCGAAGAACGATGACGTGCCGATGGCGACGTCGGTCGACATCTCCGCCAGGGTGGCGCCGGAGAGGTCTCCGTAGGCCTTCACGCTAATCAACCAGCCACCGTGCTGGTCGTTCCGTTCCTGGACAACGGCGCTCACAACGCCGCCCGTCAGCCGAGCCGCCTTGTTCTTGTAGATGAACTTCTGGCCGCCGTTCTTTGCGACGAACGCGCCCGGCGGAATCGTAGTCGAGAGAAGACCGCCGTCGGCGTTGCTCAGATCGATTGTCATGCCCGTGGCCACCGGATCGATGACCGCAGTCGGCGTAGGGAGGACGCGGGCGCCGATCTTGAGCAGATCGAGAGCCGGACGAAACTTGATCGCAGCACTGCACGAACAGCAGTTTCCGAATAACGGCTGCGGAATTTCCTGTGCCTGAACGGAATCAACAGAGACGGACAGGGACAGGGCCGCAACGAGAGCGAGAACACTGGATCTGATAAGCATGGCTATCCTCCCACATTCGGCCGGACCCACTCCGACCTGCTGAGAACATCGGGTGGTGAGGGCGGGAACTTTAGCGGGAACCGGCTAGGCTCTTCGGCCGCATTCCCTGGGGCGGACCCGGTAGCTCGGCCCTCGACGTTCGGTGTGCTTCCTGGCGGTTTTCGCGGGGGAATGCGAAATCGAGGTGGGATGAGCCACGCGGACGACAGTGCGCCGGCTTCGGCGCTGCTCCGTCTCGCGGAAGCGCTCGAAGCACGGAGCCCCGGCTTTGCGGGACGGATCCGGGATCTCGCGGCGGACTTCGGCGCATCGATGGGCGCCGACCGGACCCTGGCCTACGCGGAGTCACTGGGGCGTGTCGTCGAGCTCGAGGGCGCCGGTCGCGATGCTGGGCTCGCCCTGGTCGCTCTGCCTGTCGCTGCGATCGAGGGGCTGGATCCGACCAGCATCCGGGACTGGTGCACCGGGATCGAGGAAATCGGGGCGCACTCGGTCCGCGCCGCACAGGCGTTCGGGGTCGCTTCCCTCGAAGGGCTCGCGGACCGGCCTGCCGCCGCTCGCCTCCCGGGATGCGCGACTGCGGTGGCCGGGCTCGCGGAGCGCCATCGGACCGATCCCCTCGTGCCGCGGTTCGCTACCGCTGCCGGCGCCGCGATCTCAACCCGGGGCGGCGACGTGATCGAGTCCTGGGCCCGGTACTGCGAGGCCGCGGTCTTCGGATCCCGACGAACGGGGGGGCACTTCGACATGCTCCCCGCGGCGCCCGGCCTCTCCGACGAGGAACTGGCGGATGCGGTGGATCTCGCAACGCGCGCTTCGGCCGCGGACCGGATCGGCGGACGGAAGGTGTTCGAGGCGGCGCCTGCCGCCCTCGAGGGAACGCCGCGCCACAGCCGCTCCGCGGTCGTCACCCTCGCTCGCTCGCTCGCCGGCGACTCGACGCAACTCCTGGACGCGCTCGAGGTCGTGGGGCCGGTCCTGCGTCGTCTGGATCAACCCGCTCGGTGGATGGTTCTGGATCTGGCCAACGAGATCGCGGGTCCGGCGCGGGCGGCGGCGCCGCGCTTCTTGCGGGCGGTGCTGCGTGTCGGCGACGCGGTCGGGTACGGACACGATCTGGAAGCGTTCGTGCGTGAGGGTCTGGCTCTCGCCGAGATCCAGCCTGTCGCCGCCGAGGCCTTCTTCGGCCTCGAGACCCGCGGCGCCCGAGCGTTCCTTACCCGACACGATGCCGCGGTCGTACTGGAGGACATCGACACGACGCTCCGAGGCTACCTCCAGTTGCTGGAGGGCGGTCGGCTGCCGGTGGTGCCGGTCGAGGCGCGCGGGCTCTTCGCTCCCATCGCGACCGACGGAGCGACGGTCCCCGTGAGCGAGCGCGTGAACGTGTTCCCGATCTGGGAAGAGAACTTCACCCTCATGAAGTTGCAGGCGACGCTCGCCACCCTCTGGAAATACGAGGGGACCTTCGACTTCGACATCCGGCAATGGGTGGAGACCGAGGACGAGGGCGGGCTCGACGAGTTCTTCCGTCGGTTCGAATCGCCCGAGGCCGCCGCGGGGCTCTTCATGCACCTCGAAGCGGCGCGGATCATGCCCCGTCTGGCGGAGCGCTACCCGGGTCTGGCGGCCGATGTCGTGGAGCTCCGGAAGCGAGTGTTCCCGACCGACGAGATTCAACCCGAGGACGGTCCCTCGGCGGCGATGCTCTACTTGGCCTTGGGCGGACCGGTCGAGCGCGTGAACCTCGGCGACGTGAAGGGTGCGGAAGTCTGCACGTTCGCCCGCGCGGCCCACGAGGGCGAAGCGACGGTCTACGACACGGCCCGTTGCACCACCCTGTTCAGCCGGATGCTCTCCGAGGGAGAGCTCGTGAAGGTCTATGGGCTCGAGGAGTTCCTGGCCGAGGATCCGGCCCTTGCCTACCTCTTGGACCTCGAGGACGACGACACGGCCGCCGCCCCCGGCGACGCGGGTGATCCGACCGAGATCGTGCAGGAACCGCGCGACGGCAAGGGCCAGCGGTCGGACGAAACCTCGCCGAGTGTCCCGCTCGATCCCGAGCTCCTCAAGGCCTACCTCGAGCAGAACCCGGACCTGACCGTGCAGCGGTCCGAGGGGGCGATCGATCCCACCGGCCTGTTCGTCGCAGGTCTCACCGGTTCGGGCATGGATGGAGACAAGGCTGATCGGAGCGGAGAATCCGCAGATCGGATGTTCGCGGTCCAACGCCCAACCCGGGAAGCCAAGGGCGTGCACCTTCACGATGAGTGGGATCACCGGATCGAGGATTACCGCGTGGGCTGGTGCCACGTGCACGACGTGGAGGTCGATGGGGACAGCGGTTCGTTCTTCACGGCCGCGCTATCCGAGCATCGGGAGCTGCTGCCCGAGGTCCGCCGTCAGTTCCAGCGGGTGAAGCCGGAGGGCTACCGCGTCCTGCGGGGCCTTCTCGACGGGGAGGACTTCGACCTGAACGCCGTCGTGACAGCCCGCGCGGACCTCCGGGCGCGACACGACACGTCGTCGAAGCTCTACACGGCCCGCAAGCGAGAGGAGCGCGACGTCGCGACGCTGTTCCTGCTCGACATGTCCGCGTCGACCGATGAGGAGACCGAGCCGCCGCCTCCCGCCGAGCCCACCGACGAGGACGATTTCGATTTCGCCATCCACCCGCCCCAGCCGAAGCGGCGCCGAATCATCGACATCCAGAAGGAAGCGCTCGTCATCATGTCCCAGGCGCTCGAGGAGATCGGCGATCTGTACGCGATCTACGGGTTCTCCGGCCACGGCAGGCGGCAGGTCGAGCTCTTCTCGGTGAAGTCTTTCGACGAGTCACTGACCATGGGGGTGCGCAGTCGGATCGGTGGCATCGAGCCGCAGCGTTCGACGCGGATGGGAGCGGCCCTACGCCAGGCGCTCACGTACTTCCGACCGATCGTCGCGCGGTCGAAGCATCTCATCCTGCTCTCGGACGGGTTCCCCCAGGACTTCGACTACGGGGACGATCGTCGCTCGAACGTCTACGGCCTGAAGGACACCGCGATGGCTCTGCGCGAGGCGCAGAAGAGCGGCATCTCGACCTTCTGCATCACAGTCGATCGCGCCGGCAACGATTACCTGCGCGAGATGTGTGAAGAGAAGCGCTACCTCGTCATCGACGAGATCGGCGCTCTTCCGCTCGAGCTGCCCAAGATCTACTCGGAGGCGACTCGAGGGGGGTGAAGCCGGCCGGGTGGGTTCGCAGAACCGATCACCCGGCCGAGTTCAGAATCAGGAAGTGAGGCCCCACTTCTTCTTGTTCTCGTCGATCTGGTCCGAGCTCGGGTGCTCGGTCTTGTCGTGCGTCTTCACCGCGAAGTCGTCCGCGTTGTCCATCATCTTGTAGTTCAAGGGTGTGTCTTCCTTGAAGACTTCGGGCACGGCGACCTCTTCGAAGATGGCTTGCCACGGGCACTCGGGCTCGCACGCACCGCAGTCGATGCACTCATCCGGGTGGATGTAGAGCTGGTTGGGGAACGTTTCCTTGTCGGAGCCGGTGTGCTCGTAAATGCAGTCGACGGGGCAAACCGCGACGCAGCCGGTGTCCACACAGTCGCGGCAGAGCCTCGTGATGATGTACGCCATGATTCCTCCTGATTGTGGTGCTGCGGCCCCGGATTCGGCCCGCCGATCGGAGGTATAACGAGCACGTTCCCCGATGCAAAGCACCGGGCGGCGCGGTCATTCGAACCGAGTGTGCCGAACTCCGATGTCAATAAGGGCCAGTCCGAACGCGCCGAGGGCGAGCCAGTAGGCCAGCGGGAAGGTGATCTGTCGGTCGGCTGGGGCCCGTTTCAGAATTTTGTCGATCGGGGCGTTGACCGAGCCGCCGGTGACCTCGGCGATCTGCTTTAGCAGGGCCATGTTGGCCTCCGCCTCGGGGTCCTCGCGGCGGGCCTGGGCGGCTGCCGATGCCTGAGGCAGCCACTCGTCGCGGGTGAAGACGACTTCGCCGTTGCGCTCGATCGCGATCTCGACCCGGGGCTCGATGGTCTCGACGGCAGGAAGCTCGACCTCGTAGTGGCGCGGTCGCAGCGGAGTCGGCCGGAGTTCGTGGGTTCCGCCGTCCCGGCCGAACAGTCGGACGAGGAGCGAGGTTCCCTCTTCCCGGTCGAACGTGTCGATCTCCAGAACGGTCCGGCCGCGCTGATTCTGAACCGCGAGCCTGAGCTCCTCGGCGCTCTCGGGGCGCGCGGCCCACCGGATGAGTTGGGACCAGAAGCGACGGACGCCCCCCCAGCTCTGCCACTCCCGCGTCGGGTTGGCGGTGAAGACGGCGACGCGGCCGAGCCCGTTCTGCCAACCGGCGAGAATGGGGGCCGGCTTCTCGCCGTGATCCGCGCCGATCCACTCTTGCGCTCCGTCTTTCAGCGGCACCTTCGCGAATGTCCGCAGCAGCGGCATGTCCTTGGTGACGAGACCGCCCAGAGCTTCGGCGTCGCCTGTGCGGATGCGCGGGCGGAACGCTACGTCCTTCGGGCCGTCGTCTTCACGGCCGGCGCGGCGCCGCGTATCGCTGATCATGAGATCGGGAAGCGAGGTCGAGTCCTTCACGTGATAGAAGTGCCCGCCGGTCGCCTCAGCGATGTTCCGGATGAGGTCGTAGCTGTCCTTGTCGTCGCCGATCCGGATCGACGTGACCGTGACGTCCGACTTGGCGAGCCCTTCGATCAGCGCGTCGTGTTCGGCCTTCGGGCGGAT